>CAXYVC010000011.1:0-46036 GCA_964292295.1 uncultured bacterium
AAGGCCCCCATGGAAGGCGGCAGCGGCGGCCCCCCTGCCGCCCACTGGCGCCGCGCCCAGATCCTGAAGGCCCTGGGGCGGAGGGAAGAGGCCAAGGCTGCAGCCGAAGCCGCATTGAAGCTCGATTCCAAGCATCCAGGGGCGAGAAGGGTGGTGGAGGGGCTGACGTCCTAAATCTGTGAGCCACCCGCACGTCGCATCATGCAAGCCACGCGATGCCAATCCTTAACTCACTCAATCAGAACTTCACCCTGTCACATCTTCCGTGGGAGGCGAGATGGCTGGGATCGGAATGCGGGGATCGGCGGACCCACAGCCCCCGATCTCAAGGCCGAACAACCTCGTTGACAGCGACAACTGGATGTCGCATCTCCATTGCACACAGAGGCACTCCCAGGCACTAAAAGTGCTTCAATAGACGATTCGAACATTACTTGGTACCTTTCCAAAAGACGAGAACCATAGATTTCAAGCAGCCCGGAAAGCTCGACAAAAACACGACACCATTGTTGCAAACAAGAGACATATTCGCTTTTGCGGTGAAAAACTCCAAAGTCCAGAGGCAGCTAAAACATTCTAAATACGCCCTGGCAGCTCACCCGCCTGGAAGGCATTCAGCAGATGCCCATGCACTCGCTGAATGCCTTCTGGCAGGCCCACGGGCCGCAAGGGTCGAAGGTCCGCCCAGACCTCGGACCTGAAGTGCAGGCTGAGCGGCTGGAGCGCCGCCGTTGGGCTTGAGGCGCAGATCATCCTCGCCCGCCCCCGGGCAAGGCGGGTGAATATTCCCATCACGCCGGCAATTGTGGCGACTTGGCCGGAATGGAAGATCTTGACCACATCCTCCCGGTGATTGGCACCCAGCCGCCGGAGCGCCGCTAGAAGCATCTCCGCGCCGTCCTCCACATACAGGTAGTCCCGCAACGTATCGAGCGGAACGAAGATACGAATGGGGGTCCGGTCGAGGATGCTTCGGGAGATGTGGGCGATGAGGCCCTGAGGCTTGTCCAGCCGCTGCCCAGGCCCATAGAGATTGGAGATTCTGGCTACGAGACTGGAAACCGTCGGCCGACCACTCGCCCAGGTCCGGACAAGGGACTCCTGAACCAACTTGTTGCGTCCATATTCCGAGACGGGGTGGCAGGCCGAGCGCTCCGTGAGGGGCTGGCCCGACCCAACTCCGAAGACGCCCCCCGCAGAGCTGGCCAGCAGGATGCGGCCGGACGCTTTCGGCAGCCCCTGCCCCAAGAATTCCAGGAGATGCGCAAGATATCGCGTTTCGCGCGCCAATGCTTCGTTGCCCGTGCCCACGATGCCTGCACCTGCACACCAGAGGACCATCCACTCGCAGTCCCGCCGCTGCACTTCCGCAAAGAACGCAGCGGCGAGTTCCCCAAGCGTGGTCCGAGCCAAGGCGGCATCCTCCCATGGGATGCCGGAGGGACCTCTGCGCCAGGGGACCGGTCCCGAAGGATCACTATCCATGGCCGCAAGGACATACCGCCCCAAGAGGCCCCCCGCCCCCAGCACCCAAGCGAGGGGACGATTCACGGGCGATGTCCCGACGGCCGGGACACCATGAGATACAGGGGCTTGCCCAAGGCCATGGTGAGGGTCATCCCCAGATATTCCGCGATCACACCGAGGGAAAAGAGGATCAGGCCAGAAAACATGGACACCGCAATAACCAGCGAGGTCCACCCCTGAATGGGGATCTGGTGCGCACATTTGGCGTAGATCACGTAGGCCGTAATCCCCAGGGAGACCAGGATGGAAAGGCCCCCCACAAGGGCTATGACGCGAAGGAGGCGCGTGCCTGCAGTGAGGATCATGCGCCAAAGGTGAGCCACCAGGCGCCCGAGGGAATAGCCGGAGGCGCGCCCCCGTTCCTCCCGAAGCAGCACCCTGCAGTAGGCCGTTTGACCCACCACCCAGCTGAGGGCGATATCCAGGTAGACCCCGGGCCCACAGTAGGCCGCAAGGCTTCGCGCGATCTCACCTTTGACAAGGCGGTAGCTTGAGAACTCCCGGAATGCCACACTCCCCACAAGCAGCCTTCCCAGGATATGGGCAGCCCGGCTGGCCAAGTTCCGCCAGAAGGCGTGGGGAGCGGGATTGAGGCCATTCGCATAGACCAGTTGGGCACCCTCAGCCAGGGCCCTGTCCAGAAGGGTGCCGATGCAGGCGGGATCGTGCTGCCCATCCTCGTCCATGGTGATGATCCAGTCGCCGGTGGAGCTGACCATTCCCGCCAGGGTGGCAGGATGCTGGCCGAAATTGCGGGAAAGCCAAATGGGGCGCACAAACGGGTACATCTCCGCAAGCTCCTGCATGACACCCGTGGAACCATCGATCGCTCCGTCGTTCACGAGCAGCACTTCCACAATCCGGAACGTTCTGCCCCCAGGGGTAATGGCACCTTCCGCAAGGATGGCCAGCTCTTCAAGGAGACACGGCAGCGTGCACTCCCCCTGGTATACAGGCACAACCACGGACACGGCCAGGGTGGCAGGGCCAGAAACAACGGATGCTTGGTTCATGTGGTGGGCCTGGTGTCGAGAGGTGATGGGGGACAACTGCAAGGCATCCCGTGGGTCACGGGGCGGAGGGGGCTCAGGGGATGTAGCGGGCGGAATGCCCTGAACGGTGCAGCCATATCAGTAGTCCCTCTTCAGCACATAAACGGCGGTTGACTGCGGCATGATGAGCGCAAGCAGGAAGGCAATCGGCATCAGCAGCAGGAATAGCGTCTGCTGGTGCCTGCCCAGGGCGGCGGCCACTAGGCTTGCAGCCCAGGTATTGGGGAACAGGCCATTCCCGTGGCGAACCACAGAGAAACCGGACATGCCAGCCAAGATTTCCATGTTTTCTTTCGAAGGGAAGCTGATGTGACGCGGCGCATCCAGGCCATGCCAGTGCTTGCCGAAGAGCCGAGCTTCCAAGCAATCGATGTTGGGGACCGCCAGATGGAGTGTGCCCCCGGACTTCAGTTTCCGATGCCAGTAGGCGAAGGTGCCCCGGAGATCCGTAAGGTGCTCCAGGACGAAATGGGAGGTGATGATGTCCACGGAGCCATCGGGTACCGTTGCATCGTCGGCCAAGGCACTTGCCACGGGAATACCCAGCCGAGCAGCCACCGCCTCCGCCTGGCTCGTTGTCGGTTCGAAACCCAGTCGGACAGCCACCTTCCCGGCGACGGACTCCAGATAGGAGCCATCGCCGCACCCGAAGTCGAGCAGGGTCTTTTCAGCATCCCCTCGGCCCGGATCATAGTAGACCCGTCGAATCAGGAGCTTCCGCCCCAGGGAGAAGGCGCGGGATTTGGGCACGTGGATGGGATAGTCCAGATAGAATCCGTCGGTCGCCACGGGGGTCGGAACCTGCTGGGTGAGCCCGCACCCACGGCACCGCCCATAGTCCACCACGGCGGGCATGCCGAGGTAGAGGTCCCTGCAGCGGGAAAGGGCCGGTGCAAGATCCCGGCCACCGCATATGAGACATTCTCCGGGCTTCAAGGGGACTTCCCCTCGATGGTCCGGGCGGAAAACGAGGCTGCCATTCAGAACGAACGAGAAGGGTATGGTAACGAGCGCGGCGACCCCTCCAGCGAGGAATCCGTTCATCCAGTGCCGTGCCAGCCACTGGATCGCAATCGAGAGCCCGTACATCGCAAGAAAGATCGCCAGGAAACGGAGAAACCTCCCCTCTCCCGAATGCCGGAAGACGATTGCCCCATGGAGCCAAAACCCCATCAGCATGCTCACGAGGCTCCCGATTAGCGTTGCGGTGGCAAAGTGAACCCCAGCCCGCAGAAGGACGGCGAAGGTAACGTAGGCAGCGGCGGTATTCAGGCTGCCAACAAGGCCGAACCGCACTAGGCGGTTCAGGGTCAGATGCATAGGGACCAGTTCAGCCATGGCTTTCCTCAGATGAACCGGTACAGCAGGGAGCGCAGGACGCCCTGCACATGGCCCATGCCCCGGCCGATGGCAAGGGTGACCGGCCGCCCCCGCAACGTGCCCTGGGCAAGGCGCCCCATGAAGGCAGCAAACTCCGCCCCCTGCCCCATGCCGATCCTTGCACTCCACTGGCGCTTCGACACCCGGAACGAAACCAGGGCGCAGTCGTCGTACCAGGCCGGCCCGTGCTCCATCAGGCGAAGACCGTAATCGAGATCCACCAGGTACGGGATGCTGGCATCGAAGCCCCCAGTGGCCTTCACTGCGGAAGACCGCATGAGCAGTGCACTGGGCTCTCCCAGGAGGTTGCTGCCACGCAATGCGCAGGCACGGGCAACGGCCAAGCCCGCGACTAGGCCGTCGGCCCATGGAGCCCCGCGGCTGAAGAGCTTCCGTCCGTCATGCCGAATGATGTCGCGCCGACAGAATGCGAATACCGCGTCGGGATGAGCCTCCAGCGCGGCGACCTGTCTCGTTAGGCAGTCCCCCCTCAGCAGATCGTCCTGATGGAAGAGCTTCACATACCGCCCCCGGGCCGCACCAAGGGCCTGGTTCCAGTTCCCCTGGGGCCCCAGGTTGCTCGGATTTCTGCAACAGGTGAAACGGGGATCGGTTTGGCGCTGAAGGATCCCCCAGCTGCCATCGGTGGATCCATCGTCAAAGGCAATCACCTCGAAGTCGGCAAAGGTCTGATTGAATACGGAATGCAACGCATCCTCAAGGTGCGAAGCCCCGTTGTAGACAGGGATGCACACCGAAACCAAGGGGCTCCGGGAGGACGCGTCCATAGTTAGTACCAGTTCACGAAAAGCCGCTGGTGGTCCCCCGGCCCCACCTGGGGAAGGCTACCCAGATGTGGGCCGACCCAGACCACCAACGGGACAACTCCCGAGGGGGAGCGCACCTCCACCGGGCCCGCTGCAAGGTGGATTGGACCACCCGGGATCCCCTGACCGGCAACGGTCCCACCTTGAATGGGCGCAACCTTGCCACCCTGAATCCCGAGGATGATGTACCGCCCAGGGTGCCGTACCAGGTATGTTCCTCCGCCTGCGGGGAGGCATCCGCCAAGCACCCAAAAATCGTCGGCGAGGGGAATATAGCGCTCGGCCAAAAAGGCCCGCTCTGACTCAGGCAGCCAGTCGGTCCGATAGTTGGGGATCACCACTGCAGCGGGACGCTCCGAAATCATCTGGGACACAGAGGGGCGTTTCCCTTGGGCGAATGCCTCCAAATTGAGGCTGTGCAGATACCAGTGGTAGCCAATGGAAGCCCGGGTGAGCACCATGCCGACCGCATCGTATACCCGGTCAGTGGCGGGATCCGTCATCGCTTCCGCCAACCGCATCAGGCTTCTTTGCCGAGTGTTGGTCCAGTCGTTATGCCTCAAGGTGGCCGCAAAGAACGGCCCGAAGTGCCCGAAGGCAAGGAGCCCCAGGAGGATGGCCCTAGGCGCTCCGACCTCCCAAGCCCGCACCGCCCAGGGCAGCGCAAACCGGAAACCGGCGATGTAAGCGAACGGAACGAGGTTGACCAAGTTGTAGGGGAAGGGAGTGGGATTCACCCAGAGGACGAAGAGTGACCCCAGGCAGAGGAAGACTTCAGGCGCATCGCCACTCCATGAAAGTGCTGCACGACCTTGCTTGCAGACCCTGTTCAGCCATTCGCCCAGGGCTGCTGCCGAGAGCCCCAGCACGAGGGGAATCTGGAGGGGGAGGCGCCCGAGGGAGAAGGTCCAGCTAAAGCGGGAGCCGCTCCCTGTCGCAGCGACACCACCCTGCATCCCTGCCACGAAGGCAGGCCAGAGCCCCGTGACGGCATAGGCCATCCACACGAGGCACCCACCACAAAGAGCTCCGCCCAACCAAGCTCCAAGCAGCCGGATTCTGGTTTTGCCATGGTGGGGAGGAGGGATGACCAGGAAGGCAATCGTCATGGGACCGACGTAGGCAAAGGATTTGAAGGCCACAAACACGAGCATCACAGCCAAAATCCCCATGACGGCATAGGCTTTGGCACCCCAACCACTGGACCGGCCCAGCCACCAGATGGACAGAAGGCCCAAGAGGATGAGGTTGTCGTGGCGCACCTCAAACCCGTAATCCCACAAGGGCGCGAGCGTGGCAGCACCCAACAGTGCCACTGCCATCAAGGGGGAGCGGAGCCGAACCCCCGCGTTCAGGGCAATAAGCGCGATATTCGTCACATAGACCGCCAGGAAGACCAGTCGCCCGCCTTGAAGCATGGCCTCTGCCGAACCGGCGTTTCGGGTGATCCAGGTGAGGGGGCCCATCATCCAGACCAAGGCATTGGTGAAGAACTGCCCCTCGAGATGCAGGGCAGCAATTCTTGCCATGGCGAGGTTCTGTAATTCGTCCACTTGATAGATGCGGACCATGGAGAGGATCGAAGCCCATATCCCTAGGCCCAGAAGGGCCATGATCAGCCCCCAATGCCATGCCCTGCCTTTACCCATGATTCCCTCGCCGATCATTATGCCCAAGGGTTTTCAGCCTTCGCTTCCAAAAGACCAATGGTGCAATGTCCATGAAGGCGGGAAGGTCGACCTTCGCATGTCCCGCGATGTGGCTGGGAATCTTTTGTGTCGCATGGCGAGGCGCCGCCGGCACTGCCGGGTCCCCGGCCACGACATGGAAAAGGTTCGGGAATGGATGGATGGGGTGCCTCCAAGAGCTTCCCCTGGGGTGGACTACGGCGACCCGACCCGTGGGCCTTCTCGGGGGTGATGGGTTATGGGCGAGGGCCCGGGATGGACGCAATGCGTCATCGGGATGACGCCCCACGCGCATGTGTCACGAAGATGCGGCCCTTCCCTCTTGTGGCTGGCGGCACTTCGCCTCATGCTGGGGGCCTTCCATCCCTTGGCACGGTGCTTGAAATACCCGGCCCGGCCCTTACCTAGGAGGTACGCCATGAAGAAGCAGTCCGGCTTCACCCTCATCGAGCTTCTGCTCGTGCTCGCCATCATCGGCATCATCAGCGCCATCGCCATTCCCGCCCTGCTGAGCCAGCGCGCCCGTGCCCGCGACAAGACGGCCATCACCAACATGACGGGCCGCGTGAGCGATCTGGTCGGCCAGTACGACAAGCTGAAGGAGTCGGGACTTGCGAGTACTGCGATCACCGCGTCATTGGGCAACTACCTTAAGAACACCGGCGGCGCGGACATGAACCCCTGGAATCCTGCGGAACCCGCTTTCAGTTACAAGGTTACCGCGGGTGACGCCACGACCCAGACTGATGCTGTGGCCGCAGCCAAGGGCCTGGCCACCAAGAAGGGCGAGGCGGTCTTCGGCGTTTCTTACCCTGGCAACGGAACGCCTGGCTTCATCTACGGCGCGGTGCTGGTCGACAATGCCGTGAACGGCTCCACCAAGGTCGCCAAGGCCACGGCCATCGAGTAGGAAAGCGGGAGAATCGCAAAAAAAACGGGGGGACTCCCCCCGTTTTTTTTGTCCCGGCTGCAAACCCATCGTGTTTGGGGCCAAGATCATTTGGTTGGAGATGCACCACCGATGACTGCACAACGTATCCGCCCGACCCGACTGCTCGCCCTGATCGCCATCGGTCCAGCCTTCCTTCTCCTGCTCGCCGTCGCCGCCTACTTCCGCTACACGTCAGCCACCTCTGGCTTGGCCAGCTGGCTTGGCCAGTCCTTCGGCTACAAGCCCATCAAGGCCTTCGGCATCCATTACGCCCTGCGCATTCTCCTCCCCCTTTACTTCGGGGCTGGCATCGCGGCCTGGGCCCTCACGCTGGGCGCAGGCCTTCTGGCCCGCCGGGATTGGTACCGGGCGTGGAGGGGACGCGAAGCCCTGGGTTTTGGACTCTCGGCATTGCTGTGGGTTCACCTTGTCCTTTGGTGGCAGGTGCCCTCCACCCTCTGGACCATTCCCATCCTGCGTAATCTCCCGTTTTTCCTGCTGTTCCCGCTGCTGGCCCTCCTGACCCTTGCCTACCCGTGTTATTGGCTGTGGACCCAAACGCATTTCTGGAGGCGGCGCATGACCGTCCTGGGGCTTTGGCTCCTGGCATGGTCCAGCATGGCCTTGGCGCCCCAGATTCTGCCCCGTCCCCTGCCTGACGCCAAAGGCGGAACCCAGCCCTGCCGGGTGCTCATGCTGGGAGTCGACGGACTACGCTCGGACGTTTTTCTGGCCCAAGCCCACCCATTCAAGGGCATTCCCTATCGCAACGCCTACACGCCCATTCCTGCAACACGCATGCTTTGGCACATCCTTTGGGGCGGAGACCCGATGGTCTACACCATCGGCCATGTTGCCCCCGCCAGAGAGGAATTCCTGCAGCCCCAGGGTCTTTCTCTGCTGAAGGAGGCTACAGACAAAGGGATGAAACCTCGGTTTTATATTGATGATGGCGGCACCATCGGATTAGCTGGCCGCCCCATGTATCTAGACGATGCACTCATGCCAGCGCTGGGCTGGGAAAACTTCGTCAATTCAAACCTCGCATCGAGTTTCCCCTTATACGCCGTTTGGGAAAATTGGTTCAAGCCATTCCCAACTACCAATCCTTGGGCCCGCATGGATGCAGGGCTCAAGGAATCGCTGCGCCTTGGGCGTGGCAGCGGATGGGTAATGTTTCATTCTTGTCTTGCCCACCAACCCATCTTTCTGACCCAAAACGAGCTGTGGCAAATCAAGAAATGGTGGCAGCTATCACCCAAAAGGCTTGAACCACTTAGTCACATTTTGCAGGTCAAGAAAAGTGACATAACGCAATACGATTCACGCATCAACCCATTTACCGCCTACAATATTAGAATGAACAGCATTTTGCATGCATGGCTTCCGATCTGGAACAACCTCGACCAAGACCCATTCTATAAAGGTGCAGTCAGGGTGTTATTCTCTGACCATGGAGAGCGTTTCCACAATGTTTCAAACGGATTTCAGCTTCAAGGCGTACACGGTTTCAACCTGGATCCTTGGGAATGTCGCGCTTCGATGATGATTTCTGGCCCAGGATTTTCCAACGATTCAGGGTTACAGCCAAGGGAAATAACAACAAGCCTTCTTGGCATCCGCGATGGCATCAGAGAAATCCTTGAGGGGCGAACATTCGATTGTGCTTTTTTTGAAAATTCCCATCCTAAAGCCCCCATCCGTTATCATAGCGTTGGAACTTCCGCCTTTGGACCGGATCCACTTCCATTTAAAGTTGAACCCGAAAAAGGTCTTGCAGTTAACACCTATCTAGCCCCCAATGGGATCTGGTTCACAGAATATTCCAGAACAGCAGAAGAGCGCGCACAAGATGCATCGGTCGCCTATGGCGAGGGGGAAAACCTATACACGTTCAAACCATTACAGCAAGGCGGAGCCCAAAAGTGCCACTATAAAAACTACTCGCTTGTATCAGAAACAACAATCAGCGAATCAGATTTCCGCAAACAGAAGAAAGCAATCGAAATGCTTTTCTAAAAACGGAATGGCAACACAACAAAGCGACATGGCAACCACTTTGCCATGTCGCTTTGTATATAGAGAACCAAACCAGTCAGCAGGGTAAAACCACCAACATCTACTTATTATAAGATGCATCTAACACAATTTTCCCGTTCTGATCACAGGTCAGCACCGTTGCATTGCCGGCACTCGGATCCTTGACGGTCATTTCGTAGGTCACCCCGCCCTCAAGAACCTTGACTTCGAAATCCATCTTAGAGTTGCCCTTGGGCGCGAAGGTGGGCATGGGATCCGTCGCGGCATCAGGGCGCGTACCGTTGGCCGTATAGGTGTAGGTGCCCGCAGGCGCAAAGGTGCCCCTGTCAGCACGACGGGTTTCCAGCATCATGCGCATCACCTGGACGTTGGCCTGGGCATCGCCAACCACCCGGGCACGGCGCCGCTGCCCCAGAAAAGAGGGGACGGCGACACCCGCGATGATCCCAAGAATGGCAACCACTGCCAGCAGTTCGATCAGGGAAAAACCGTGGGAACGATGGGCGCGGGGCATGGGACCTCCGATGTATGCCTGTACTTTAGCAATATCCGTGAGAGCCGCCAGGGCGCGGCCTGTGCGTACACTGTCCCCATGGAGTCCTGCCGCCGTCCCGAGGTCGTCTATCCCTGCCGCGTGCCCATGAAAGTCTTCGGGCACCTGGAAACCCTGCGGGCCGAAGCCCTGGCCGAGGTGATCCACGCCCACCTGGGCCAGGGAGCGGAAGAGCCGGGCGCGCGCACAGAGCAGCGCAAGGGCGCCTGGATCAGCTACACCTTCTGGGTGACGCTGCCCGACGACGCGGCGGAGCGCCCCTTAAGGGAAGCCCTCCAGCGCGTGCCCGGCGTGGTGGGGCAGCTGTAGGCCATGGGATCCCCGGCTTCACCCAAGGATCGCCGCCAACGGATGCGCTACGCCCTGTGGGCGGGGCTGCTGGTCCTGAGCCTAGCCATCCTGTTCCTGTGGGAGACCCCCACTCGGACTGGAAACGGCAAGGTGCGGCTCCGCGTGACCGTCACGGGTCTTCCGGAGTCCACGCGCGTGCTGGTCTGGACCGGGCCCCACAAGGCAGGCTTGGCCGCCATGACCCGCGGCGAGGGCGTACCCGTGCCAACCATCAAAAATGGGGTCGTAGCGGTTCCGCCCCAGGTGCTTCCCGTGGCCTACCGGCGTTGGGTGAAGGGCACCATCCCCCGCCGAACGGCGGACTTGGTCGTCCTCCGTTTTGAAACGCCCATGCAGCCAGCCCGCTTCCTGACCTTTCCACTGGACCAGGATTGGCGCTCTGGAACGCTCGCCCCCAGACAAGTCCTCATCATCATGATGGACTGCCGCTGGGAGCAGCTGCACACGAACCCCAAGACCGCCTTGGGGAGCCAATAGGCACCTCAGCCGAGGCCCTCCAGCCGCGGCATGCCGGGCAGGCTGAAGCGCACGGTGGTGCCCTGGCCCAGCACGCTCTCGATCTGCGGCTCGCCGCCGTGGTTGCGCACGATCTCGCGCACGATGGCGAGGCCTAAGCCCGTGCCCTTGCCTTCGGGCTTGGTGGTGAACATGGGCTTGAAGACCTTGGGCAGCAGTTCGGCGGGGATGCCGGTGCCCGTGTCCGACAGGCTGAGGCGCCAGCGGAGGGTGCCGCTCGGGGCCTCCGCGTCGGGCCGGGCCTCCAGGCGGATGGCTCCGCCCTCGGGCATGGCGTCCACGGCGTTGTTCACGAGGTTGATGAAGATCTGCTCCATCTGCTTGCGGTCCACGTACAGGGTGCAGTCCTCGGGCGCGTCCAGCGCGAAGCTCACGCGGTGGGTGGCCAGGTTGGGGGCCCACAGGCGCTGCAGGTCGGCGGCCAGGGCGTGCAGGGGCACGGGCTCCTGGTGGATCTGCGGCCGGCGGGTATGGCCCAGCAGCCGGCGCACGATATCGCCCACCCGCTCGATCTGGGCCTGGATGGTGTCCAGGCGCTCCCGGGTGCGCTCCCCCAGGTCCGTCTGGGCGCGCAGAAGCTGGAGGTGGCCGTTCACCAGGTTCAGGGGCGTGCCCACCTCGTGGGCGAAGGCGGCGGTGAGCTGGCCGGCCACCGCCAGGCGCTCCTGCTGGCCCAGCTCCTCCCGCAGCAGGGCGTTGCGCTCCATGAGCTGCTCCAGCTCCTGGTTCTTGTCCTGGAGCTCCTGGAGGGCCGCCTCGATGCGGGTCTGCAGGGTGGCGTTGAAGCCCTGGATCTCCTCGATGAGGGCCTCGCGCTCGGTGGCGGCCCGCTGCAGCTGGTCGGCCATCAGGTTGAAGCGCGTGGCGATCTGGCCCAGCTCGTCCCGGCGGCTCACGGCGGCGCGGGCGCTGGCGTCGCCGCTCTCCAGGCGCCCCATGGCGCGGGTGATGGCCCGCATGGGGTCGTCCACCAGGCTGCCCAGGATGAGCCAGAGCAGGATGAACTCCCCCAGGAGCACCGGCGGGAGCAGGCGGTAGGTGCGCTCCATGTTCTTGCGCCACACCGTCTCCCAGCGCTCCAGGTCGCAGTACACGCGGATGAGCCCGATGGGCGGGCGGCCGTTCCGCTGGATGGGCAGGTAGACCTTCCAGGCCTCCGTGCCGGTGGTCAGTTCCACCAGCTCGGCCTGGGGCCCCGGCGCCTTCAGGTAGGAGGCGAGGCCGTCGCCCGCCATCACGTCCTGGGGGTCCTCCAGGGAGGTGCACTTGAGGAGCAGCTCGTCCTTTCCCACCCGCTCGAAGACGTCGATCTGGAAGATGGAGCCGTTCCGGCTGGCCAGGCTGGCCAGGATGGTCTCGATGGTGCGGGGGTCTTCCAGGCGGGGGTCGCGCTGGAGGATCTCCGTGCTCACGGCCTGGGCCGTCTGGATCGCCAGGTTCTTCCCCACGGTCATGAACTCGCGGCGGTTGTTGCGCACGATGGTGAGGGCCACCATCACCGTGAGGAAGCTGGTGAGCAGCGCGGTCACCAGGAAGAGCTTGGCGTGGAGGCTGCGCATCCACGCCAGGGCGCGCCGGAGCCTTGCGAGGGGGCGCAGCTTCATGCGGCGTTCCGCGGCGGCGGGAGGCTGGGAGCGGCGAAGGGCATCCCAGGCATTCTAGGCGCATCCAAGGACCGATCCGGGCCTGCAGACAGGCGAACTTTTCGCGTAACCTGGATCCCGAGGTTCGGCCATGGAACAGATCACCATCCGCGGTGCCCGCGAACACAACCTGAAGAACGTCGACCTGGTGCTCCCGCGGAACCAGCTGGTGGTCATCACGGGAATCTCGGGCTCGGGCAAGTCCAGCCTGGCCTTCGATACCCTCTACGCCGAGGGCCAGCGCCGCTACGTGGAGAGCCTCAGCTCCTACGCCCGCCTCTTCCTGGACCAGATGGAGAAGCCGGACGTCGACAGCATCGAGGGTCTCAGTCCCGCCATCTCCATCGAGCAGAAGACCACCAGCCGCAACCCGCGCTCCACCGTGGCCACGGTGACGGAGATCTACGACTACCTGCGCCTGCTCTTCGCGCGGGTCGGCGAGCCCCGCTGCATGGCCTGCGGCCGCCCCGTGCAGAGCCAGACCATCCAGGAGATGGCCGACCAGATCCTGGCGCGGCCCGAGGGCACGCGGCTGCAGATCCTGGCCCCGGTGGTGCGCAGCCGGAAGGGCGAGTTCAAGCGCATGCTGCAGGACCTGGTGAAGAAGGGCTACATCCGTGCGCGGGTGAACGGGGAGCTGCTGGACCTCACCGAGGGCCTGCCCGAGCTGGACAAGCAGAAGAAGCACAGCATCGAGGTGGTGATCGACCGCCTGAAGGTGGCTCCGGGCATCAGCACCCGCCTGGCGGACAGCCTGGAGATCGCCTGCAACCTGGCCGAAGGCACGGCCCTGGTGGACCTGGGCGGCGAGGAGCAGCTCTTCAGCACGAAGCTGGCCTGCAACCACGAGGCCTGCGCCCGTTTTGGCCTGGGCCTGCCCGAGCTGGAGCCCCGCAGCTTCTCCTTCAACAGCCCCTTCGGCGCCTGCCCGGCCTGCGACGGGCTCGGCTTCAAGCGGCAGTTCGCGGAGGAGCTGATCGTCCCGAACCCCGAGCTCAGCATCAGCCAGGGCGCCATCCAGGCCAGCGGCTGGAAGAGCGTGTCCGAGGACGGCTGGCGCGCCCAGATGCTGGAGCAGCTGGCGGACAAGCTGCACTTCAGCCTGGATGTTCCCTGGAAGAAGCTCCCCGCCGAGATCCGCGAGGTGCTGCTGCACGGCAGCGCACGCACCATGCGCTTCCGCTACGCGAAGGGGCACAGCAAGTACGAGTTCATGCACACCTTCGAGGGGGTGATCGGCAACCTGGAGCGCCGCTACCGCGAGACGAGCAGCGAGGAGATCCGCGCCGAGATGGAGGAGTCCATGCGCGTGGTGCCCTGCGAAGCCTGCGGCGGCACGCGCCTGAAGCCCGAAGTGCTGAGCGTCTTCGTGGGCGGGATGAACATCGCGGAGGTGACGGCCCGGAGCGTGCGGGAGGCGCGGGCCTGGTTCGCCGCCCTGGGCCTGCAGGGCCAGGGCGCGGTGATCGCGGAGAAGGTGCTGAAGGAGATCCAGGAGCGCCTGGGCTTCCTGGACGACGTGGGCCTGGGCTACCTGACCCTGGACCGCTCGGCGGCCACGCTCTCGGGCGGCGAGGGCCAGCGCATCCGGCTGGCCACCCAGATCGGCTCGAAGCTCCAGGGCGTGCTCTACGTGCTGGACGAACCGAGCATCGGCCTGCACCAGCGGGACAACCACAAGCTGCTGGACACCCTGAAGGAGATGCGCGACCTCGGCAACACCGTGCTGGTGGTGGAGCACGACCTGGAGACCATCCAGGAGGCCGACCACGTGGTGGACCTGGGCCCCGGCGCCGGCGAGCACGGCGGACACGTGGTGGCCGAGGGCACGCCCGGGCAGGTGGCCGCCAACCCCGACTCCGTGACCGGGCGCTTCCTCTCGGGGCGCGACACGATCCCCGTGCCCCGCACGCGCCGGAAGGCCAGCCGCGGCCACCTGAAGGTGGAAGGCGCCCGCGAGAACAACCTGCAGGACCTGGACGCGCGCTTTCCCGTGGGGCTCTTCACCTGCGTCACGGGCGTCTCTGGCTCGGGCAAGAGCACCCTGGTGAAGGAGAACCTCACCAAGCCCCTGGCCAACCAGCTGCACCGGGGGGCCCACGTGGTGGGCCCCCACCGGGCGATCAAGGGGCTGGACCTGGTGGACAAGGTCATCGACATCGACCAGGCCCCCATCGGGCGTACCCCCCGCAGCAACCCCGCAACCTACACCGGCCTCTTCACGCCCTTGAGGGAACTCTTCGCCCAGCTTCCCGAGAGCAAGGCCCGCGGCTACACGCCGGGGCGCTTCAGCTTCAACGTGAAGGGCGGGCGCTGCGAGAAGTGCGAGGGGGACGGCCTCCTGAAGATCGAGATGCACTTCCTGCCGGACGTCTACGTCACCTGCGAGCAGTGCAAGGGCAAGCGCTACAACCGCGAGACCCTGGAGGTCCACTACCACGGGCACTCCATCGCCGACGTCCTGGCCATGACGGTGGAGGAGGCCCATGAGCTCTTCGGCCCCATCCCCACCCTGGCCAACAAGCTGCAGACCCTGGTGGACGTGGGGCTCGGCTACGTGCGCCTGGGGCAGGCCGCCACGACCCTGTCGGGCGGCGAGGCCCAGCGGGTGAAGCTGGCCAAGGAGCTCAGCAAGCGCGCCACGGGCCGCACGGTATACATCCTGGACGAGCCCACCACGGGCCTGCACCTGAAGGACATCCAGAAGCTGCTGGAGGTCATCGACCGTCTGGTGGAGCAGGGCAACACGGTGATCGTGATCGAGCACAACCTCGACGTCATCAAGACGGCGGACTGGATTCTGGATCTGGGCCCCGAAGGCGGCGCCGAGGGCGGGCGCCTCGTGGCCGAGGGCACGCCCGAGCAGGTGGCCCGCTGCGCCTCCAGCATCACCGGGCGCTACCTGGCGCCCTACCTGAAGGCGTAGGAGGCGGATTCAGCCCGGATTGCGTGCTTGGGCTCGACAGGGTGCCCCTGATCGAGGCGGACCTTCCCACGGTTGCGGCGCAGGGTCTGGTCCCGATCAAGCCAGTCGCCGAGCCTGAAGCCCGCGGCCCGCCTTTCAGCTGCAGCGAAAGGCGGACCGCAACCGCATCATCGTTCAGCGCTTCGTCCAGCGGTCGATCCAGGCGAAGACGGTCTCGTGCCAGAGCTTGGCGTTGGCGGGCCTCGCCACGAAGTGGCCCTCGTCGGGGAAGACCAGGAGCTGGCTGGGAATGCCGCGCAGCTGGTGGATGTTGTAGAGCTGGAGCGCCTCGGTGTAGGCCACGCGGTAGTCCAGCTCGCCGTGCACCACGAGCATGGGCTTGGAGAAGGCGCCGGCGGCGTTGTGGGGGCTGTTGCGCTCCCAGAGGGCCTTGGTCTCGGGGCTCTCCCAGGGGAAGCCCTTGAACTCGTGCTTCGGGAACCACAGCTCCTCGCTGGCGAGCTGCATGGAGAGGGCGTTGAAGATGCCCGCGTGGCTCACGAAGGCGGCAAAGCGGTCCGCGTGGTGGCCCGCCAGCCAGTTCACGGCGTAGCCGCCGTAGCTGCCGCCCGCGGCGATCACGCGGTCGCGGTCGGCGTTGGGGTAGCGCTTCAGGGCCGCATCCAGCACGCAGAGCATGTCCTGGATGGCGCGGCCGCCCCAGTCGCCGCTGATCTCGTTGGTGAACTGCTGGCCGAAGCCCGTGGAGCCCCGGGGGTTCGGTTCCACCACCAGGTAGCCGCGGCCCGCCCAGGCCTGGGCGTTCCAGCGGTAGTGCCAGTGGTCGGCGTTGGAGCCCTGGGGGCCTCCGTGGAGGATGAAGGCCACGGGATAGCGCCTGGTCGGGTCGAAGTTGGCGGGCTTGAGCACCAGGGCGTGCACCTGGGGCGCCTTGCCGTCGGGGCCGGGAGCCCCGGCGGTCCAGAGGTCCTCCGCCTGGGGGGAGCCCAGCTCCCTCTCCAGGGCCTCGTTGTGGCGGGTGACGCGCACGGGCTTGCCGCCGCCCAAATCCAGGGCGTACAGGTCCGGCGGCGCGGCGAGGCTGCTCACCTGGAGCAGGGCCTTCCGGCCGTCCGGCGAGAGCGTGAACGCGTCCACGTGCAGGCCCGGCGTCAGCGCCTTCGGGGCGTTCCGGCCGTCCCAGCGCCACAGGGGGTTCCGCGCCCGGTCCTCGGCGGTGAAGACCAGATCCTTCCCCGCCCAGGCGAAGGCCCCCACCTGGCGGTCGAAGGCCTGAGTGGTGGCCACCACCTTGCCCGCGGCGCGGTCGTAGACCCACAGCTCCCACTTGTCGCTCTCGAAGCCGGGCTCGCGCTGGGCGCGCCAGGCCAGGGTGCGGCCGTCCGGCGCGTAGGCCGGGTCCGCATCCATGGCGGGGTTGTCGCTCAGCTTGCGCAGGGGGCCGCCCTCGACCGACACCTCGAAGATGTCGCCGTTGGTGCTGGTGGCCATCGCGAAGTCGGGCTGGCTGTTGAAGGCCAGGAAACGCCCGTCGGGGCTCCAGGCGTAGCCGTTGCCGGTGGAGACCATCGCGGGCGTGGGCACGTCCGCGCGGAGGCCTGCGGTGAGGTCCTTCGGGGCCTCGCTGCCGTCGGCCTTCACCACGAAGAGGTGGCTCACCTGGCGGGGATCCCGCCATTCCATCCAGTGGCGGTACATCAGCGTGTCGTAGACGCGGCCGGTGGCCTTCCGGGCGGCCTGGGCCTTGAGGTAGGCCGCGTTCTCCGCCTCGCTGCCGCTGGGCACGGTGGCGGAGGTGAAGGCGATGCGCGTGCCGTCGGGGCTCCACAGGGGGCCCGGGGCGCCGCCCCCCAGGGGGGTGAGCTGCCGGTGCTGGCCGGGGGCCAGGTCCAGCCCCCACCCCTGGCCCCCCGCCTCGTAGGCGAGGCGGGTGCCGTCGGGGCTGAAACGCGGACCCGCCTGGTTGCCGGGGCCCAGGTCCAGGCTGCGGGCCTCGCCCCCGGCGGGCTTGAACCACAGGCGGGTGGTGATGCGGTTGGCTTCCGGATCCGCCACGCCCACCTGGTAGGCCAGGTCGCCCTTGGCGGAGAGGGCGGGAGCGGCCACGCGTTGGACCTTGAAGAGGTCCTCGATCTGCATGGGGCGCTGGGCCGCCAGGGTGAGGGACGCGAGGCCGAGGGCCAGGGACGGGATGCGCATGGGAACTCCTACTCCTGGATGGACGAAGGGTGTCAGGCGGCGGGCTTGCCCTGGGCGCCGCGCGTCATGAGCGCCAGGGCCTCCGGGAGGGCCTCCAGGGCCTTCTTGACCTGGGGATCGCGGTCGCAGAGGAAGCGGAAGCCTGCCTCCACGCCGAAGGCGATGTTCTGCAGCTCGTAGCCGAGCTGGTCCCGCATGTCGGCGTGGTTCTGGGGGTCGCTCCACTCCGCGTCCGTCATGGGGATCTTCTCCGCGGCCAGCCAGTCCCGGAAGCGGGCCATCAGGGCCTCGTCCGGCATCTGCTGCGGCTTCACGCCATGGCGCTCCTTCTCGATCACGGCGAACTTGAAGAAGGCGCCGTAGCGGTAGCGCATGTTGCCCACGAAGGGGGTGAGCCTGGCGGCCTCCACCTTGTGGTCGGGGGTGATGCCGCCGCCGCCGTAGACCGTGCGGCCCAGGTCCGTCTTGAAGGTGGGGCCCTGGCCGGCGTTCCCGTTCTCGTTCTCCTCCGGGATCAGGTAGTCGTCCAGGCCGTGCTTGTAGTCGCGCTGGATGCAGCGACCCGAGGGCGTGTAGTACCGCGCGGTGGTGAGCGCCAGGCCCCGGGTGCGGCCGATGGCCATCACGCTCTGGACGAGCCCCTTGCCCCAGGACACCTGCCCCACCAGCAGGCCGCGGTCGTGATCCTGCACCGCGCCGGCCACGATCTCGCTGGCGCTGGCGCTGTTCCGGTTGATCAGCACCACCAGGGGGAAGGGGTCCAGCGTGGCGCTGCCCGGGGTGCGCGCCTCGCCCATCCCGCGGCCGTCGCGCCCCTTCTGGGAGACGATGAGCTGGTTGGGCCCAAGCAGCTGGCTGCAGATGTCCAGCGCCGCCTGCATGAGGCCGCCGCCGTTGTAGCGCAGGTCGAGGATCAGCTCGCGCATGCCCTGCTGCTTGAGCGAGGCCACCGCGCGCTCGAACTCCTCGGCGGTGGTCTCGCCGAAGTCCTTCACGTGGATGAAGCCCGTGGTGGGGGTGAGCATGAAGCTGTAGTACACGCTGTTGGCGGGGATCTCGCCGCGGGTGAGGCTGAACCGGAAGGGTTCGGGGAAGCCCGGGCGCTGGATCTGCACCTCCACCACGGTGCCCTTCTCGCCGCGCAGCTTCTGCACCGCCTGCTCGTTCGTCCACCCGTCGATGCTCTTGCCGTCGATCTCGCGGATGTAGTCGCCGGGCCGGATGCCCGCCTTGTCGGAGGGGCCGCCCCGCACGATGCTCACCACCACGATGCCGTCCGGCTGCTGCTGGATGACCGAGCCGATGCCGAAGAAGCTGCCCCGCTGGTTCTCCCGCATCGTGCGGAATTCCGCCTCGTCCATGTAGTTGCTGTGGGGATCCAGCGTGTGGAGCATGCCCTGGATGGTGGCGTAGGTCACCTGGCGCGGCGCCGGGGGCTCCACGCTGGCGCGCTGCAGGAGGCCCATGACCTCCGTGAGCGTCTCCAGGCTGCGCTGGCGGGCCCGCTCGTCCCCCGTGCGGCCCGCCAGGGGGGCGTAGACCAGGGTGGTCCCCAGGGCCAGCATCCACATCCAGTTGCGTCCGAACCAGCGCATGGGGCTCCGTTCCTTGGTGGGGGGGGGTGGCGGGATCACCGGCGGATCCGCTCAGGCGTCCGGGAAGGTGGCCAGGATGGCGCGGGCCTCCGCCGCGCGCCGGGCCAGGCGGGAACGCCGGGCCAGCACCACCGCCTGGAGCTCCCGGTAGGCCCGCTCCAGGTCATCGTTCACGATCAGGTGCTCGTACTGGGGGTACTGCTCCATCTCGTGGCGTGCGTGGTCCAGGCGCAGGCGCAGCTGCTCCTCTCCCTCGCTGCCGCGGCCGCGCAGGCGCCGGGCCAGCACCTCGGCGCTCGGGGGCGCCAGGAAGACCATCACCGCCTCGGGCAGGGACGCCTTCACCCGGGCCGCGCCCACGGTCTCGATGTCCAGCAGGATGTCGGTGCCCTGGGCCAGGCGTTCCTGCAGCCAGGCCTTCCCGGTGCCGTAGCGGTTGGCGTAGACCTGGACCCACTCCACGAAGCCGCCCTCCGCCACCATGCGGTCGAAGGTGGCGTCGTCCACGAAGAAGTAGTCCTTCCCGTCCACCTCGCCTTCCCGGGGCGCCCGCGTGGTGAAGCTCACGCTGAAGGAGAGGTCCGGCACCTCCTGGACCAGGCGCCGCGCCAGGGTGGACTTCCCGGTCCCCGAAGGGGCCGAGAGGACAAAGATGCTTCCGGCGGGCCGCTCCACGTTCACCTCGCCGGTCCATCTTAGGACCTCCGCCCCCTGGTCGGGCGCTTGAATGGCGGGCAACCGGGTTCCATACTCAGGAACCCGCGGGATCCGGGCCTCGAGGGGCAGGACGCGCGGACACGCCGCCCGTGGCGGCTCCTTCAGGGGGTGACACGGTTTCGACAGGTTGACGTCGGAGTGCGGAGTGCAGGCGGGGGTTGGTCGGCTGGCCCCCTCATCAAGCCGATCAAAAGAAAACTGCCAACGATAACTTCGAACTGGCCCTCGCCGCGTAAGCGGTGGGCGAGCACCCGCGATCTCCCGGTAGCGGACTCGTAAAACCTCCCGAGGGGTGGCTTCGGCCTGCCCGGAGGAGGACGGGATGGGCCGCCCCGACCCCCCTGAGGGCGGCCGAGACCAGGGGGAAAGTCCTCGATCGGGTTGGTCCGCTTTCCCCGCAGAGGTCACGCCAAGCGGACCAAGCCTGTGGATGAGCTCCCTCTTCACGCTTCTTGGACGCGGGTTCGACTCCCGCCACCTCCACCAAGACCGCACGTAAGCCACTGCTGATGCAGTGGCTTATTTTTTTGCGCCTAGCTTCATCCATACGAACATCCATACGGGCTGTAGATGCCGTTCTGGGCTGGTGCCATGGCGTGCTTTGATTCGCCGGGGGGTGGGTTTCGCGGAGGCGGCGTGGCCGCGCGCATACCACAACTTGCACTTTGCCGACCAATACACAGATGGCATGTGATGTGGGTCACATTGAAAATTTTCAGACTGTGTAATCCCGGATTTGGCGGTCGGGGGGGATAGGCTCGCAGAAGGCAGCACCCAACATCGGTCTCCACCGCGATGCCGGGGCGTTGCCATGTCCTGACCAGGCCTAGCTTAGGCCTCATTCGCCGTGGAGGCAGACATGTCATACCGCCGCAAAGCACCCCTTGCTGTCACCCTGACCCACCGTCAGGCGTGGCCCATCCTGGCGATGTTGGCCACGACCGGTGAAGACCCCCGTGCGTGGGCCACCCGTGTCCTGGTCGCCACGGCGCTGGGAACCATCAGCCTGGTCCGCCAGCACATGGCCTACCTGGCCGGGGTGCGTCGTCGTGGGTCCGGCCCCAAGCCTACCCGCCGCATCCCCACGATGGTCCCAGTGCCCATCTGGCCGAAGGACGCGGCCCCGGCAGTACGCACAGTCGGTGCATCGGTGACGTGGGACCCCCGTTTCGACGGGACCCTGCGCGTCAGCCTGTCCCAGGCTACCTCCGACCTGGTCGAACAGGCGGCCGACATGGTTGGAGCCCAGCGCAGCGAATGGGTCCGACTGGTCCTGGTGGCGGCGGCGGAGCCGACCTGGTTGCCGCGAGTGATCTAGTCGCGCGGGACGCTGACATGGGGCCCCTTTGGGGGCCCCATCCTGCAAACGGGGGCAGTGTGCGGTATGGCTGGATCTACAAGGCTTTTCAGGACGCGGGCATCCCCCTGGTTAGGCTAGGCCCAATGGCTAAGCGGCTGAAGTCTGTTTTGCGCGAATGCCTGTGTAGGTCGCTTCCCGAAATCGAGTACTCACTCGAAGACGGCCAAAACATCGGCGTGGTCGCCCATTCCCACATTTTGGGCGCGATCAATCCGCAGCGTTTCGCAGTTCTTGACGTCGACAGGGGGCATCCTGGGATCGATCTGTCTCGGTTTTTCTGGCGCGTGCACCGCCCGGACCAACAGGACCGAGCCCATTATTGGTTCCGGGTCGCGGGTGCGGCCCCATTGAAAGCCGTGCACGATCGGCGCGGATGGGATCTTGCTCCGTGGCTTGCGGTGATGCCCGGGTCCCGTCATCAGGATGGTAGCGACTACGTGCTGGAGGTCCGAATCGAGGATCGATGGGAAGAATGGGACGGCGAACCATTTCAGATCGGAGACCTTCCCTGCATCCTTCCCGATGAGATCCTCCCCCCGGCGGAACAGGTGGACAGGCAGTCGTGGGCCCTGACCGTCCCGACAGAGCCACCAGTGTGGGTGCCAGCAACGGGAACCATGGCCACACGACGCAAAATGGCCCGCTACTACGCGTCGCATGCAGCCCGGCAGTCTGTCTGCCACCACCGAGCGCACAGCGCTCTGTTGGTCCTGGTGACCAATCTTCGCCTTTACCATGGCCTGTCCTGGGCGGATACGCTGCAGGTGATCAGAGAATGTTACGACCTTCGGTGCACGACTGAAGATGGCTGCCCCTACCCATGGTCAGACGACGAGATCCTGCACAAGTGGCAGGAGGCCGGCAAGCCCGGCATGTGGCCGACCCTTGGTGCTTCTGATCGGCGAGCACAAGCAAAGGTGCGTGCTGATGCCCTTGTCAAAAGCGTCAGGACCTTCCTCAGTTCCGAAACTGAACGCGGGGGCTTCTGCACTGCCACTGATCTTCGGCTGGCCTATATCGATTGGCGTGGCGGAGAGAATGTATCTGCCAAGGCGTTCGGGGATGCTGTTCGGCGGGTGGTCGGTGTCGGGACGTCTACTTCAGGAGGTGGGCGCCGCTATGCAGGGTTTCGACTTCGTCCGGAGCCGGTTGGCGACCTTGAACACGCAGGCAAAGACGGAGGTCATACCGATGCGGATCCAGGCTTGACCAGTAGTCTGCAAAAGGGAGGACGGACCGCATAGCGGGCAGCAGGACCGCCTTCGGAAGCAGTCCAAGTCCTTCCTTGCTTCTTGCTTCTTGTAAGGGGATGTTGTGGCTGGTCATGGACCCACCCCACCTGCGTCCCTGTCCGCCGCCCTTGCCGGGTGGGGGCGACGGCCAGGGACCCAGGCGGGGCAGGCAGGGGACGGGCGGGTCGGGGATCCGCCCGTCAGGCCTGCAAAAGCGGGGGGCTCGGGCCTTCCCATCGGGGCAAGTGGCATTCAGAAGGGAATCACAGGGATCTTGCCGACAGCGATGACCAGATCCCTGCACATCGCTGTCGGTCTAGATTCGGTCCAGCAATCGCCGCACGTGGGCAAGGGCCGCTTCTGAATCATCGAGTTCACGGCGAATTCCATTTATATAATTGAAGAATGTTTCGTGCTGCATGCGGAGCAGCGCCTGCGCCTCGGCGATCGCCGGGCCAATGTCGTCAACTGGCGATGAGGCGCGCAGGGTCTCGGCCAGAATGCATTGCGGCAGGTGTCCCTGGTCAGGCCCCCGCAGGCACCAGGGGCACGTCGGGATCAGGGTGCCAGGCAGCCCCCATTCAATGGCATAGATAAATCGTTCAGCGCGAGCCAGCTTCGACGCCGCCTGGATTAGCAAGCGCGTCGTGCTTTCACGCGTCAGGTGGGGGGCGACCAGGTCTTCGTCCATGGGTTCTCCCGGGTTGGTGCCGCCAGGATAGGGAGGTGGCTAGAAAATTGGAGCGGGAGTCATTTGCCTGCTATCCGGCCCAGTAAAGCCAGCCAAGGGATTCGAAGGCGATGCCCCATGGGTGAACTTGGTCCGCCGGGACCTGGTGGGCTGGGCCAATCGCGGTCAGTAGCGTCCCAGGCCAACCACAAAGGGCGGCACTGCCGGCCTGTTGCAGCCTGCCCATGTCGTTGGCGGTGGCAAAGACCATGATCAGACCTGCCTCCGTGTCGGACACCCACAGGTCGCGCGCCGAGGCATCGACGAAAGGGATGATGCATTTCCCAAGAAGGGCGTCCAGCTTTGTTGCGGCTTCAGCGTCTCGAGGACGTGGGCCGTATTCGGCGCAGACCTGGGCGATTGTCTGCATCCGATCGATTTGTTGGGGGTGTGTCCAACCCTGGGCCTGCAACCACTCCCAGGCCTCGGTCCAGCGAGGGGCTCTGGGCTCCCACACGCCGCCCGTCATCATGGCGGGAACGGGCCGCGGAAGGGCGCCGGGTCCGTAGACGTGGCGCCCCAGCCCCTGAGGCCATTCCGGCGGCATCCGGCGCAGATAGTCCACGTACGATGCGAGCCCACGCAGCCGCAGAGTCGTAGGCTGGGATTGCGTCGAGATCGATTGTGCAGCCTGTCCCATTACCGAGCCCTCCAATCCGATCCCACCAGCGCCGGCCACCGTATGCCGCCCCCAAACGTGCCCCACGGAATCGCTGACCCGTTGCCACCTCTTCCCAGGTGATGCCGACCGGTCGGCCGTCGCGCCACGTGGTGTAGGGGACATACCCGCGCCGCATCATCTCCAGCAGCACACCACCCATTTGGTAGCCCGCGGCTAGCACAGCATCGATCGTGTCGCACAACCGCTGCTTTGCGGACTGTCGGCCATCACGAGTCATTTTCTGTTCGCCCACCGTGACTCGACGATCCTGCGCCACTCGGCCGTGCTTGGTCCTGGGGCGCGTCGGCCCCTGCATACGCTGTAATCCAAACCGAACCTCCATGGTCCGGCACGCCTTTTCAATGATTCGGTAGTCCCGCAGTGGCTCGCGGCGAACGGTTGCATTTCCGATGGTCCCATCGGGGCCGATCATCGAGCCGACAAGGTGGACGTGTTGGCACCTGCTGTCATGCCCGACCAAGATCCACATCGCAAGCCCCAAGCGTTCGGCCAGCAGTTCGGCCACTTCGAGCCACTGCAGGGGGGTCAAGGTTTCGCCGGGCGGCAGGCTAATCCAAACGTGGCGGGCGGGATTGCCGTGGTCGGGTCGTAGGCGCCGAAGCGCCTCGAAGAATTCGATGGCGTCGTCGACGTCGCCGGCTACCAGGGTGCCGCCCAGGAGATGCCCGCGGGGTTCAGGGTTTGGGCCTCGGCCGAGGAAGACGTATCGAATCAACCCCGTGAAGCTCGGCCCTTTCACGATGCCGGCGATCATGCGCCCACCAGTCGCATCTGAAGGTCCCGGACGGTCTGCAGCAGTTCTGCGACGGCCTCGACGCTAGCGCCCTCGCAGTGCAAACGCCGAACCGCCTGGTTTAGGTTGATCCCGAGTCGCGGGAGCTGGGCCGCAATTTCCCGTTGGGTATCAGTGGGCGGTGCTTGCGCTCTTACGGCCCGAAGCCACAGACAACGGGACAGGGAAATGCCGAGACGCTTGGCTTCGGCGCGCCATGCATCAAGATCCCCCTTGCGGGCCAGGAAGCTGACCTGGACCACCCTGGCTTCGTTGCTGTCAGTCCGCCGTGGCATGAATCCATCATGGGCGAGGACCATGCGTCGTGCCGAGGTCCGCGAGGGCCCGGGAACCAGCTCCCAGCCTCAGTTTCAGCCTGCAGAGCCGCGTGGCCTACGTCCAGGTGTTCGCCACCTGGTCCTTGTTGTTGGCTCCCGATGCTGGTCGGGGACCAAGGTGAGAAGCCAATTCCTGGGCGCCCTGAATTAGCAACCCTGCTGGGTAGGGGGACAGCAGCAAGGAAGGCAAGCCCAGGTGGTCACCCCATGCCGGGGTGTCACTGGGGCTTGCGCGGGGACGCTGCATCCCTGTCGGGATGACATCGTCGCCCCCTTTCCATTCGGGAGGTGATCACGGAAACGTTTCCGTGCAGGCTTCGCATTGGTGGATTTTCGGAAGGCGGCAGGCCAAGAAATGACAGCAGTTGGAACGCCGCAAGGGGGCACGGCGGTAGTAAAGTTGAGGAGACCTTTCATCGTCCTGATCACGGACTGCCCGTTACCAGCCCGCGCGCAGTCGCTGCGGAGTTCCCTGGATCCCCCGGGGATACGATGAAAGGAAATCACCACGGTTGCCCGCATCGCGGGAAGCCTGCCCCAAGCCGGCATCTGCATCCGCTGACGAGGTCCCCCTTGGCCGCCATCCATGACTTGATCCGACAAATCGCCGAGCCCGCCCTTCGCGACCGATTGCTGGCGGAGTGGGACCTGGCCACGAAGGAAAAGAAGTTCGGTCTGGTCTTCGAGAACCATCTGCCCGAATGCCTGCCGGTCTGGTCGGCGAAGCCGCGCCGGAATGACCGTGTCGCCCTGAAATCCGGTGCCCTGAACGATCTGTGGGTCGTGAAGAAGATCCAGGAGGGACAGGCAACCTGCGAAAGGCCGGACCGAAAGGGGGAAGCGGCCCAGTTCGCCGTGGATGACTTGCTGGTGGTTCGCCCCTTCGGAGACCCGATCTTTCCGACCCTGGTGCCGATGGGTCAGGTCCAGAACGGCGCCATCGACGCCCCTTGGCACACCCTGATCGAGGCGGACAACTATCACGCACTTCAGTTGCTGGACTACCTGTATGCCGGTCAGGTGGACCTCATCTACATCGACCCGCCCTACAACACCGGCGCGCGGGACTGGAAGTACAACAACGACTATGTCGACGGGAATGATGGATGGCGGCATTCCAAGTGGCTGGCCTTCATGTCCAAACGGCTGCGACTTGCCAAGCGCCTGCTGAAGCCGGATATCGGGGTTCTGGTCGTGACCATCGATGAACACGAAGTGCATCACTTGGGAATGCTTCTCGAAGCAGTATTCCCAGAGACATATCGCCAAACCGTGACAATTGTTATCAACCAAAAGGGAGTTGAACAGGGTCGCCTCGCACGCGCAGAAGAATACGCCATGTATTGCTTTAATCAAGGTGTTTTGCTGTCACCATCTTTCGACGACCTTCTTTCTCCTGAAAAGGAAACGCCAAAACGAACCACGGTCCGATGGGAGCGATTATTACGTGGAGGTAACAATTCTAGGCGCATTGATGCACCTAGAATGTTTTATCCAATATATATTGATCCAGTCAACAAATCGGTGACAGGATTTGGAGAGCCCATTCCAATCAGTGAATCTCCAATTGTCCCAGAAGACAAAACCGTTGCATGGCCAATCAAGGGCGATAAATCACTTGGTAACTGGCAGGTTGGTATAGAAACTTTTTCTACTTTGCTGTCCATGGGATATGTCAAGGTTGGAGGATATGACGAAAATCGAAAAACATGGACATTGCTATATCTAAACAAGCGAACTCGAGATCGCATTGATTCTGGCGAAATACTAATCACCCAAAAAGACGCAATGACAGGAGTTGTTGATTTAGAGTATGCACCAAATCAAAGCTCGCTACATGCAATAAAGACTGTATGGCATCGACGCACTCATGATTCTGGTGTTTATGGTTCAACTCTTCTTAAAACGATTCTAGGAGAAGGTAGCAAGTTCTCTTTCCCGAAATCCATCTATGCCACGCGGGATGCGGTTGCTGCAGTGGTCCGGGATCGCCCCAACGCCCTCGTGCTGGACTTCTTTGCCGGCAGTGGCACCACCCTGAATGCCATCAACCTACTGAATGCCACGGATGGGGGATCTCGCCGCTGCATCCTGGTTACGAACAACGAAGTCTCGTCGGAAGAGGCAGCCGCCCTTCGCGCGGAAGGCATTCGTCCCGGTGAAGATGGATGGGAATCCAAGGGAATCTGCCGGTCTGTCACCTGGCCTCGGTCCAAGTTCACCATCCTGGGGCGGCGTGACGATGGAACCGTGCTGGTCGGGGACTACTTGACGGGCCGGACCATCGAAAGGGAAAAGGGGCGGAGCTTCACGCAGATCGGGTTCGTGGATCCCCTGATGCTGGATTCGACCGCCAAGAAGAAGCAGGTGGTGGCCCTTGTCGATGGATTGCCCCAGACGCTGGTGACCGGGGAATGCCCCTTCATCGTGTCTGAAGACCACAAAGCCAGCATCCTGTTCAACCCCGATGCTGCAGAGGATTGGCTGGAGGCCCTGGAGGGCCAGGACCATATCACGGACCTGTACGTCGTGACCCCGGTGAAGCGGAACTTCGATGCACTGAAGGCCAAGGCGATCGAAATCCTGGGCCCCCTGATGGTCCCCGAGGATGAAAAGCGGCCGATGTCAGACGGGTTTGAGGCCAACTTGGCCTACTTCCGGCTGGACTTCCTGGACCATGACAAGGTGGCCCTGAAGCAGTCCTTCCGAGAGATCCTCCCGCTGCTTTGGCTGAAGGCCGGGGCAAGGGGGCCGCGTCCCGAATGCCCTGCGGGAGCGCTTCCCCGCCTGCTCATCCCGGAATGCAACACCTTCGCCGTTCTGCTGAACGAGGCGGCCATGCCGGCCTTTGTGGCGGGCCTCCGGGATCGAAAGGATCTGACGCATCTGTTCCTGGTCACGGATGACCAGGACGCCTTCAAGGACATGATGGCGGAGCTGAACGACCACCTTGGGGAGGCCAATCCAAACCTTGCCTTCACCCAGCTTTACAGGGACTACCTGGAGAACTTCCTGATCAACAAGGGCCAGGCGGAAGGGGGCATGGCATGAAGGTCCATCTTTTCGAATTCCAGGAACAGGCCCTGGAAACCCTCCGCACCAAGGTTCATCAAGCCAGCACCTTCGCAAGTTCAACCAACCCCCAGGCGGTCGTCTTTTCCGCCCCGACGGGCAGCGGCAAGACCGTGATGATGACGGCCCTGTTCGAGGACATCCTGTACGGAACATCGGGCTTTGAGCCCCAGCCGGATGCCGTGATTTTGTGGATTTCGGACAGTCCGGAGCTCAACGAGCAGAGCAAGCTCAAGATCGAGCGCATGTCTGACCGGATCCACCTTCTGCAGTTGGAGACGATCGAAAGCACCTTCGATCGAGATCGCCTCGAAGGTGGAAAGATCTACTTCATCAACACAAACAAACTGGGCAGTGGGACCCTTCTGACCAAACCAGGGGACGGGCGGCAATACCCCATCTGGCAGACATTTACGAACACCGCCAAGGCCATCCCGAACCGCTTCTACGTGGTTATCGACGAGGCCCACCGGGGCATGAACATGCGGGCCAACGCCATCAGGGAGGCCCAGACCTTGATGCAGCGGTTCTTGCTGGGGCACCCCGAAACCGGCTTGGTGAAGATGCCCATGGTCATCGGGGTGTCGGCAACACCCAAGCGTTTCATGGACCTCCTGACGGGTGCGAATGCCGGGCATGACGTGAAACAGGTGGTGATCCCGGCAGATCAAGTCCGGGAATCCGGCCTGTTGAAGGACCGCATCCTGATCCACCATCCGGATAACCCGACATCTATGGAATTGACGCTGCTTCAGGAAGCCGCATCCCGGTGGGCGAAGATGGCCAATGACTGGAAGGCCTACTGTCACGAGGAGGATGAAGCTGCGGTGCGTCCCATCCTGGTGGTCCAGGTGGAAGATCGAGCGGGGCAGCAGTCAACACGAACGGACCTTGCAGCAGCCATTTCCGCGATTGAAGCGGGTATCGGTCGCCCGCTGGAGCCCCTGGAACCCGTACACGCCCTGCACGACGAGACGGACCTGATGCCGGGAGGCCGGCGGATCCGGAAGCTGGAAGCATCCCGCATTCAGGATGACCTCCATGCTGGGGTGGTCTTCTTCAAGACGAGCTTGTCTACTGGCTGGGACTGTCCCCGCGCCGAAGTGATGATGTCCTTCCGCAGGGCGGAGGACCACACGTACATTGCTCAGTTGCTGGGCCGCATGGTGCGCACGCCCCTGGCACGTCGCATCGAGCGCGACGCCGCCCTGAACGACGTGCACCTATTTCTGCCCCATTTCAATGCCGGCGCTGTCCAGGCGGTCATCGAGGACCTGAAGAACGTCGAGGACGTCCCCCCGACGGAAACGGGATCCGGGCGCGAACTGGTCATTCTGCACCGGCGACCCGGGATGGAGGACCTGTTCAAAGCCCTTGGCGCAACGACGACCTACCGCGTCAATGGTGCCCGTGCGCAGAGTCATATCCGTCGGTACCTTGGCCTAGCCCGTGGCCTGACCCTTGATGGGCTGTCGGAGGAGGCCTGGACGGATGCCAAGTCCAAGCTGGTCACATGGATGAACGAGGCCATTGGCGCCATGAAGGCAGCCAACACCTTCGATTCCGAAGCGAGGGCCCTGGATGAAGTCGCCCTCACGATTCGGGGGATCCAGCAGGGTGCATCGGTGGCCGAGCCGCTTGGAACCTACACCGTCGAGGCTTCGGACGCGGATATCGAGCGGTTCTTCGAAGAGGCCGGCCGACGCCTTGGGAACGGTCTCCACAAGGACTACTGGTGCGCCCATGCCGACCAGGATCCGCGTGAGGTCAAGATCGAGGCTGCCGTCCTGGCCCGACACGGCCTGTCCATGGATGGCTTGATGGCGAAGAGCGAGGCCGCCTTCAACGCCCTATACGACCAGTTCAAGAAGAAGATTGGCGGCCTGAAGGAGGTGCGGCGCGCCTACTACGAACGCTGGCGCCTAGCTTCGGCCAAGCCCGCGGACGTGCCCTGGTATTTGCCGGACACGATCGACTTTCGACGGAAGCCCACCGATCCGACCTACGACATGCATCTGTATCTGGAGGAGGGCGGAACCTTCAGGGCGGATCTCGGAACCTGGGAAAGAGAAGTCCTTCAGGAAGAACTGGGCAACCCGGCCGTACGGGGTTGGCTGCGGAACTGCGACCGCAAGCCCTGGTCCCTGGAGATCCCCTACGCCGTGGCTGGGGAGATCAAACCCATGTTCCCGGACCTGGTCGTCGTACGACAGGAGGGTGAAGACTTCGCTGTCGACATCCTTGAACCCCATGACTCCAGCCTTGCGGACAATTGCGACAAGGCCCGGGGGTTGGCGGAGTTCGCCAAGAAGCACGGCCACCAGTTCGGGCGCATCGAGCTTATCCGCAAACTGCGATCGGCTGCTGGCACGGAGCAGTACTACCGCCTGGACATGAACAGATCGGACGTTCAGGCGAAGGTTCTGTTGATCACCACCAATGCCCAACTGAACCAGCTTTTTGAAGAACTGACCTAGGCGGATAGACGGATCACCTGAGAGGCGAATCGGCATGGAATGGAAGCGGCACGGCTACGTGGTGGGTCCACACCAGGAATGGTGGGACGAACTTCCGGAGGAGGGGGACGGTCTTGATACTGTGGTCAAGGCCGCCCGGCGCCGTATCGAGCCGTGGCTGTCAGCGGTGTTCCAGAGCGAGCACCTGAACGGCTTGATCGGAAGCGGCTTCACGCAAGCCCTGGGGTACATCGCCGGTAGCGAAGCCACGACGATGGGAAGGGTGATATTCGGAACCGAATACGACGCAGCCATCGATGCCCATGCGGATGCCAGTGCAAGAAGGATGGGGCGGGGCGAAGCGAACATCGAGGACCAGTTCCGCAGCGCCCTTGCGCTGATGGAAGGCCTTGCGGTCCAGGACCCCGATGCTTCGGCGCTGCTGAGGGATGCCCTGGATGCAGAGATGACCCGCTTCCTGGCGTCCCTTCTGGCGACCGAACGAGGTATCGCAACGGGCGCATCGGAAACGACGCGCCAGTTGGCGGAGCTGCACCTGCAGTCTTTCCTGATGAGCTTCGCCAGCAGGGCCGCTTCGCGGGAACGGCTTCACCTTTTCACCACCAACTACGATCGCGTCATCGAGCACGGTTGCGACTTAGCCGGTCTTCGGATCATCGATCGTTTCGTCGGCGCACTGGCTCCGGTCTTCCGGTCCAGCCGAATTGAAGTTGACCTGCACTACAACCCGCCGGGGATTCGGGGAGAGCCCCGATTCATGGAAGGCGTGCTGAGGTTCACCAAGCTGCACGGGTCTCTGGATTGGCTGCATGACCCGAAGGCAAGGTTGATCCGACGGAAGGGCATTCCCTTCGGCGCGCCGGAGAAGCATTCGGATGTCCCGGAACACCCCGTGGAAACGGTGATGATCTATCCCAACCCGGCCAAGGATGTCGAAACCACTGCCTATCCCTACGCCGAGCTGTTCCGCGACTTTGCTGCGGCCCTATGCCGTCCCAATTCTGTCCTTGTGACATACGGGTACGGTTTCGGGGATGACCACATCAACCGCGTCCTGAAGGACATGCTGACCATCCCGTCCACGCATCTGGTGATCATTGCCTACGGCGTGGATGACCGCCTGAAGACCTTCTGCAGCGACGTGAATCGCCCAGCACAGATCTCGATGCTTGTGGGGAAGCACTTTGGCGATCTCGGAAACCTCGTCGAGCATTACCTGCCCAAGCCCGCCATCGATTCGATCAGTGATCGGATGAACGAACTTCTGAAGCGTCGACCCGCGGACCCTGGCCTTGAACCGACACCGGCGGTGGCTGGTCCCTACGACGACCCTTTCGCGTGACAAGGATTCAGCCATGACTACACCGGTGGAACGCCTGGCCGGCCTTGTCATGGGCGCCGTGGAGTCGGTCGCGCCGGACGAGATCCGGGTTCTTCTGGACATCGATGCACCCCATGCCACCGCGCTCAACAACGGTGTTCCGGCCTCTTTTCCGCGTTTGAATGCTTACGTGCTGATCCCGCATGAAGCGGGTGCCACCGTGGGCTACATTTCCTGGATCGGGATCGAGCGTTCGCCCTATCCCAAGCGTTCTGGATTGAAGGACTTCGGTCTCATCGATCTGCCCTTCCCATTGCGGAAGATGGCGGTATCCCCGATCGGCACCCTGACCACAGGGAAGGATCGGCGCACAGGAGCGGTAAAGCACGAGCTTTCCAGGGGCGTGGTGGCCTTCCCGTCCGTGGGTGATCAGGTTCTGATGCCTACACCGGATCAGATCCAGGCCATCGTTGGCGCCCGGGACGAGGACCGCCGTGTCAAGATCGGCACTTCTACCCTGGCCGCGAACGCTCCGATCATGGTGGACCCCGACAAGATTTTCGGCCGGCACTTGGCCGTGCTTGGAAACACGGGCAGTGGGAAGTCCTGCACGGTGGCGGGGTTGGTGCGCTGGTCCTTGGCTGCGGCACAGGATCGGATGGCTGGGCACGGGGCGCAGAATCCGAACGCCCGATTCATCGTTTTCGATCCTAACGGGGAGTACGCCCAGGCCTTTGCGGACCTTGGGGACCGCTGCCGCGTGTTCCGGGTTCCGCCAACCGACGCACCCATCCGGCCACTTCAGGTTCCTGCATGGATGTGGAATGGCCACGAATGGGGAGCCGTCGCCCATGCCCAGCCCGGCGTGCAGCGCCCCCTGCTGATGCAAGGGCTTCGTGAGCTGAAGAGCGGTCAGATGGAGGGCATTCCCGTCGAAGCCAAGGCAAGGGCCTTTCTGTTTTCGCACCTTGTCCGGCTTGCGGCCCTCCACCAGCAGGGAACCGACTTCAAGACCAAGATGGACGCCGGTCGTCTCGTCGAATGCATCGTTGCCGACGCACAGCATTTCGCGGATTCGACAGAAGATGGCGACCTTGAAATCCAGCTACGGGCGGTCCATCAGGACGCCAACCGTGTACTGGGACGGATTCGTGATGGCCAGTATTTCAAACCCCTTCAGGTCGCCGAATTCGAATCCATCAAGGGTTCCATCCAGGCGGTCCTGGATGCCATTCCGGAAGCGGGAAGCACTTCCTCGATAAGCGAGGACGCCCCGATTCCTTTCCCCATCCGGGGGATCGCCGACCACCTGGAAAGAATCGCCACCGAACAAGGAGCTGGGGTTGCGGGCTTCATTTCCACACTGGGCCTTCGGCTTCGAGCGATGGTGGCTGATCAACGCCTTGGGCCCATCATCGCGCCGGAAGATGGTCCAACCCTGGAAGACTGGCTGAACGCCTACATCGGTGAAGATGACGCAGGCAGTGGGCCGCTGGCCGTGATCGACCTGTCCCTGGTGCCATCGGACGTTGTCCATACCGTGATTGCCGTCATGGCACGGCTGGTTTTCGAAGCGCAGCAGCGGTATCGCCAGAGACGGAAGGACGGCAAAGCGCTTCCCACTGTCTTGGTACTGGAAGAAGCCCACAACTTCGTTCGCCGAGGCTTTGAGGACGAAGAAGCGGCTATGTCTTCTGCGCGGCTTTGCCGAGAAGCCTTTGAACGCATCGCCCGCGAGGGGCGGAAGTTCGGGTTGGGGCTGGTGCTGTCATCCCAGCGCCCGTCAGAGCTTTCGCAGACGATCCTGGCCCAATGCAACACCTTCATCCTTCACAGGCTGGTGAATGACCGGGACCAGGATCTGGTCAGTCGCCTGGTCCCCGACAACCTTGGGGGCTTGTTGCGTGAACTGCCCAGCCTGCCTTCACGTCAGGCCATTCTGCTGGGATGGGCGACTCCGATCCCTGTGCTGGTGGAAATGAACGAGCTGTCGAAGGCAGAGCGTCCGAAGTCGGATGACCCCGACTTCTGGAATGTATGGACGAGGCACGCGGAGCGCACCATAGACTGGCCCGGAATCTGCGCCGACTGGACCGGTCTTCCTATAGACCTTCGGGGATGAACGCCGAAGCGGAAGTGCACGTGGTGTCCCGTGCCAGTGTCCTCCACATCCCCCTGCCACTGCTCGGGCCATAGGGCACCCGCCCACGACGCTACCCGCGACCTATCCGGTGGCCGCCAGGGTGGCTACCGGTCCGGTCCCGGTCCGCGACCGCGGGAGGGCGCGTCCCTTCACTTCGGGTGGCCAGGCGGCCGCGGAGGACACCATGAAGGGCAATGCCGACGACAAGACCTACCCCACGGCCGTCCCGCTGAGCGAGGTTGCCGATCCCGCCACGCTGTGGGCGCTGGTGCTGGAAGGGGAAAGGATGCCAGCGGAGGACGTGCCTGAATGCTGATCGTGGGCTGTGGCCGGGGTGCGCATTCCCGGCCACGCTGATCTATGGCGTCTCGATTTTCAGAACCGTCGACTCCGGTCCGTCGTAGACCTTCACACGGCGGATGCGGGGCGGACTTGAAGGCCCTGGTTGATCCTGGGCATCGCAAAAGGCAGCCCATGCGTCCATCAGTGGGCGGCGTTTGTCGACCATGGTTGCCCGCGTGTAGGCGGCCTCTACCTTGTTTGGAAGGCCATGGGCCAGCGCGAACTCAATGACTTCACGGGGATAGTCTGTGGCTTCCCCCGCCCAGGTCTTGAAGGTGGCCCTGAAGCCGTGAGGGACGATGCGATCCCCCTTTGGGTCTCGCCAGCCGATCCCTTCTGACGCCATGCGATTGGCGTCCATCCGTTTGAGCAGGGCGATCATGGCTGCATCTGACTGGCACGTGCCGGGTTTGCCGCCCGGGAACACGTAAGCATCGGGCTTGAGATTTCCCAGGCTTCGCAGGATTTCTACGGCGCGTCGAGGCAAGGGGACAATATGCTCCTTCCCGGCCTTCATCCGCTCGGATGGTATCGTCCACAACGCCTTGTTCAAGTCGAACTCCTTGCCAACCGCCAGCCGTATTTCGCTTGAGCGCGTGGCAGTGAGGATGCCGAACTCCAATGCCAGTGCTGCAATGCCCCTCTGGGCGCGCAAGGCGATCATGAAGGCTGCCAACTGTGGGTATGGAAGCGAAGGGTGGTTCTTCAGCTTCTTCAACCGGGGAGATTCCATCAGGAGAGCATCAAGGTTGCCCGTCCAGCCAGCAGGGTTTGCGCCAGAAAACCAGCCCTTCCCCCTGGCGAAGTTGAAAACCGCCTCGATACGCCCCCTTACCCGGCTGGCCGTTTCTGCTTTTGATTCCCAGATGGGTCGCAGCACTTCCTCCACGTGCGTCACCTTGATGGACCGGATTTCCATGCTTCCGAGAAAAGGGAACACGTGGATTTCGAGTGAGTGCCACCAGTCTGCAGCGTGACGCGGCTTCCATTTGGGCTGAAGTGAGTGCCAACATTCGTTCGCAGCCTCTTCAAAGGTTTTCATGTTCTGGATCAGATCCTGGACGCCCTGCTTCCGCTTCCTCCGGACCTGGATGGGGTCCCTGAATTCATCCCGAACCTTGCGTTGCTCTTGGGCGATACCACGGGCTTCCTTCAAGCTGTAGTCCTTGAACGACCCGATCCCGTATTCATGCAACTTGCGGCCATCTTTTGTGGGACGCCAGTAGCGGTATGACCAGTACTTCCGCACCTCGGGGACGCGCTCGCCGGCCCTGTTGGTGCTCCATTGGGGCTCCCCTTTCTTGCGCACCTGAATGACCTGCAGGTACAGTCCGCCGCCTTCGTCGTCGCAGTAAGTGCCAGGCCTATTCCATTCCTTGAGGGCCGCCTGCGTGAAGCGCGGGCGGCGTTGGGGCGGGTTGTCTTCGGTTTTCTTCGGCTTTCTGGCCATACTGGATTCCCTGCAAGAGCATCCTACATCCATACCAACATCCATACACAAAATTCTGGGCGCCAATCCTGGAAGTTTCTATACACGTATGTAAGCGATGAAAAACAACTATATTTGCCTGCAATGCAGTTATGCAAATCAAGTCATATTGCACTTTGTGATATTATAATATCTATTCAACTCCCGCCACCTCCACCAAAACGGCTTCCGGCAACATCCGAAGCCATCTGTGTCGTGAACCATAACTTGGCCGGATCGGCCAGGTTATGGTAAACAGCACGCGCGGCCAAGTTATGGTAGACGGCCCATCGGGAGAGATGGGTCCTGGGGTTTTGATGTTGCCGTCCCGCTAGACGGACTTCCGGCATTTTGCCTGCCGTGTTGCTCGAATCTCGGCGTTTATCTCATCCATCGTGAGCTGGTCGAGCCCAGCCTCCACGGCCCGAGCCTGGTCCTGGCGTAGCGCCGCCACTGCCGCGAGGCCTTCCGCAAGGTCCAGCATTGCCGTACGGGTTTCCGGCAGCAGTGGGAGCAGCAAGAATTCCTGTTCTCGACCTACCAGAAGCCATGGCTCCGAAGATTCGACAGTTTCAAGCGCCTTGGCTCCTCCACGCTGGAACTCCCGGAGGGAGATGGTCTTCACGGTCATGCCTTTCGATTGTCGTCCTCGCATTGGCCACATTTTAAGCCCCTGGGCTCACCAGGAGGTTCCATGCGGATGAGTGGTCACCCATCGTCCACGCCACAATCGTAGTGGCATCCGGCGGCTTATCTTGGTTGCCCATTGCGGAAGAGGTCTTGATCCTTCAGGCGCGCTATAGCCTCTCTGGTTCTGGGAGGAATGCACCCTCTGACTGTGATCAAATATCGGATAATCCAGATATTTCCCTTGGCCATTCAACAGGGAGTCTGGATTGCGGATCTTTCGACCAGCCGTACAACCACCCTCATCCTTCCCGCCATTGAGTCCCGCTGCACGAGCAAAGGGACCGAGGGAAAGCATAGGTTGCTACCCTCAAACGGTGATGCGGTTTAGCAACCCGTTACTACGCTTAGCGTTTGTTTTAGAGTGGTTAGCCGCCATATCACCCTATAAAGATGTATCGCTGGGCGGCAACATCGACTTGAGTTTTGTTCATTTGAGTCATGTGGCTGCCGGACCTGAGGTTCTGGCTTTGCCAGGGCCAGCCTGGATGCTCTGAGGGGTGGTGGCCATGTTGGAACTGCATGAACTCCGCGAACTGTTTGAGCGACTGGGGACCCCTGCGGCAGGGCGAAGACTTATCGAGGATGCTCGCCGCCTTGCCCCGGTCCGTCAGGTCCTGTCGAACAGCAACAACGTCATCACCCGGTTTGTCAGCAGGAAGATGGGCCGGATGATCGACACCGAGAGCCGTACGGTGGAATACCCAGCGGTCATCCAATACGAGCACGACGAAAGAGTCCTGGAATACTATGCCCAGCCGATGACGCTGGACCTGAAGTGGCAGGGCCCCGAGGGCCAGAAGGCATCGAGGACCCCCCACACTCCGGATTTTCTACTGATTCGTCAGGACGGATTCTTCGTGGAGGAGTGGCGGGAAGAATCCCGTCTCTTGAGGCTGAGCACCCGTTATCCCGGCCGATTCGTCCGCGATGAGGGTGGATGGCGCTATCCCGTTGCCGAGGCGTTTCTCGCTGAGCGGGGCATCCACTACCGTCTCCGATCTGCCGACGAGCACCCCCGGGTCTACATCCAGAACCTGATCTTTCTGGCGAACTATCTGGATCCTGGTTACCCCGACGTTGATCCGTGCCGGGAGGAGGCCATCGCTGAGCAGTTCCGGCAGAAGGCCGCGATTCCTCTGCTGCACCTGCTCCAACGTGGGGGGGCTGAGGCTTCCGGGCAGACTTTCAGTGCCGACGATGTCTACAAGTCGATCGCGAACGGGAAGGTCGCCTTTGATCTCAGGAACGATCTCCTGTCGGAAACTCATCGCGTCGTGGTCTTCCGAGACCCCGCGGCCCTCCAGATGTATCGCCGTCTGGAAGAAGGGGTGGAACAGGCGCCTGGTCGGGAAGTGGCCTCCATCGAAGTCGGTGCCAGGGTGGACTGGGATGGCAAAAGCTACCTGATCCAGCGCGTTGGACAGACGAGTGCGACCCTCAGGAGTGAAGATGAGGTTCTTGATCTTGAGCTGGCAATCCTCACGCGGATGCACTTGGACGCGCGGCTGCAGATTCACGCCATGGTCTCGAAAGGATGGTCCCCGGCCGAGGTGGTTAACAGCCTGCCCCCCAGGGCCATTGAGGAGGCACTTGAACGGGCCAAATGGTTGCAACTGGCTGAGACCGAGCCGGAGAAGGTCCCCAGGTCGGACAGGAGCCTGCGGCGCTACCGGAGAACCATAGCCACTGCAGGCAGTACACCTCTTGAGCAGCACCTTGCCTTGGCGTCGAGGGTGGCAGACCGGGGTAACCGCTTGAGGAAGATCCCTCAGCGCCTGCTGGAACTCATTGCCCAGGTGGCTCGCGAACAGTTCAACACGCCCGCCAACATCTCGATGCGTGCGGCCTACAGGTATTTCGTCGCTGTCTGTCTGCAGGAAGACGAGACTCCGTGCAGCGTGAAGACCTTCAGCAAGGAGCTTGAGTCCCTTCGTTCCGTCCGGGCCCAGAAAGGGAAGCGCCTTGCGTACCAAGCCGCGCCGATTGTCTGGTATCTCAAGCTCACGGAAACGGTCCACGGCGTCCGGCCCTTCCAGTACGTCCACATCGATCACACCCAGCTCGACCTCATCCTGATTTCGTCCGAGACCCGGAAACCATTGGGGAAGCCATGGCTGACCCTGGCCGTGGATGCCGAATCCCGCGATGTGGCCGGGTTTTATCTCTCCTTCGAAGCGCCTTCCTACCGTTCCTGCATGATGGTCCTGCGGGACATCGTGCGGCGTCACAAGCAGTTGCCCGAGATGCTGGTCCTGGACAACGGCAAGGAATTCCATTCCAGGGCCCTTGCCAGAGTCTGTGAACTCTACGGGTGCAGCCTCCGGTATCGGCCTGGCGGCCAACCCAGGTACGGGACTGTGATGGAGCGCCTTTTTGGGGTGACCAACACTCAGTTCATCCATCTCCTCAAGGGCAATACCAAGTTGCTGAAGAATCCGCGCTCCCTGACCAAATCAGTGCTGCCGGAAAACTTCGCGGAGTGGAGCCTTCCGCAGCTTCACGGGGCATTGGACTTCCAGTTCAACCAGATCTACGGGGCCGCCCAACATCCCGCCCATGGGCTGTCACCGGCGGAATATTTCAAGGCGCGGATGCTCGAAACCGGCGAGCGCCGAAACCGCCTGGTCCGTTTTGACGAGACTTTTCGCATCGAGACCTGCCCCAGTCCCTCCGATCGGGAGACACGGATCGTCGATGGGCAGCGTGGGGTCAAGGTCAACCACCTCTGGTTCTGGAACGACCTTCTCGCATCGCCAACGTTCCGCAAGGCAGAGGTGGAGGTCCGAATGGATCCTTGGGACCCGGGCACGGTCTTTGTACTCCTCCAGAACCAATGGGTTGCCTGTAGATCGAAGATCAATCCCCTCCTGAGCGGGTACACGGAGGTGGAGCGGCGCTACCTCTTCGACGAACTGCGCAAGAAGCATGGCGGGAGTATCCAGGGCCTTCAGCCCGAGCGGATCGCGGAATGGCTCCATGTCATGAACCCCAAGAACTTCGACCGGGAGCTGTTCGACCGTCAGGCGGAGGGCCGAAGGCTGTATGGGGCCTTCGGCATGACTGTGGCTCGATCCGACGAAGAGGGAGATGTTGGGTCCCTGGCTCTGGGGGGCGAGAGTTCGCCCCGGCAGGATCAGGCCCGAGGGATCCAGGCCTCGCTCCCTGCCCAAACCCATTCGTTCTCTGCAGATGTCCTCGGAACCGGGAACAACCACCTGGAGATTGAGCCTGCATCCCCGAATCATCCGAACCTTCCGGAGGATGACGAAGATGGCTATCCCCTCTTCTGACCCAAACCCCATGACTCTCACGCGCGAGGAAGCCTGTCGCCTACCCCTGGGCGAGCGGCTCGCATACTTCAGCGAATGCCGCTTGATGCATCCACGAATCCAGGAAGTAATGAAAGAACTGGAGGTGTGGACCCAGCCGAACGTGGGGGCGGAGCTGACCCTGTTGATCGGCCCCACGGGAGTGGGGAAGTCCACGATCGTGCAGCACCTTGGCGAAATGCTCGTCCAGCGGCACGTTCAGCAGCACGGCGAGGACTCGGGAAGTATCCCGGTGGTGAAGGTGGAGGCTCCTGCCGTCGGTGAGCGTCAGTTCTCCTGGCGCGTTTTCTACCAACGGCTCGGAGAGGCCCTGCAGGAGCCTCTGATGGGAAGGAAGCAGGAGACCGTTTACAGCAATGGCCGGGTGTCGGTTCGTCCTGTGAGTCGGGGCGCTACGGTCGCAGGCATGCGCATGGCCGTCGAAAATGCCCTCAGGGAGCGCAAGACCTCGGTCGTCATTGTGGACGAGGCGGTTCACATGCTCCGCAGTCTCCAAGGCAACACTCTGGAGAACCACATGGATGCGCTGAAATCCATGGCGAACCTGTGCGGTGTGAAGCTGGTGCTGGTGGGATCCTACGATCTCCATGCGCTTACGCATCTGAGCGCCCAGGTCGCCCGACGCACGGCCATCGTTCATTTCCAGCGCTATCAAACAGGAAACGAAGCGGATGAGACCTCCTTCAGGAGAGCCGTGAAGCAATTCGGGCGCTTCCTGCCCTTGGAAGGAGAGCTGGGGTTGGAATCCCACGCCCTGGAACTCCAGCACGCCTGTGTGGGCAGCGTCGGAATCCTCAAGGAATCCCTATCCAGGGGGCTTGCCAGAGCGCTCCAGAGTGGCGGGAAGTGGTCCATGAGCCACCTGGAGCGTGGGCTGCTCTCGCCCCACCAGCTCGACTCGATCCTCAGGGAGACCCTGGAAGGGGAAGCGAAGCTCCAGCACACGACCAGCGGCACCGGGTCCTTTAGGGCCGCCATGCGGCAGACCAAAGAAATCACGCTCCGGATGGGAGAGGCGGTATGAGCGGTAGGGATATGGCTGGAGTCGCAATCGGGATTGCTGGCGGGGCGCCGCTTTGGCCGGTGTCACAACGCTCGGAGCTGGTCCCCCTGAAACCCATGGGACTGGGGACGCCCTATCGGGAGAGCCTCACCAGCTACTTCCAGAGGCTGGCTGATTCCCATTGTGTGCCGCCACGGTTACTCGCCCGGGAGTTCGTGGTCCCCCGCCTCGGGTACAACAATCGCGTCAAGCACAATCAGGCCGACCGATTCTGGCGATCTCCGTTCTTCAACGGCATGGGTGAAGTGCCCAGGAGTTGGACCAGGATTCTGGAGGATCTGACCTCCATGAAGGGACTCGACCGGCTCACCCTGTTGCCGCTCTATGGCAGGGTCGGTCTCCAGGGAATATCGCCGACGGGCCACAAGTGGTGTCCTCTGTGCCTCCGGGAGGGACTACAGGCGGGGGTTCCTTACGGCCAACTCCTGTGGGAGGTGGGCTGTGTGACCGCCTGCCCCCGGCACGGGACCAAACTGGTCTGCACATGCGGCTGCACCGCCCAGGACAGGCTGCCGACCTTGAAGGTGAAGTTCCTGCCCCATGTATGCCCTCATTGCGGGAAGGATCTCTCGTTGACGCCGGAAACCGAGGTCGAGCTTGCCGATCCCGAGGAATTGAGGATCGCCAGATCCGTGGCAGACCTCCTGGGAAGCGAGGCCTTTGAAAGCGGGATGGCCACCTGTGCGGCTGGAACAATTGCCGATTTTCTCAAGGCTGCAATCGAGGTCATCGGCGAAGGGAATGGGGCTCGTGTGGCCCATCTGCTATCGGTGAGCAAGGGGGGCCTGAGCGATTGGTGCAATCGGCACCATGTCCCGAGTCTTCCCCAGGCTGCGCATGTCGCTGAGACCTTCGGAGTCCCGCTCGCCCTCGTGCTTCAAGGGAGAGGGACCGAGCAGTTGGAAGGGCAGCGTCCGGCTCCACTGCTACGGCGCATCGTTGGCGGGACCAAGAAGCGAAGGCTCTACAGCATCGACGACCTGGAGGGCCAGATGCGCTCCTTACTGGAGGCGAAGCCGCCGATCTCCGTGGTGGATGCTGGGATCCTCCTGAACATGGCCCCCAGGGAACTCAACCGCTTGCAGCCGGAGCTCGCCCGGGCTCTCGCGGAGCGTTTCAAGACTTGGCGCCAACAGGAAACCGCCGAACGTCGGGAGGATTGCCTGAAGGTCGTTCGGGAGTTGGCCATGCAGATGGCCTACGAGGGAATCATTCCGAGCATGAAGCGCCTGGAGGCACGGCTGGAGGGGGTACTCGCCACCAGCTTCCTCTTCAAGGAGCGGGTGGCCTGCCGCCGGATCTGTCTTGAGGCCCGGCGCCTTCATCTTGATCCGAGGGTCGCCTGATCAAGGTCCGGGAGAAAATTGTCGGGCACCCGGTCCCGCAGTACAGGCCATTCTCAGGGTTGCTTCACCTGCTCCTCGAAGGTGGTGGCCAGGTCGGAAAAGGAGACCCCCAGCGCCTGGCACCACCGCCAAACCTCCACCATGTCGAGGCGGCGTTGGCCTCTCTCACAACTGCTGACGAAGGATTGAACCTCATCCAGCTTCTTGGCCATCTCGATCTGAGTCACACCCGCAGACTTCCGTGTGGTCCGCAGCAGTTGGACCAGAATCCGGTATTCCCTGGATGCGAGCGATTTCTCCATGGACTCCCTGGGGCGAGGAGTCCTACGCTAAAACCCAGATAAAAATATCTAAATTTTCAGATATTCTGTTGCCTCCTACCATCACCCAGGAGGCAAGATGCTGGTTCGCCAAACCGCCGCGCTGGTGGTCATCGCCGCGACGGGTCCATCCGTCATTGCTTGGGATTCAGCCTACGGCCTCGAAAAGCTCCCGGTTCGGACCTTGCCCCAGGACCTCTACGGGAGGCTCGTCAAAGGTTCGGGCCTGAAAGGGCTGTCTTTCGCCTGGAAGGATGAGGACTACGACCATTCCCTCGGTTTCGCCGTCAAGTACATCACCTTCAATCCGTCGAAGCCTCTCCCGGAGCGGTTCCAGGCTCATCTGAAGGCACGCCTTGCGGCCGTCGAGGATCGCCAGTCTCCGTACCAGCTCCAGCTCAGCGTGGTTGATGTGGGTACCTTTCCGGGGCTCTTCAGCAAGAAACCCGCTTTCGGTTACGTGGCGGTGGAGGGTTTGATCACCCTCTTCGAGAAACCGATTGCCGCCTTCATGACTTGCGAAACCAGCGGTTCGAAGGCGGAAGATGGCGGGTTCAAATTGGACTTCGCCATTGACGCCATCCTGGATTCCTTCGCCAACGAAATCATGCTCCCGGCCTCAGGCGAACGGATGATCCCTCTGGCCCACCCGTTTTTCTCGGATTTGTTGTCCAATCCTCATTTCGCCAAGAGTGAGGCTCGGCAGCGTCTCCAGGATGGCCTGGACAAGCTCGACGCCAAGGATGGATTCCGTGATCGGAAATTTGGCATGAGCATCGAGGCTTTCTTGAAGCGATCTGCAAAACCGGATCAGAAGAAGGGACTCGTCATTCTGCAGGATCCCAAGGACGACCTGGAGATTGGGCGCGCGACAGCCAGTTCCATCAACTACGTCTTCTGGAAAGGGAGGCTCGTACGGGTCGAGATTGCCTTCAAGGGCTGGAACGGGAACGACCAAACCGCCGCGCGTGCGCACCAAGCCCTCAAGCTGCTCTACGGGAGGGGCCTGTGGAGTGCGCCGATACGTCCCTATCTGGATTCGGTCGTCGAGGTCGTCCAGGCCCGAGGTGGGGTCGGCAGAAATCCGCTTCCGGTGAACCCGATTGTCTGGCCGGGACAGCGGGTCCACATGATGCTTGATGGCCTCTTGACAGGAGAAGGGGGAACGCACCGTCCCTCCACGGTGAGTCCCGTGCTGTTGACCCTGGACTCGGTACCGCTCGCGGAAGCCATGCGCAGGGAATTGGCTGAGCAGGACCAGCGCAAGGCCATGAAGCCGAACATGTAGGAAGCAACCATGGCCTTGATGACCTGTCCAGAATGCAAGAGAGAAGTCTCGGATCAGGCTGTGACATGCCCTGGGTGCGGCTATCCCCTACAGGTCGTGAACCCACTGGCTATGGAGGGAGAGAGGCGCCAAGCCCAGGCCAGCCTCGTCGAACTCACCGCCAAACGCCTCAAGAAGCACTACGCGATTGCGGGGTTCGTGTGCATCGTGGGCATGCTCCTGACCTGCGCAACCTGCGTCAGGGCAAACATCAACAACGGACCTTTCTGGCCGGTCTGGGGCTTCATCGGACTGTTGGTCGCCGGACTTCTCTACATGATGGCCATCCAGGTCCTGATCTGGTGGCATCACCGTTGAACGTCTACCCATACCCATCAGGCATCTTTCCAATCGCCTGCGATCACTGCAGTCATGCTATTCGTAGCGCTGAGGACGGGCAGCTACTCTGGATACTGGACAAAAATGGGAACGTAATCCAGGCGGCCATAGTCCACGGATCCCTGCGCAAATCAATTTGTTGTCTCCCAGAGGGTATCGAGGCCGAATCGGTTCCCCTCTGGGAAGTCTCTGGGGTAGGGGGGCTTATCATGCTATGTGATTACCTGCGATCAGGACGATGCGAAGCCAAAGTGGTCGCTGAAACCATCATGCGTCTGCATATCCCTGGGTATGATCGATTGCGATTCCTGAGCGGGCATCCTTTTTGAAGATGGCGGGGTCCAGGTGCATCCTGGTACCCACACTTAGTGAAGGACACAGGAGTGAGGCGGTAGACTGGCTGAGATGCTACCAAGCAGGAGGTTCCAGAAGACCGGATAGAGTCCCCCCAAGTGGTGTAAGAGCCGAGGCCACATAGGTTGGCCACCGGGTCCGTAAGGTGAGTTTGCCGACTTACCGACGGAGGGAGCGATGGCCATGGATAGGGTCTCGGGGCTGGAGGCCCTGAGCAAGGTGTTGGAGGAGGGGAACGGTGATTTCCTGCGGCGGGTGCTCGTGATGGGGCTCCAGGCGGTGATGGAGTCGGACGTCGCGGGGCTCTGCCAGGCCGCGCCGGGCGAGCGGACGCCCTCGCGTGAGAACCACCGGAACGGCTACCGGGAGCGGGAGTTCCAGACGCGGCTCGGTGAACTGGTGCTGCCCATTCCGAAGCTGCGTCGGGGCAGCTACTTCCCGGCCTTTTTGGAGCCGCGCCGACGCTGGGAGCAGGCCTTTGTGAACGTGGCGGCTGAGGCCTACGTGGTGGGTGTGAGCACCCGGAAGGTCGAGGCGCTTGTGGAGGCCCTGGGCTGTCGGGGAATGTCGAAGTCCGAGGTCTCCCGACTGGCGCAGGAACTGGACGCGGAGGTGGAAGCCTTCCGGAACCGCCCGTTGGAAGGGCCCTTTCGCTACCTCTGGTTGGATGCGCTCTATCCGAAGGTCCGCGAGGGCGGCCGCGTGGTGGGGCTGGCGGTGATGGTGGCCATGGCCGTGAACGCCGAGGGAAAGCGGGAAGTCTTGGGGCTGACCGTGGCCGAGGGCGAGATGGAAAGCGCCTGGTCGTCCTTCCTGGAAAGCCTCCTCCAACGCGGGCTCTCGGGCGTCGAACTGGTCGTCTCGGACGCCCACGCCGGGCTGAAGGCGGCGGTGCGAAAGGTCCTGAACGGGGTGACCTGGCAGCGGTGTCGCGTCCACTTCATGCGCAACGCCGCCGTCCGCCTGCCCAAGGCCGTGCAGGAGCAGGTTCTGGATCGCCTCAAGCGGGCCTTCCAGGCGTCCACGAAGGAGGAGACCCAGGCCCTGATCGCCGCCCTGGCGAGGGATACGGAGCGGAAACACCCCGGATTCGCAGCCCTGCTAGACGAGGCCGTCGAGGATGTCACCGCGTTCATGGACTTCCCGAAGGCCCACTGGCGGAAGATCCACTCGACGAACGTGCTGGAGCGGGAAAACCGGGAATTGCGCCGCCGAGCCGACGTGGTCGGCATCTTTCCCAACCGGGCCTCCGTGCTACGCCTGCTGGGCAGCCTCCTGCTCGACCAGCACGCCGAATGGGTCAGCGCCCGCATCGCCTACGTCCGGATGGAGTATCGATTCACCCCCCAGGCCACGGGTTGAGCATCGCGTTCGCCGTTCGTGAAA
>CAXYVC010000012.1:0-42726 GCA_964292295.1 uncultured bacterium
GGGATGGGGCAGCGGACGGGCGGGGGTGGGCTGGGTGAGGCCCAGGGGCTGCTGGATGCTTGCGCGCCCGAAGCGGTCCTCGGTGACCCTGGGCTGGACGACGGGGGGGTTGGGCGGCGGGGGAGGCGGGAGGTCCCGCAGCAGGGTGGGGGGCGGCAGGGGCTCCGGGGAGGGGGCCAGGTCGCCCGGCTCCAGGATGTCGGCGCCCTGGAGTTCGGCCAGGCTGCGGCTGTCGAGGCGCAGGCTCGCGATGACGGGCAGCTCGGAGGGCGTATCCAGGCGCATGCTCTGGATGACGGGCAGCGCGCTCTCGAGGACCAGGCTGCCGGGCGGGCGGCGGAACTCCGCCTGGGCCTGTTGGGCGCGGGCGAAGGCCTCGAGCTGCCCACCCTCGATGCGGCGCTGGGGGGGGGCGGGCTGGAGCTCCGGCAGGTCGCTGGCCGTGAGGTCGGGCGGGTTCGTGTCGCGTTTCCGCCAGGTCAGCCAGGGGCGCTGCACCATGCCGAGGGCTCCGCGCAGGCCCCTTCCCGGCAGGGGGCGCAGCCAGGGCCAGGCCCGCTCGCCCAGCCAGCGGCGGAGCAGCGACCCCAGGGCGCGCATGAGCAGAGGGGCGATCACCAGCAGGCTCACGAGGGCCAGGGCGCCCAGCAGCAGGGGAAGGCCCACGGGGCCCAGGGCGGCGCGGCAGGGGGGCCACAGGGCGGAGCCCAGCCAGCCGCCCCAGCGCAGCTCCAGGCTGTGGGAGCCGTCGCTCCACAGGCGGGTTCCGAAGGCCCCCAGCGCCGTCCAGCAGGCGAGGGTGAGGGCGAGCCACGCGATGCGGCGGTGCCAGCGGGCTCCTTCCGCGGGGAAGCACTCCCACAGGATGTAGGCGGGCACGAGCCAGGCGCCGACGCCCGCCAGGGTGCGCAGCAGGCCCGCGAGGTTGGCGCCCACGTGGCCGCAGAGGTTGCGGATGGCGCCGCCGGTGCTGGACTGGTCCAGCAGGAAGGCGTCCATGGGGTGGTAGCTCGCCAGGGAGAGGAGGAGGACGAGGGCGAAGGCTCCCGCCAGGATCCGCGCGAGGGTTCGGCCCATGCCGGGCGAGGCTGCTTCCTTGGGCCGCATGCCTCGAGTCTACCGTCTCCCGGCGCCCCGCCGGGAGGGCGCGCCATCCGCCATGGCCGCGCGGGCGCTTGCGCTGGGCAGATACTCGGAGACAGGAACGAAGCGCCATCCCGCGTGCAGGGAGGCGTCCAGGAAGGCGCCCAGGCCCTGGGCGGGGCGGTCCTCCGCGGGGCGGGCGGAGCCGAGGTGCATGAGCACGATGAGGCCGTCTCCGTCCTGGCGCGCCATGCGGGCGCGCAGCCGGGCGAGGATGGCGTCGCCCGTGCGGTAGAGTCGGCGGTCCCGGGCCGTGGCCCAGTCCAGCGTGTCCGCGCCCTCGCTCCAGCCCACGTGGCGGTAGCCCAGCTCCTCGGCCCAGGCGCGCAGCTCCGCGGTGTGTTCGCCGTAGGGCGCGCGCCAGAGGGGCGCCATGGAGCGTCCCGTGAGCGCCGCGAAGGCCTGTTCCGTGTCCCGCAGCTCGGCCTGGAAGCGCGCCCGCGTCCAGGCGGGATCGCGCCGTCCCGCCGGGGCCAGGTGGGGATGGCTGAAGGTGTGGTTGCCCACCTCGTGGCCCTCCCGGGCCATGCGCCGCACCAATTCCGGGAAGCGGCGGATGAAGGCCCCCGTGAGGAAGACCGTGGTGCGGAGGTTGCGGACCTGGAGGGCGCCCAGCACCCCTGTGGCCTCTTCGCTGCTGCTGCCGCCGTCGAAGGTGAGCGCCACCCGGCGGCCGCCCCTGGGGCCGCGCAGAAGGTCCAAGGGCGCGCCGGACCTGGGCTCCGTGGGCTGCGGAAAGGGTGGGGACGGGCGCACGGCGGCTGCGGGCCTCGGAACGGGCGGCGTCTCCGGGCGGGGCTTCGGCGCTGCCGGAGGCGGCTTGGGCGCTGGCGGGACCGAGCGGGATGGGGGCGCGGTGGGTGCCGGGGCGGGGCGGGGCATTGGCTTCGGTGGGACCGGCTGGGGCTTCTGCACCGCTGGGGGAGGGGGCGCCTTGGGCGCCGGTGCGAGGGGAACGGGAACGGGGGCCGGGAGAGGGGCGGCTTCGGGAGCCGGCGCGTCGAAGTCCCAGCGGGCGAGCAGGCGCCCGTCGCCCCGCAGCTCTGCGACTTCGCCGGGCGGGGGGCGGTACAGCTCCCAGCGCACGGGGCCGTATTCCACGCGGCGCCGCTCATCCATGAAGCGGCCCTTCAGGTGCAGCTCCAGGGGACGGTCGGTCTCGCCCTCCACCACGAGGATGCCCCCCAGGGCATGCCAGCTCCAGGGAGCGAGGGCGGCGTCCTCCCGCGGGGGCGCGGGCGGGGGGGGCGTGCTGCGCCGGCAGGCCTGGAGGCCCAGGAGGGCCAGGGCCGCGAGCGGCAGGGCGTGCCGCTTCACGGGGCCTCCCGCCGGCAGGCGGCCCAGTAGTTCGTCTTCTCCCGCACCCGGACCTGCTCGACCCGGAAGCCCCGGGCCTCCAGCGCCTCCAGCACCCACTGGGCCACGGCCTCCGCGGTGGGATTGCGCGCTTCGAGGGGGGGCTGGGCATTCAGGAGGCCGTAGTCCGCGGTGCGCACCCAGGCGTCCAGGGCCTCGGCCAGGGCGGCCTCCGTGCCCTCGTCCTCCAGGACCACCGTGGCCTCCAGCTCCCAGTTGTGCCCGTGGCGGGCCTCCCGGAAGGCGGGAAGGGCATGGAAGTGGTCCGCGACGAAGGCGCGGCGCAGGGTGATGCAGGGGGTGTGCATGGCCTTTCAGTCTATCCCTGGGGGCCGGCGCTTGGGGGCGCCCGGGGCGGGACTTCGTCACGCGGAGGTGGTGCTTCGGCATTTCCCCATGGCCCGGCATCGGCCATGGACCCACTCTCCTACACTGTCCCTTCCTGTCCCATTGCCCATGGTCGAACGTCCCCTTCCCCTGCCTCTTCTCGTGCTGCTGCGCGGCGGGGGCGAGCTCGTCTACGCCCAGGGCGGGTGCGAGGGCGCCCGCGACCTGCCGGGAATCCTGGCGGCCTGCTTCCCGAAGCTCAAGGACCGGGAGCGCGCCACGCGCATCCTGGGGCGGGCCACCGCCGCCGCCGCGCGCTGCGGCCGGGCGGGCTTCCGGGCAACCCTCCGCGGCGACGGCGATGGGCCGGCCTGGGCGGACGTGCAGGTGGAGCGCTGGAGCGAGGGGGCGGGGGAGACGGGTTTCCTGGTGAGCGTCCTGCCCGGTGGGGCGCGGGACGGGGCGCGGGGAAGCGACCCTTCGATGCTGGCGCTCCACGCCATGGTGCGGCGCGTGCGCCGGATCCTGGATGGCGCTTCCGCCAGCGCCCGGGCGCTGCGGGACCGCAGCGAGGAGGGCGATCCCACCGCGGCGCTGCTCGTGGCGCAGGTGGGGCGCGCCCGGGGCCTCCTGGCCAGCCTGGAGGGCCAGGCGGAGGCCTGGCTGGGGTCCCGGGGGGCGGGGGATCCGCACGCATGAAGGGGCTCCGTCCGGAGGTTCTCCGTCCCGCGGCCTTCCGCTACGGCGTGGTGGAGGACGAGCCCGTGGCGCGCCGCGTGCTGCTGCGCGCCCTGGAGCGCCTGGCCCCGGACGCGGCCTGCGCGTGGGAGGCGGAGGACGGCGACACGGCGCTGCAGCGCATGGCGCAGGATCCGGTGGACGTGCTCTTCCTGGACATCGTCTTCCCGCCAGACGGTGCCTTCGCCATGCTGGAGCGCCTGCGGGCGCGGGAAGACCGCCTGCCCCGCATCGTTTTCGTCACCAGCCAGGAGGACCAGGCGCTCCGCGCCTTCGAGTGGGCGGCGTGCGACTTCCTGGTGAAGCCCCTGAGCCTCCCGCGGGTGGGGGAGACGCTGGCCCGCCTGCGCCAGGTCCACGCCGAGGCGGACCTGGGTACCGTGCTCCGCGCCGTGAAGGACCTGGGCCACCGGACGGGGGCGGAGCGCTTCACCGTGACGGTGAAGGACCGCATCCTCGTCTTCCGCTGGAGCGAGGTGCTGTACCTGCACACGGAATTCCGCCAGGTCTTCGCCCACACCGCCCGGGGCAAGGTGCCCCTGGACCAGGGCATGGACGCCCTCGAGGCCCTGCTGGGGGAGCGCTTCGCCCGCATCCACCGCTCCAGCCTCGTGAACCTCGATGCCCTCGTGGAGGTGTCGAACCCTCCCGACCGCGCGGGCGAGGCCGTCATGCAGGACGGCGCCCGCCTGCGGGTGAGCCGGGCGCGCATGGATCAGCTCCTGCGGCGCCTCCAGCGGATCAGCTGAGCTCGGCGCGCAGTGCCTCCAGGAAGGCCTCCAGGGTGGCGTGGCGCGCCCGGGCCCGCCGTTGGCCCGCACCTGTGTTCATGGCTTCCGCCAGCCGCAGCAGCTTCAAAGGGAAGTGGTCGAGGCTGTGGAGGCGGTCGTCCAGGGGGCGGGTCTTCGCCCAGGGGTCCTCGGCGTCCCAGAGATCCGCGCCCATGCCGCCGCCGGTGGCGAAGCAGCGGGCGATGCCGATGGCGCCGATGGCTTCCAGGCGGTCCGCGTCCTGCAGCACGGCTCCCTCGAGGCTTTCCGGGGGGAGCCCCGCGCTGAAGCTGTGGGTGCGCACCGCGCAGGCCACGGCTTCGGCCAGGGGCTCAAGGCCCGGGGTGTCCAGGCACCAGGCGCGGGCCTCGGCGGCGCAGCGTTCCCCCGCGCGGGATCTGTCGGGGTGGTTCTTGGGAACGTGGACCAGGTCGTGCAGCAGCCCCGCGAAGGCCCACACCGCCGGGGCGGCGCCCCCCTCCCGCGCCATGGACCCCGCCTGGCGGGCCACGCGCAGGGCGTGGGCCACGCCGTGCGCGCCCTCGCGGCCTTCGGCGGCGCAGCGGGTGCGCAGGCGGGCCTCCAGGGTGCGGAAGAGGGGGGATTCGGAAGGCGCAGGCATTCCGACAGTCTGGCGCCACCCCGCCTTCCCGAAAAAGCCGATGATGGGCGGGGCGGGGATCCATGGCATCATGGATGTGGATGCATATTTGCTTCAGAGGTGCATATGACTAACAAGTTGTTTAGTCTCCTGGCGGCGGCCTTCGTGGCCGTGTCGGCCTGGGCCTTCGACCCCGAGAAGGATGTGTCCCTGGCGGTGAAGCAAGGGACGCTGGTCGTGCAGATCCCGGCGAAGGTCCACCTGAAGAAGGCCTTCATGGAAGTGGCCCTGGCGCCGGGGCAGAAGGGGAAGGTGTCCTTCGGGAAGCTGCCCCCGGCGACGGGGAAGGACGAGCTGGGGGATGCGGTGTGGCACGGCACCCAGCGCTTCCCGCTGGTGGCGGAGGGCGTCTCTGGCACGGTGAAGCTGGTGGTGACCTACCAGCCCTGCACGGAGGGCGAGGGGGGCTCCTGCTTCCCGCCCACGGACCGCACCCTGAGCGTTCCCGCCTCGGAGCTGCCGGCGACGAAGGGGGCGGACAAGGCCAGCGACAAGGCTCCCGACAAGGTCATCGAGGCTCCGAAGGTGCCGGAGGCTGCCGCTGCGGCCACGGCGGTGGCCCCGGTTGCCGCACCCGCCATGAAGGCGGAGCTGCCGGCCGCGCCCCAAAGCCAAAGCCAGGGCCAGGGGCGGACGGGCCTCCTGCTCAGCCTGATCCTCTTCTTCCTGGGGGGCATCTCCGCCAGCCTGACGCCCTGCGTGCTGCCGATGATCCCCATCACCATGGCCATCATCGGCGCTCGGGGCGCCAGCAAGGGCAAGGGGCTGCTGCTCGGCATCGTGCTCACCCAGGGCATGGCGGTGACCTACACCACCCTCGGGGTTCTTGCCGCCCGCTCGGGGGGCGCCTTCGGCGCCTTTGCCCAGAAGCCCGCCTTCCTGGTCCCCGTGAGCCTCATCTTCGCCCTCTTCGCCCTGAGCCTCTTCGGGGCCTTCGAGATCAAGCTGCCGGACAGCCTGGCCGCGAAGCTCCAGAGCTCCGGCCCCCGGCGCGGCTTCCTGGGTGCCTTCGTCATGGGCCTCATCCTGGGCCCCCTGTCCGCGCCCTGCGTCGGTCCCCTGATCGGCACGGCCATCCTCGACATCGCCGCCAAGGGGCTGGTGTTCGAAGGGGCCCTGAAGATGTTCCTCTTCGCCCAGGGCATGGGTGTCCTCTTCATCGTGGGCGGCGTGGCCGTCTCCGCCCTGCCCAAGAGCGGCGACTGGCTGATCCGCTTCAAGCAGTTCCTCGGTCTGCTGGTCTTCGGCTACGCGGTCTGGAACCTTCGCCTGCTGCTGCCGGAGTGGACCAGCTTCGCCCTGTGGACCGTGGTGCTGCTCGTGGCCTCCGGGGTCTTCGGGGCCTTCGAGGCCGCGGAGGGACTGGTTGGAGGCCTGCGCAAGGGCGTGGCCCTGCTCTGCCTCGCCCTCGGGCTCCTGTTGGGCCTGAAGGCCGTGGAGACGGGGCTGGACCTTCCGCTGCTGCCCCGGGGCGGTGCGGCGGCCCAGGCCGAAGCCAAGCCCGAGACCTGGATGAGCCAGGACCTGGAAGGGGCGCTGGCTCGGGCGAAGGCGGAGAAGAAGCTGGTGCTGGTGGACATCTACGCGGAGTGGTGTGCGCAGTGCAAGGAGCTGGACCACAAGACCTGGCCCGCCCCGGAGGTGGAGGCCTGGATCCGCCAGAACGCCGTCGCCGTGCGCATCGACACGGATAAGCAGCGCCCGGACCTGGCGAAGAAGCTGGAGGTGCGCAGCTATCCGAGCGTGATCCTGCTGGACGCCGACGGAAAGGAACTGCGCCGTATCCTGGGCTTCCAGAAGCCGGAACAGATGCGCGCCTGGCTGGAAGGCCGCTAGGCCGCGAGCCCCCACGGGAAGGACACGACATGAACGCGACGCACCGCAAGGTCATCATCCTCGGCACCGGCCCCGCGGGGTACACGGCGGCCATCTACACGGCCAGGGCCAGCCTGGCGCCCCTGGTCTTCGAGGGCGCGCAGCCCGGCGGCCAGCTCACGATCACCACGGAGATCGAGAACTATCCCGGCTTCCGGAACGGTATCCAGGGGCCCGAGCTCATGGAGGAGATGCGCCAGCAGGCCCTCCGCTTCGGCACGGAGATCCTCTCCGAGACCGTGGAATCCGCCGACCTCTCCAGCCGCCCCTTCCGCCTGAAGACGGAGCGCGGCGCATACACCTGCGACGCGCTGATCGTGGCCACCGGTGCCAGCGCCCGCTGGCTGGGCCTGGGCAAGGACCAGGAGCTCTCCCGCAGCGGCGGGGGCGTGTCCGCCTGCGCCACCTGTGACGGCTTCTTCTACCGCGGCAAGGAGGTGGCCGTGGTGGGCGGGGGCGACACGGCCCTGGAGGAGGCGACATACCTCACGCACTTCGCGTCGAAGGTGCACCTGATCCACCGCCGGGACGCCTTCCGGGCCTCGAAGCCCATGCAAGAGCGCACCCTCGCCAACCCCAAGATCCAGGTGCACTGGAACAAGGTGGTGGCCGCCCTGGAGACCCAGATGGCGGAGACGCCCATGGGTGCCGTGGAGAAGCTGCGCGCCCTGAAGCTGAAGGACACGCTGGACGGCTCCACCTGCGAGCTGCCCCTGGATGGGCTCTTCGTGGCCATCGGCCACCAGCCGAACACGGCGCTCTTCCACGGCCAGCTCCCCACGGACGAGAACGGCTACCTGGTGGTGGAGCCCGGCACCAGCCGCACCCCCGTGGCGGGGGTCTTCGCCGCGGGGGACGTGGCGGACCCCAGCTACCGCCAGGCCATCACCGCCGCCGGCAGCGGCTGCCGCGCCGCCATCGACGCCGAACGCTGGCTCGGGGAAGCGTAGGCACGTCTTCCCTGGCTTCCCACGTGGCTTGAGCTCAGCCGCAGGATGCGGGCTCAGTATTCGGCGGGCAGCTCCTGGAGCTGGGCGAGGGTGTACACTGGGCCGTCCTTGCAGACGAAGCTGCTGCCGGTGTTGCAGCGCCCGCACTTGCCGAGGCCGCACTTCATGCGGTTCTCCAGGGTGGTGAAGATCTGGTCCGGCGCGAAGCCGAGCTTCGAGAGCACGGGCAGCGTGAGCTTGATCATGATGGGCGGGCCGCACACGATGGCCACGGTGTTCTCGGGCACGAGGCCCAGGGCCTCCACGACGGGGGGCACGAAGCCCACCTTGCCGGTCCACGCGGGCGTCTCGCCGCCCGGGTCCACCGTGCACACGAGCTTCAGGTCGGGGCGCTCGCCCCAGGCCTTCAGCTCGTGCTTGTACACCAGGTCCGCCACGCTGCGGGCGCCGTACACCACCGTGATGTCCTGGAACCAGTCCCGCAGGTCCAGGCAGTTCCAGATGACGCTGCGCAGGGGCGGCAGGGCGATGCCGCCGGCGATGAAGACGAGGTTCTTCCCCTTCCAGTCCTCGATCGGGAACACGTTGCCGTAGGGGCCGCGGAAGCCCACGATGTCGCCGACCTCCTTGTCGGCCAGGGCGGAGGTGACGCGCCCCGCCTCCCGGAAGGTGCATTCGATGTAGCCGGTGCGGGTGGGGCTCGAGGCGATGCAGAAGGTGCTCTCGCCTTCGCCGAAGGCGCTGTACAGGCCGAACTGTCCCGTGCGGAAGGCGAAGGCCTTCCCGGCGGCCTCGTCCACGAACTCCAGGCGGAAGGTCTTCACGCCCGGCGCCTCCTCCGTGATGGCGGCGATGCGCATGAGGTGGGGCAGGTAGATGTTCTCGCTCACAGCGCCACCTCCGCGGCCTGGACCAGGTGCTCCTTCAGGTTCATGTCCGCCGGGCAGGCGCGGCTGCACTTGCCGCAGCCCACGCACATGGGGAAGCCGAAGCGTTCGGGGAAGTACTTGAGCTTGTGGTAGACCCGCTGGCGCCACCGCTGGCCCTGGGTCTCGCGGGGGTTGTGGCCGGAGGCGTGCAGCGTGAACTGGGCGAAGCCGCAGCTGTCCCAGGTGCGGAGGCGCTGGCCCGCGCGCCGGTCGGCCTCCTCCTGCAGGTCGAAGCAGGCGCAGGTGGGACACACGTAGGCGCAGGCGCCGCAGCCGATGCAGCGCAGGCTCTGCTCGGCCCAGAGGGGGTGCTCGAAGAGGCCGCCGAGCTTCTCCCGCAGGGCGCCGGCGTCGAAGGCGGCGGGCAGCGTTGCCAGCCGGGCCTCCTTGTCCGCGTCCCCCGGCGCGAAGGCGGAGGGCGCCAGGTCCCGCAGGGCGCGGCCCTTCTCCGTGAGGACTTCCGCCAGGAAGGCGCCGTCGGCCAGGGGCGTGAGCAGCAGGTCGCTGCCCTTCGTGGCGCCGGGACCTCCGCCCACGGAGGTGCAGAAGCAGGCCGCGTCCGCCTGCGTGCAGCTCACGCCGACAACGGTGAGCTGGGCCATGCGCGCGTTGAAGAAGGCGTCCCGCGTGTCCCAGTTGAAGACCGCGTCCAGGCTGGCGAAGGCCGCGGCCTCGCAGGGGCGCACGCCGAAGAGCACGGTGGGCGGAACCTCGGGCTCCGCGCCTTCCAGCTCCACGCGGCCGGGGGCCATGCGGTAGGAGAGGAGGCGCTCGGCCCTCGGGAAGGCCATCTCCTTGGCGCCGAGGGCCGTCTGGAGGGCGTCCAGGGAGACCGCGGCGAAGCGCGCCACGGGGCAGAGCTCCGTGCGGCCGTCCCGCGCCGTGGGGGCCAGGATGCGCCGCCCCGCGGCCTCCAGGGCCGCGAAGAGCTGCTCGAGGCCAGCCGTCGTGATGAGGAATCGCTCAGCCATGGTGCCCTACCGGATGAAGGTCTCTTTGTCGTCGGGGCGGAAGGTGCCGAGGGCGTAGTCCAGCCTGGCGCTGGCGCCCGCGTGCTGCCCGAACTGCCGGGCCGTGCTGTCCTCGGCGAAGAAGGTGAGCAGGTGCACGGGGATGCCCGCGGGGCAGGCGCGCCCGCAGGCGCCGCACTGCACGCAGCGCCCGGCCAGGTGCATGGCGCGCACCGCGTGGTACTCCAGGTTGCCGATGGCGTGGGCGGGCACGGGCACCCACTGGGGCCGGTTGCAGTCCATGGTGCACTGTGCGCAGTAGCACATGGGGCAGCTGGCGCGGCAGGCGTAGCACTTCACGCAGCGGGCGAGTTCCTGCTGCCAGTAGGCCCAGCGCTCCCTGCGGTCCATGGCGGAGAGGCGCGCCATCAGCTCCCGGTCGGCCTCGGACAGCCCGCGGGGAAGCTGGGCCGCGGCGGCCTCCAGGTCCTCCTGGGTGGCCAGCTCCGTCACCGCGCCGTCCCGCAGCAGCAGGGCGAGCACCTCGCCGTCCCGCAGCTGCTTTTCCGCGGTGAGCTGCAGGAGGGAGCGCACGAGGTCCGGCCCTCCCGCCACCGCCACGGGGCCGAGGGCCCGCGTCTCCCGCCGGGTGACGTAGGCGGCGAGGTTGCCGCCCTCCCCATCGCCCTTCCACACGAGGCGCCCGGCGTCCTCCGCCTTCCGGGCGAAGCAGGGGCGCAGGGCGCCCTCCGTGCCCACCTCGAAGCCGAGCACGGCCTTCACGCGGCCCTGCGCGAGCAGTTCCTTCGCCTTGGCTTGAAGCGCTTCCATCGCGTCGCCTCCTACGCCACGCCCGCGCCGGCGAGCCGCTGGTACTCGGTGTAGGGCCCCATCGCCCGCACCCGGTCGGTCACCTCGTTCACGAGCTGCGCCCACTTGGCGCCCTCCGCGGCGCTCACCCAGGAGAAGGTGACGCGCTCCGTGTCCACGCCCATGAAGTCCATGAGGTCGCGGAAGACCATCCAGCGCCGGCGGGCGTGGTAGTTGCCCGAGGTGTAGTGGCAGTCGTTGGGGTGGCAGCCCGAGACGATGACGCCGTCGCTGCCCCGGGCGAAGGCCTTGAGGATCAGCATGAAGTCGATGCGCCCGGTGCAGGGCAGGCGGATGACGCGGACGTTGGGCTGGTACTTGATGCGGCTGGTGCCCGTGAGGTCCGCGCCCGCGTAGGTGCACCAGTTGCACACGAAGGCGGTGATCTTGGGTTCGAAGGTCTCGGCCATGGGCAACCTCAGAGGCTCATGATCTCGGCGTAGACCTGGGCGTTGGAGTAGCCGTGCAGGTCGATGGCCTTGGTGCGGCAGGTGGCCACGCAGGTGCCGCAGCCCTGGCAGAGCCCCGGGTTGATGCGGGCGATGGTGCGGATCACCTCGCCGCTGCGGGAGGTGATGGCCTCCTGCTCGATGGCCTGGTAGGGGCAGGCGCTCTGGCACAGGAAGCAGCCGGTGCAGGGGCTGTAGGCCGGGGCGGGCTGCTTGATCACGTGGGCGACCATGGGTTCGCGGGTGAGCGTGTCCTGGCTGAAGAGGGCCACCACCTTGGCGGCGGTGCCGCTGGCCTGGGCCACGGTCTCGGGGATGTCCCGGGGCGACTGGCAGGCCCCCGCCAGGAAGATGCCCGCGGTGTTCGTCTCCACCGGCTTCAGCTTGGGGTGCGCCTCGGTGAAGAAGCCGTACTCGTCGTAGCTCACGTGCAGCTTCTGGGCCAGGGCGTCCTGGCCCTTCGGCGCCAGGGCGGCGGTGGCGAGCACCACCATGTCCGCCTCGATCTCCAGGGGCTGGCCGCCCAGGAGGGTGTCGGCGCCCTTCACGATGAGCTTGCCGTCCTGTTCAAAGATGCGCGACACGCGGCCGCGCACGTACTGCACGCCGTCCTCCTCGATGGCCCGGCGCACGAACTCGTCGTAGTTCTTGCCGTTGGCGCGGATGTCCATGTAGAAGACGTAGGCCTTGCCGCCGTGCACCTTGTGCTTGTAGAGCATCGCGTGCTTGGCGGTGTACATGCAGCAGATCTTGCTGCAGTAGCCCACGCCCTTGGCGCGGTCCCGGCTGCCGGAGCAGGCGATGAAGACGACCGTCTGGGGCTCCTTGCCGTCGCTGGGGCGCTTCATCAGCCCCGACGTCGGCCCGGAGGCCGAGGCCAGGCGCTCGAACTGGAGGCCGTCGATGACGTCCTTGTGCTGTCCGTACCCGTACTCGGGAAAGGCCTCGGTGCGCATCACCTCGAAGCCCGTGGCCAGCACGATGGCGCCCACGTCCAGCGTGACGAGCTCGTCCTCCTGCTCGAAACGGATCGCCTGGGTGGGGCAGACCTTGGCGCACACGCCGCACTTGCCGTTCCTGAAGTGGGTGCAGTGCTCCGTGTCGATCACCGGCTTGTTGGGCACCGCCTGGGGGAAGGGCACGTAGATGGCGGCGCGCGTGCCGAGGCCCTCGTTGAACGCGTCCGGGATCTTCCTGTTGGGGCACTTCTGGGTGCAGAGGCCGCAGCCCGTGCAGAGCTTCTCGTCCACGTGGCGGGCCTTGCGGCGGATCGTGGCCTTGAAGTTGCCGATGAAACCCTCGACCTTCTCCACCTCGCTGTAGGTCATGAGCGTGACGTTGGGGTGCCGCGCGGCCTCCACCATCTTGGGGGTGAGGATGCACTGGGAACAGTCGAGGGTGGGGAAGGTCTCGGAGAGCTGGCTCATGTGCCCGCCGATGGAGGGGCTCTTCTCGAGCAGCACCACCTTGTGGCCCGCGTTGGCGATGTCGATGGCGGCCTGGATGCCCGCCACGCCGCCGCCCACCACCAGGGCCGTCTTCGTGACAGGCACCTGGATGGGGAAGAGGGGCTCGTTGCGCTTGACCTTTTCCACCTGGATCGCCACCAGGTCCGCGGCCTTCTCGGTGGTGGCCTCGCCCTTCTCGTGCACCCAGGAGCAGTGCTCGCGCAGGTTCGCCATCTCGCAGAGGTAGGGGTTCAGGCCCGCCTCCTCCACCGCGCGGCGGAAGGTGGGCTCGTGCATGCGGGGCGAGCAGGCGGCCACCACCACGCCGTCCAGCCCGTGCTCCCGGATGGCCTCCTTGATGAGGGTCTGCCCGGGGTCGGAGCACATGTACTTGTAGTCCTGGCTGCACACCACGCCGGGGATCGCGCGGCAGGCCTCGGCAACCTTCGCGCAGTCGACGGTGGCGCCGATGTTCTCGCCGCAGTGGCAGACGAATACGCCGATTCGGGACATCGCTTGCTCCTACGCGTGCGCGGCGACGAACCGCACGGGGACCATGTGGCGCTGGAGGCCCAGGCGCTCGGGCGGCAGGCCGAAGGCCAGGCCCAGCACCTGCGTCACGAAGAGCACCGGCGTGGCGTGGGACGCGCCCAGCTGGGCGTCGATGGCGGGGCGGCGCATGTCCAGGTTGCTGTGGCACATGGGGCAGGCCACCACGAGGGCCTCGGCGCCCCGGCGCACCGCGTCGTCCAGGATCTTCGCGCTCATCTTCCCCACCAGGTCTGTGCGCGTCACGCTGAAGGCCGCGCCGCAGCACTCGGTCTTGAAGGCCCAGTCCAGCGGGCGGGCGCCGGCGAGGGCCACGAGGCGGTCCATGCTGCGCGGATCCTCCGGGCGGTCGAAGGCCACGGCCTTCGGCGGCCGCACCAGCAGGCAGCCGTAGTAGCAGGCGAGGTCGTGCGCGAAGGGCTGTGCCACCTTCGCCTTCACCTGTTCGCCCAGGCGGTCCAGCAGCTCGAGGATGTTCAGCACCCGCACGGTGCCGGCGTAGGGCTGGCCAAGGATCTCGGCGATCCGCGCGCGGGTGTCGGGGTGCTCGGCCAGCTCCAGGCGCGTGGTGGCCAGGCGGTTGAAGCAGGCGGCGCAGGGCGCGAGCACCTCGTCCAGGCCCGCGGCCTCGGCCTGGGCCAGGATGCGGGCGGGCAGGGCGAGGCTCAGGTCGTGGTCCAGGATGTGGGCGCTGGAGGCGCCGCAGCAGTTCCAGTCGGGGACCTCCACGAGTTCCACGTCCAGCGCGCCCAGCACGGCGCGCACGGACTCGTCGAACTCCCTGCTGGAGCCCAGCAGGGAACAGCCGGGGTAGTAGCCGATCCGCATGGTGTCACCCCTTCCGCGCGGCGGTGCGCGCGAAGATGCGCTTCATGGCGTCGCGCCCCTTGATGAGGTGCGGCAGCAGGCCCAGCTTGCCCTTGAGGTACATCTTCGGGGCCAGGGCGACGTCCTTCAGCAGGTGGCCGCTGCGCAGCTTGTAGTCCGCCACGAGGCCGACCTCGAAGAGGCGTCCCGTGGTGCGGATGCTGTCCAGGAAGGCCCGGTGGAAGGCCAGGATGTCCTTCGCCTTCGGGTGCGCCAGGCCGCGGGCGAGGGCCTCGCCCCGCACGAAGTCCATGGTGCGGGCCACGTCCACCTCCTGGGGGCAGCGCGTGCTGCAGGTGTCGCAGCTCAGGCAGTACCACACGCCCTCGCTGCGCAGGGCCTTCTCGTCCATGGCGGCCAGCTGATACTGCAGCAGGCGCATCACCTGGCTGCTGGGAAGATCCATCTCGGCGGCCGCGGGGCAGCCCGCGGAGCACTTGCCGCACTGGTAGCAGGCGGCGACGGAGATGCCCGTGGTCTCGCGAAGCTGGTCCGCAAGGCTGGAGGGGTGGGCGTGGGGGGCGTGGCTCATGGGGTGGACTCCCGTGAGGTGCGGGAAGGGAGAACCGTTCCGCGCCGGGGCGGCGGGCGCGGGGTGCGCAAGGCAGAACATGGTAAGGGGTGGTTCCAATTCTAGCGTCATCCGTGTGTAAGCCCACAGATCGCCGGGGTCGGGCCGTGGGGCCGGGGAGCCCCCCGCAGACGTGCTACTTTGGGCCCCATGTCCGGGCTTCCCCTTCCCCTCCAGCTCCTGCGCCTGTACCCCAAGCGGCTTGGCTCGGCCCTGGTGGGCTGGGTCGCCGCCCGGCGCCTGCCCCGGGCCCTGCGCGCGCCCCTGCTGGGGCGCTTCGCCCGCCACTACGGTGCGGACCTCGCGGAGGCCGAACTTCCGCTGGAGGACTACCCGACCTCCCAGGCCTTCTTCACCCGCCGCCTGAAGCCGGGCCTGCGTCCCCAGGCGGAGCTCCCGCACGGCGCCCTGAACAGCCCCGTGGACGCGCGCATCGCCGCCTGCGGCCGCGTGGAGGCGGGCACCCTCATCCAGGCCAAGGGCCTTCCCTATGGGCTGGAGGAACTGCTGAAGCACGTGCCCGACCCCGGCGTCTTCGAGGGAGGCCACTACGTCACGCTGTACCTGGCCCCCCGGGACTACCACCGCATCCACGTGCCCTGCGAGGGGCGCGTGACCGCCCTGGCGCGGGTGGAAGGCGAACTGTGGCCCGTGAACGCCCTGAGCACCGCCCACGTGCCGCGCCTCTACGTGCGCAACCGCCGGGCGGCGTGGCGCGCCACGGGGGCGGGAGCGGACGAGGGCCTCGAGGTGGCCGCGGTGCTGGTGGGTGCCACCCACGTGGGAGGCTGCGAGATCGACGCCCGCTGGCGTGAAGGGCGGGAACTTCCGAAGGATGGCGGCCTGGCTGTGCCGGGACTGCCCTGCACCCCCGGCGACGACCTGGGCCTCTTCCGCTTCGGCAGCACGGTGGTACTGCTGGTGGGCGGTCCCCGGGCCGGGGACTGGGCGCTCGGGCGGACGGAGGGAAGCGTGAAGGTGGGCGAGCGCCTGGGGGCCTTCCGGTGAAGGACGAGATCGGCTTCCAGACCTCCTTCATCGATTCCAGTCCCCTGTGGGAAGCGGGCGGCGACCTGCCGGGGGCGCTGGAGGCGCTCTTCACGGCCACGGGCGAGGTGCTGGACCTGGCCCGCCTCCAGGAGCTGACGGGGCTGCACGAGGGGCCGCTGCGCCTCGCCCTCGAGAAGCTCCAGGAGCGGCTGCAGCCCCCGAGGGGCATCCGCCTGGTGGAGGTGGGCGGCGGATGGCGGATGGCCACCGCGCCCCAGTACGGCGAGCTGGTGGCCAAGCTGGTCACGACCCTGCGCAGCGGGCGGCTCACGCCCGCCCAGCTGGAGACCCTGGCGATCATCGCCTACCGCCAGCCCATCACCGTGCCGGAGCTGAACGAGCTGCGCGGGGTCACCAGCAGCTCCAACCAGGTGAAGAGCCTCCTGGAGCGCGAGCTCATCGTGCCCGCGGGGCGCAAGCCCGTGGTGGGCCGCCCCATGCTGTACGCCACCACCCAGGGCTTCCTGCTGCACTTCGGCCTGAAAGGCCTCCATGACCTGCCCCGCCTGGCGGATTTCGGCGAAGGCACCCTGGAGCTGCAGGCCCTCGCCCAGCTCGAGCCGCCGCTGCCCGAAGGCGGCCTCTTCAGCGGCCTGGAGGACGCGCCGGAGGCCCCGGAGCCGGATCCCGAAACCCTGCGGGAGGAATACGAGTAGGGCTTGCTAGCATGGGGAATCCTTTCCCCGGAGCCTCCATGCCGCGTGTCGCGCCCCTGCTCGCCCTGTCCCTCCTGTGCGCCCTGCCCGCCCTCCAGGCCCGGCCCACGGGCTACCGGAACCGGAAGGTGCAGCGCCGGGTCGACGACCCGCGCCTGGCCAAGGACCCTTCCGTCCGGGCGGCCCGGGCGGCCCTGGCCAAGGCCGAAGGGGACGTGGACAAGGCCCAGGGTGCGCTCCAGAAGGCCGAGGCGGCCCTGATGGCGGCGCGGGCCGCCGTGCGGGAGGCCCGGGGAGCGGTGCGGGAGACCGAATCCAAGGCCTGGGAGGCCCTCCAGGCCCAGGATTCCGCCCAGGCGGCCCAGGCCCGGGCGAAGAGCGCCCGCCAGGAGGCCCAGGCCGCTGCCGAGACCGCCCGGAAGGTGGCGCGGGTCGCCGCGCCCAAGGCCAAGCCCGCGCCGGAGAAGGCCGCGGAGAAGCCCGCCCCGGCCGAGAAGGCGCCTGAAGCGAAGACCGAATAGGCCCTACCGGGCGCGCCGGTACGGGGGCGGCCAGGGCACGTCCGCGCCCAGCGCCGCCGCAGCCTGCAGGGGCCAGCGCGGGTTGCGGAGCAGCTCCCGCCCCAGGAGGACGAGGTCGGCCTGGCCTTCCGCCAGGACGGCCTCGGCCTGGGTGGCATCCGTGAGGAGGCCCACCGCCGCGGCGGGAAGGCCGGTCTCCCGGCGCACGGCCGCGGCAAAGGGCACCTGGTAGCCCGGCGCCACGGGGATCGGGGCCCGGGGCACCAGGCCGCCGCTGCTGCAGTCCACCAGGTCGACGCCCAGCGCCTTCAGGCCCTGGAGCAGGGCGAGGGTCTGCGGCAGGTCCCAGCCGCCCTCCACCCAGTCGGTGCAGGAGAGGCGCAGGAGCAGGGGGAGCTCGGCGGGCCAGGCGGCGCGCACGGCGGCGACGAGCTCCCGCAGCAGGCGCGTGCGCCCCTCGAAGCTGCCCCCGTAGGCGTCCTGGCGCCGGTTGCTGAGGGGGGACAGGAACTGGTGCAGCAGGTAGCCGTGGGCGGCGTGGAGTTCCACGGCCCGGAAGCCCGCGGCGGCGGCGCGCCGGGCGGCCTCCACGAAGGCCTCCACGAGGCCGGACAGGGCCTCCACGGGCAGGGCTTCGGGCGTGGCCCAGCCCGTGTCGAAGGGCAGGGCGCTGGGTGCCACGGGACGCCAGCCGCCCTTCGCTTCGGGGATGCTGCCTTCCTTGCCCCTCCAGGGGGCGGGCGTGCAGGCCTTGCGGCCCGCGTGGGCGAGCTGGATCGCGGGCACGGAGCCCTGGTCGGCGATGAAGCGCGCCACCCGGGCCAGGGGATCGATCTGGCCGTCCTCCCAGAGCCCCAGGTCCTCGGGGCTGATGCGGCCCTCGGGGCGCACGGCGGTGGCCTCCACGATCACGAGGCCCGCGCCGCCGGCGGCCAGGCCGCCGTAGTGGACGAGGTGCCAGTCCTGGGCCCGGCCCTCCCGGGCGGAGTACTGGCACATGGGCGGCACGCCGATGCGGTTGGGCAGCACCACGCTGCGCAGAGGGAGGGCTTCGAAGAGATGGGCCATGGCGGAGCTCCGCCGCCCATGCTCCCATGAAGGGATGGATGCGCGCGCGCTGCACGGATGGGTGCGCCCGGGGCCGATGCCGCCGGGCGGTCCGGCCCCGGAGGAAGGGGAGACCCTGGACTACCTCTGCGGCCACTGGCGGATCTTCCAGTACGCCCGCGGCCACCGCTACAGCGTGGACGACATCCTGGTGGCCTGGTTCGGCACGAGCTGGTGCCCGCGGGTGCAGCGCGCGGCAGACCTGGGCTCGGGCATCGGCAGCGTGGGCCTTGCGGTGGCCTGGCGCTGCCCCGGCGCGGTCCTGCACACCGTGGAGGCCCAGGCCATCAGTGCGCGCCTGGCCCGCAAGAGCGCGGCCTTCAACGGCGTCGCGGACCGCTACCACGTGCACGAGGGGGATCTCCGGGAGGGGGGACTGGCGGCCAGCGGCCCCTTCGACCTGGTGACGGGATCGCCGCCCTACTGGCCCTTGGGGAGCCGCACCGAGGCGGAGCACCCCCAGGCCGTTCCCGCGCGCCTGGAGGTGCGGGGCACGGTGGCGGACTACGCCCGGGAGGCCTGCCGCCTGCTGGCGCCCGGCGGGCTCTTCGCCTGCGTGCTGCCCAACGACCAGGAGGCGAAGCTGCGCGCGGCCTATGCCGAGGCGGGCCTGGTGATGACCCGCCTGCAGGAGCTGCGCTTCAAGGAGGGGGAGCCCTACGGCCTGCTGCTGGCTGCCGGGCAGCGGCGGGAGGATCTCCCTGCCCAGCTGGACGGGCACCCGGAGCTGCCGGTGCGGCCGGAGGCCCTGGTCATCCGCCGCGCCGACGGGCGCTTCCACCCGAGCATCCTGCCCGTGCGCTTGGCCATGGGCTTTCCTCCCGGGCTGATCTGAACCCGGCTAAACCCCTTGGGGGCATGCCTCGTGGAATGATGGAGTCATCCTTCCCCGGAGTCGCCATGTCCAGACCTCTGACCCTGGCCACCCTGCTGCTCGCCGCAGGTGCCGTCGCCCACGCAGAAGCCCCGCTGCTTCTGCGCCAGCCCGCCCTCAGTGCGCGGCATCTCGTCTTCTCCCACGCGGGGGACCTTTGGATCAGCTCCCGGGAGGGGGGCGAGGCGCGCAGGCTCACCACGGGCGTGGGGCTGGAGGGCCAGCCCTGCTTCTCCCCGGATGGCCGCCAGATCGCCTTCACGGGCGAATACGACGGCAACGTGGACGTGTACGTGGTGCCCGTGGAGGGCGGCAGCCCCCGGCGCCTGACCTGGCACCCGGGCGTGGACCAGGTGCAGGGCTGGACGCCTGACGGGAGGGTCCTCTTCGCCTCCGGGCGCAACAGCCAGACGGGGCGCACCCAGCAGCTCTTCACCCTGGCGCCGGAGGCGGCCTGGCCCGAGCTGGTGCCCCTGCCCATGGCCCACCACGGCAGCTTCTCCCCGGACGGGAAGCAGCTGGTGTACGAGCCCATGCGCCGGGCCTTCGAGGCCTGGAAGCGCTACCGCGGTGGCACCGCCTCCTACCTCTGGATCGCCGACCTCAAGGACTCCCGCGTGGCGAAGATCCCCCGCAGGGACAGCAACGACTTCAACCCCATGTGGGTGGGGTCGAAGATCTACTTCCTGTCGGACCGGGAGGGAGCCGTCACCCTCTTCGCCTACGACACCGCCACGAAGCAGGTGGCGAAGGTCCTCGAGAACCGGGGCCTTGACCTGAAGAGCGCCTCGGCCGGGCCGGGCGCCATCGTGTACGAGCAGTTCGGAAGCCTTCATCTCTATGACCTCTCCAGCGGCCGGGAGAAAGAGGTGAAGGTGAGCCTTCAGGGGGACATGCCGGGCGTGCGGGCGCGCTTCGAGCCCGTGGGGCCGCGCGTCTCCGGGGCTGCGCTGTCTCCGAGCGGCAGCCGGGCCGTCTTCGAGGCCCGGGGCGAGATCTTCACCGTTCCGGCGGAGAAGGGCAGCCCGCGCATCCTCACCGGCACGCCGGGTGTGATGGAGCGCGACCCGAGCTGGTCGCCGGACGGCAAGACCATCGCCTACTTCAGCGACGCCAGCGGCGAGTACGCCCTGCACCTGAAGCCCCAGGACGGGCGCGGGGAGGCGCGCGTAATCACCCTGGAGCCCAGCTTCTACTACGACCCCACCTGGTCGCCGGACAGCCGGAAGCTCGCCTTCATGGACAAGCGCCTGAACGTGTGGGTGGTGGACGTCGCCAGCGGGAAGGCCCGCAAGGTGGTCACCTTCCAGCGCTCCGGGCGCAGCGCCCTGGCCTGGCCGCCGGACAGCCGCTGGATCGCCTCCGACAAGCCCCTGGCCAACGGCTACAGCGCAGACCACGTGCTGGACCTGGAGGACGGCCGCGTGCACCAGGTGACGGATGGCATGAGCGACGCCGGCCACGCCGTCTTCGATGCCTCGGGCAAGTACCTCTACTTCAGCGCCAGCACCAACATCGGGCCCGCGGTCTCCGGCTTCGACATGACGTCCTATCCCCACCGCACCACCCGGAGCGTCTACCTCGCCGTGCTGAAGAAGGGCGAGGCTTCGCCCCTGGCGCCGGAGAGCGACGAGGAGAAGGCCGCTCCCGAGAAGAAGGACGACAAGAAGGACGAGGGGAACGGCGCCAAGAAGGACGACGCCAAGGGCGCCGACAAGAAGGCGCCGGTCGCCATCGACTTCGAGGGCCTGGACCAGCGCATCCTGGCCCTTCCTATCCCCGAGCGCAGCGTGGTGGGCCTGGCGGCGGGCAAGGCGGGAACCCTCTTCGTGCTCGAAGGGGGCGCCTCCCGGTCGGAGGGGCCCAACGGCGGGGCCACCCTGCAGACCTTCGACCTGGCGAAGCGCAAGCTCGACAAGGTGATGGATGGCGTGCAGGGCTTCATCCTCGGTGCCAAGGGAGACAAGATGCTGGTCCGCCAGCAGGCGGGCTGGTTCATCGCCCCGGCGGGGCAGGCGCCCAAGCCCGGCGAGGGCAAGGTGAACGTCGAAGCGGTGGAGCTGAAGGTCGACCCGCGCGCAGAGTGGCGGCAGATGTACCGCGAAGCCTGGCGCATCGAGCGGGACTTCTTCTACGATCCGCACCACCACGGCCTGGACCTGAAGGCGGCGGAGAAGCGCTACGCGCCCTACGTGGAGGGGCTGCACCACCGCAACGACCTGAACGTGCTGTTCAACGAGATGCTGGGCGAGCTCACCGTGGGCCATCTGTACGTGGGCGGCGGCGACATGCCCGCCCCGAAGCGCGTTCCCGGCGGCCTGCTCGGCGCCGACTTCGAGGTGGCGAGGGGCCGCTACCGCTTCGCCAAGGTGTACGGTGGCGAGAACTGGAACCCCAGGCTCCAGGCGCCGCTCACCCAGCCGGGGGCGGAGGTGAAGGCCGGGGAGTTCCTGCTGGCTGTGAATGGACAGGAACTGACCAGCCAGGACAGCCCCTACCGTCTGCTGGAGAACACGAGCGGCAGGCAGGTCGTGCTGAAGGTCGGCCCCGAGCCCGACGGCAAGGGGGCGCGCGAGGTCACGGTGGTGCCCGTGGCGAGCGAGATCGGCCTGCGCAACCTCGACTGGATCGAGGGGAACCGCCGCAGGGTGGCGGAACTGAGCGGCGGCAAGCTGGCCTACGTCTGGCTGCCGGACACCGCCAACGGCGGCTACACGAACTTCAACCGCTACTGGTTCGCGCAGCTGGACAAGCAGGGCGCGGTGATCGACGAGCGCTTCAACGGCGGCGGCAGCGCGGCCGACTACATCATCGACTACCTCAAGAAGCCCGTGAACAGCTACTGGGCCCTGCGGGAGGGCGAGGACACGCGCCAGCCCTTCGGCACCATGGCGGGCCCCAAGGTGATGCTCATCAACGAGCACGCCGGCAGCGGCGGGGACTACATGCCCTGGCTCTTCCGGCGCGCGGGCCTCGGGCCCCTCATCGGCAAGCGCACCTGGGGCGGCCTGGTGGGCATCGGCGGCTATCCGAACCTGATGGACGGCGGCTCCGTCACGGCGCCCCACTTCCGCTTCTACACGCCGGAGGGAAAGCTCGCCATCGAGAACGAAGGCGTGGCGCCGGATATCGAGGTGGATCTGGATCCCAAGGCCTGGCGCGAGGGGCGTGATCCCCAGCTGGAGCGGGGCGTGCAGGAGGCCATGGAGGCCCTGCGGAAGCATCCGCCCGTTCCGGTGAAGCGCCCCGCCTACCCGAACTACCACCGGTAGGGGGCCCTTGCGCGCGTCGAGGGGGCCGGGTGACCGGCCCCCTCGCCTGTCTTGGCGCGGAACTTCCATGGACGCCCCTTCCGGGCGGATACTGCCCAGGGGGCATCTATGGATCGAGGCACGCTGATCGGGTTCCTGCTGGGCGTGGGGCTGCTCGTCGTGGCCATCCTCATGGGGCCGAACCCGCGCATCTTCCTGCACGGGCCGGCGCTGGTGGTGGTGGTGGGCGGCATCCTGGCCTCCACCCTCATCCGCTTTCCCCTGCGGCAGGTGGCCTCGGCCTTCCGCATCGCCAGCCGGGCCTTCTTCTCCCACCCCGCCACGTCCCAGGCGCTGGTGGTGCAGCTGGTGGGCCTCAGCCAGCGCGCGCGCCGGGAGGGCCTGAAGGGGCTCGAGCGCAACCTGCCCGGGGACGCCTTCCTGGCCCAGGGCCTCCAGATGGCCATCGACCGCCTGCCCCCCGCCCAGATCCGGGAGACGCTGGCCGCGGAGCTGCACAGCACGCAGGACCGCCACGGCCAGGGGCAGGAGATCTTCCGCTTCATCGCCACCGCGGCGCCCTCCTTCGGCATGGTGGGCACGCTCATCGGCATGGTGCAGCTCTTTGCCAGCATGAAGGACCCCTCGGGACTGGCGGGGGCCATGGCCCTCTCGCTGCTCTCCACGCTGTGGGGCGCGGTGATCGCCTACCTCTTCGCCATTCCCATCGCGGGAAAGCTGGAGGTGCGCAGCCGGGAGGAGGCCCAGGTGCGCCAGCTCATGATCGAGGGCGTGCTGGGCATCGCCACGGAGCAGAACCCGGGGCAGCTGGAGGAGCACCTGAACGCCTTCCTGGCGCCCGCCCAGAAGGTGCGTCGCCACGGGGCCCCCCGTGACTAGGGTGCCCCTGCGCCAGCGGCGGAAGGCGGACTTCGAGAGCCTCTGGCTCATCACCTTCGCGGACCTGATGGTCCAGCTGATGGCCTTCTTTGCGGTGATCTACAGCTTCAGCGCCCGGGACCAGGCGCAGCTGCTGGCGCGCTTCAAGCAGGCGGTGGGCCTGAAGGCGGAGGGGGCGGCCGAGGCCGCCCAGCCGGGCGGCGTGGGCGTGCTGCCGGGGCAGCCGGGCATCGCGCCGGAGCGGGCCGCGGATCTGGAGCGCCTGCTCTCGGACCTGCGCGCCTCCGAGGGGCCGGACGTGGGCGTGCGCCTGCGCATCGTGAGCTTCCGGGGCTCGGTGCTCTTCGGCGAGGGCTCCGCGGCGCTGGATCCGAGCTTCGAGCCTCTGCTGGTGCGCATCTCCGAGCTGGTGGCCCAGTACCCTGGCTTCACGCTGGTCTGCGAGGGCCACGCGGCGCCGGGGGAGCGGGGGCGGGGGGATGCGCTGGAACTGAGCAGCGCGCGCGCCCAGGCGGTGCAGCGGGCCCTGGTGGCCAGGGGCGTGGATCCGAAGGGCGTGGCCGTGGAGGCGCGGGGGGATGCGCTGGTGGATGGCGATCCCACGAGCCCCGAGGGGCGGGCCCTCCAGCGTCGGGTGAAGTTCCGCTTCCAGCGCGTGGCGGAGCGCTGATGCAGGAAGGGCCCGCATCCGCGGGCCCTTCCTTTGTGTATGGCGGGATGGCAGCTAGTCCTCGGGTTCCTCGTAGTCGGCGTTGTGCCAGACGTTCTGCACGTCGTCGTTGTCCTCCACGAGGTCGATGAACTTCAGGAAGCTGGTGAGCTTCTGGCCCTCCAGGGGCACCTCGGTGCTGGGGGCCAGGATGATCTTGGCCTCCAGAACCGGCAGGCCCGCGGCGTCCACCGCGTCCTTCACGGCCTGGTAGCCTTCGGGGCTGGTCTGGATGACCCAGGCGCCCTCCTCCCCGGCCACGTCGTCCGCGCCGGCCTCCAGGGCCACCTCCATCACCTTGTCCTCGGCCGCCTCGCCGTCCACGACGATCTGGCCCTGCTTGGAGAAGAGGTAGGCGGAGCTGCCGGTGGTGCCCAGCTCGCCGCCGAACTTGGTGAAGTAGCTGCGGACCTCGGGCGTGGTGCGGTTCTTGTTGTCGGTCATGGCCTCGATGATGATGGCCACGCCGCCGGGGAAGCGGCCCTCGTAGGTGACTTCCTCGTAGGTGACGCCCTCGAGCTCGCCGGTGCCCTTCTTGATGGCGCGCTCGAAGTTCTCCTTGGGCATGTTGGCGGCCTTGGCCTGGTCCACGGCCAGGCGCAGGCGGGGGTTGGCGTTCACGTCACCGCCGCCGAGACGGGCGGCCACGGTGATCTCCTTGAGGATCTTCGTCCAGAGCTTGCCGCGCTTGGCGTCCAGGGCGCCCTTCTTGTGCTTGATGGTGGACCATTTGTTGTGGCCGGACATGTGTTCTCCAGGGACGGGGAAAGGGGTTCGTGGCTATCCGCGCAGGGCGCGCTTGGAGACCCGGGCGTAGGGCGGGGGCTCCTGGCGCAGGATGGGCTTCTCGATCAGGAACTGGTACCACTGCTCTCCGTAGAGCTTCATCTTCATGGGCTTGGCGTTCTGGAGGAGGGTGCGGTTCGCGATCAGGCGCTCGTCGCCCGTGCAGACCTTCAGGCCCTTCGAGAGCACCTGGATGGCGGCGTCCCGCTCCTTCAGCTCGTTCAGCACGTAGGCGTAGACGGCGTAGAGCAGGCTCTCCTTCTTGCCCGCCTTCAGGGCCAGGTCGAAGGTGCGCCGGGCCTCCTTGGTCTCGCCGCGCTTCCACTGCAGGACGGCGAGCATGGCCTTGGCGATGTAGTGCTGCATGCTGGCGCTGCGGAGCAGGGGCTCGGCCTCGGCGTGGTGCTTGGGGCCCCGGATGTACTGAAGCACGCCGATCTGGCCGTCCAGGGTGCCCTTCACCATGAACTGCCGGGGGGCCAGGCGGTAGCCCTCGCGCATGAGGGCGATGGCCGCGTCGAACTGCTGCTTCTTGAGCAGCTCCGCGGCCCGCGTGAAGAGGCGCTCCAGCTCGCCCTGGGTGCGCCGGCCGAGCCAGATGAAGAGGCCGAAGCCCGCGACAAGCCCCAGGGGCACGGCGAACCAGAGGCTGATCTTGAGAAGGGCGAGGAGCAGCGCCACGGCGAGGGCGACGCCCAGGCCCAGCAGGAGGTTGATCACGGGAACTCCCGGAGGGGCCGTTCAAGGCCGAAGGGCCATTCTACCCGAGCCGTCCGTCCCCGGCCATGCCAGGATCAGGCGATGATGCCGCTCCGGGCGCGGGCGGGCTTCCGGCGCCGGGGCCGGGCCGGGGGCGCAGCCTCGGGCGCGCGCTTCGGGGGGCGCCCGGGGCCCCGACGGGGTGCCTTGGCGTCCTTGGGGGGGCGGGGTTTTGCCGCGGCCTTGGCGGCCTGCTTCTTCTGGGCCGCGCGCTCCTGCTTCACCTTCTCGCGGCGCACGAGGGCCTGGGCGGCGCGGCCGGTCACCACCACGCGGGTGCCGTCCTTCAGTTGCTTGAGCTTGCTTCCGGGCTTGCGGCCGCGCCGCATGGCCATGGGCAGGGGCTCCTCGCCCAGCAGTTCGCGCTCAAGCTGGGCCTGGAGGGCGAGCATCTCGCCCTGGTCCCGCTCGTGGTCGTGGCCGCAGAGGTGCAGGAAGCCGTGGATGACCAGGGTCTCCACCTCCCGGCGGCGGCTCACCCCCAGCTTCTGGGCCATCTTGTCCGCCACGGGCAGGCTGATGACGAGGTCGCCCAGGTGGGGGAAGGCGCCGGGCTCCGGCTCGCAGGGGAAGCTGAGGACGTCGGTGGTCTGGTCGACGCCCCGGTGTTCCCGGTTCAGGCGTCGCATCGTCCGGTCATCCACGTAGGAGATGGAAAGCCCCTGGGCTTCGGGAGCCAGGCGGTCCCGGAGCTTCCGGAGCAGATCTCCCAGCGTGCCTTCGCCTGGGCCGCGCAGCTTGCTGCGGGAGGACCAGTCGATTTTAAACGGGAGCTCCTGTCCACCCATGCGCCGGGCTCCTTTCGCGATTCACGGGAAGAAGTATTCGGTGTAACTCCATGAAAGTCAATGTCTGCGTGGAATTGCATAGAACAATAGGGATGCACTGGTCGTCTGCGGCGCGAAAGCGCTTCCCTGAGGGCTTCCCGGGGCCGCGAGGGGCGAGGGGGACGCCGGGCTTCGGCTGGCGCTATGGTTATGAGGACATGGAGCCCGTCCTTCCCCCATCCCTGCTGGATCCCGCCCGCCGCTACCTGGAGCTGCTGGACCAGTGGAACCGCATCCACGCGCTCACGGCCCTGGAGCCCGGGGCGCGCTTCGAGGAACTGGTGCTGGACAGCTGTGCCCTGCTGCCCCTTCTGGAGTCCCTGCCCTCCGGGGCCCGGGTGGCGGACCTCGGGACGGGCATGGGCATTCCCGCCGTCGTGTTGGCCCTTGCGCGGCCGGATCTGGAGATCCTCGCCGTGGACGCTTCGCGCAAGAAGCTGGCCTTCGTGCGCCAAGCCGCCCTGGAGCTGGGGCTGCGGGGGCTCAAGCCGGTGCATGGGCGCTTCGAGGCTCTGCCGCCCCTCGGGGCCGACGCGGGCGTGGCCAAGGCCGTGGCCGATCTGGCGTCCCTGGGGGGCTGGTGGCGGCGCCACGGGCTTCCGGGGGCACCCCTGCACGCCCTGAAGGCCGCCGACTGGGAGGAGGAGCCCCTGCCGCCCGGCTTCAGGGCCGAGGCGCGGCCCTACGTCCTCCCGACCCGGGGAACCCGCGCCCTCGTCACCCTGGTACGCACCGCGGGCCCCTGAGGGCCCGCAGCACAGGGAATGCGTGGCGATCAGCGCGTGACGATGTCGCCGGGGGCGATCTCCTCGCTGGCGCGCAGGATGCGGCAGGTGGCGCTGGCCTCCTCCACCTTCACCACGAGGACCTGGCCGAGGTAGTAGGTGGTCTGTTCCGTGCCGCCCTTGGTTTCGGTGGCCCAGCTGCGGTCCTTCGCGGACAGGAGCACATCCCCGACCTTGAGGCCGTGGCGGCGGCCCTGGTCGATGAGGATCATGTCGCCGGTCGCGGTGTGCTGGTGGTTGTCCCGGGCGTAGAGCACGCGGGCCACCGGATTCTGGAGGGCAATGGGGTTGGCGACGTCGGTGCGGAGGGGGGCCTTGAGGTTGGCGGGCTCCTGGAAGGGGGCCACCACGTCGCCGACCTCCACGGAATCCAGCGTGCGCTCCAGCTTGGCCACGGCACCCTTGGGGTGGACCTCGGTGAGCCGCGCGATGCCGACCTGCTGGACCACGTCGCCCAGGCTGCCCTTGGCGAGCTGGGGCAGGGGGTGGCGGAGATCCCGCTGCTTGACCTTCAGCACCACGAGGCGGTCGCCCACGCGCAGGCCCTTGTCCTTGCCCTGGCCCAGGTAGACGGTCTCCCCGTCGCCCATGAATTGGCGGTCGCTGTACTGACGGTCGGTGATGCGCACCGCGCCGAGCTCCTTGAAGTGGGCCTCGGCGCCCTTGGGGGCCAGGTAGGGCAGCTGGATGAAGTCCTGGAAGGTGAAGGCGTACTCGTCCAGCATGGGCTTCGGCTGGCGCCGGTCAGGGCCGAGCTTGGCCACCTCGGGAGGAAGATCCGTCGGACCGCCAGTGGTCGTGGCCACCACCCGCTTGGCCACGGGGATGATCAGGGGGTCGCCGGGGTAGATCCAGTGGGGATCCTTCACCCACTTGTTCTGCTCCCAGATCTGGGGCCAGGCGAAGGGGTTGCCCAGGAAGCTCTGGCCCAGGTCCCAGAGGGTGTTGCCCTTCTCCACGAGATGCAGCTGGCTCTTCTCGGGAACCACCACCTCCTTGGGGTAGTCCCAGCGGGACCAGTGCGTTGCGACCTGCACCTTGCCGTCCGCGGGGGTGTCCTTCGCGGGAGCTTGCGCGAGGAGGCTCAGGGCAAGGCATGGCAGGACCGAAACCGCAAACAGCCATTTGCGCTGGTACATCGTGTTCTCCCAAGAAAAGCTGGGGGGAATTATAGTCCGCCCACACGGATCATGTTGGAAAAAGCTTTCAGGCGCGCCTGAAGCTCTTCCTCTTGGACCGTCTGGAGGCGCTCGGTCCCGAAGGCCTCGACCGTGAAGCTCGCCAGCAGGGATCCCATGATCACCGCACGCTTCAGGGTTTCACCGTCCAGGCTGCCCGCGGCGGCCAGCGCGCCCAGGAAGCCGCCGGCGAAGGTGTCGCCGGCTCCCGTCGGATCCTGCACCTCCTCCAGGGGGAAGGCCGGCGCCACGAAGAGGCCGTCGGGAGAGAAGAGCATGGCGCCGTACTCCCCGCGCTTCACCACCAGGATCCGGGGGCCCAGGGCCCGCACGCTGCGATAGGCCTTCAGGAGGTTCTGCTCCCCGGTCAGGGCGCGCACCTCCGCCTCATTGACCAGGAGGATGTCCACCTCGGCCAGCGTTCTCTGGAGGGCCTCGCGGCTGCCGCTGATCCAGAAGTTCATGGTGTCCAGGGCCACCCAGCGGGGGCGGCGGGCCATCTGGTGCACCACGTCGAGCTGCAGGACGGGGTCGATGTTCCCCAGGAAGAGGTAGGGGCTCTGGCGGAAGGCTTCGGGAAGGACGGGGTGGAAGTCCTGGAACACATTCAGCTGGGTATCCAGGGTGCGGGCCACGTTCAGGTCCTCCCCGTAGGCCCCCTTCCAGTGGAAGCTCTTGCCCGGAAGCCTCTGGAGGCCGCCCAGGTCGATGGGGCGCCCCTCGAAGACGCACTGATGCTCGGGGCCGAAGTCGTCCCCCACCACCGCGACCACCTGGACGGGGTGGAAGCGGCTGGCGCAGATGGAGAAGTAGCTGGCGGAGCCGCCAAGGATGTTCTCCCGCTTTCCCGCAGGGGTTTCAAGGTCGTCGAAGGCGACGCTGCCGATGGCGAGCAGGCTCATGGGGGAGGGCCTCCTAGTGGGCGGGGTAGTAGAGGATCCACGCCTGGGCTCCCCCCATGGGGACCGGCGCCTGGGCGAAGCGGGTGATGGGGGCCGCCGCGGGCGACAGGATGAAGGCCTCGAAGTCCGTCCGGAGCTCCTCGGAGGGGCCCAGGAGTACATGGAGGCTGCGCCAGCCGAGGAAGACGCCGTCCTGGATGCGCTCCTTCAGGCGTTCCCGGGCATCCGCGGCGCTGTGTCCCCGCAGGTCCAGGGTGCCGTCCACCTCGATGGCCATGCCGGCCGCCAGCTGGATGCGGAGGGGCTGGCTGCGGGCAGGGGGCGCCTCGGGGGCTGGAGGGGGTGTTACCGGCTCGGCTTCCGTCGACGGTTCCGGTTCTGGTGCCGGCTTTGGGGCGGGTGCGGGCGCATTTGTTGGGGTGGGGACTGCCGCGGCAGGCTTCTTGCCCTTGAGGGCTTGCCTTTCCGCCAGGAAGTCCGCTTCAGGAGCCGGGGCGGGAGGGGCCGGTTGCGGAGCCTCCCCAGCCTCCACCGCCTTTGGCCGGGGCTTAGGCTGGGGCCGCTGGCCCATGGCCGCGAGGAAAAGGGCGTCCTCCTCCTCGATGGGGCGCGCCTCGGCGGGCTTCGGCACGGCCTTGGGCGCCGGGGGCGCCTTGGGGGGGGTCGTCTCCGCGGCCTTGAGCTCCTGTTTGAGCTTGGCGAGATCCTGTTTCCAGACCATGGTCCACTCCTGTCGTCTTCAGGGTATCGTCCCGCGTTGCGTAGGTGCCACAGGTGAAGCATTTCTCGCCACGGCTCCCGCGCGCCCCGGCTGCTACGTACACTGTTCCCGGCCCTGCGAAGGCTGGCACGCCCCTCGCTAACCGGGGCTGCATCCCATGGAGGTCCCCATGAAGTCCCTGCTTTCGTCGCTCGTGCTCCTGGCCCTGGCGGCCCCTGCGGCCCAGGCCCAGGCGCCCCGCGTGGGCTTTTCCCTGAACCTCGCCTTCCCCACGGGGGATTTCTCGAGCAAGACCTACCCGGGTCTGTCCAGCCCCGTCTACCGCTCCGAGGCCACCCAGCGGGAGAACTACGACCTGGGCCTGGGCGGCCAGCTTACGGTGAGCTTTCCGGTGGATCCGAAGCTCGCCATCCGCCTGAACCTGGGGGGGCAGGTGTCGGATGGGCACAACACCGCCTACGGCTTCGAGGACAAGAACCTCCGCCATTCCATGTTCAGTGTGGGGGGCGAGCTGCAGATCTTCACCCAGAGCGCCTATCGGCACCGGGGTCTCTACTTCCTGGCGGGACTCTCCGCGGACTTCGAGCGCTTCGAATACAGCTACGGCGACCCGGGCTGGGACTACACCGAGAGCGAGCGCAAGTCCCGCCTGGGGGGAACCATCGGCATCGGCCACACCTTCGGCTACGACGCGGGCACCCGCTTCACCCTCGAGGTGGCCTACCACACCACCCTCACGGGCAAGGACGCGGCGCAGTTCGAGCCTCCCGCCACGGATTTCGTGAAGGTGGGCTTCGGCTGGGTCTTCTGAGCCCCGGCCTTTCTCCCCAACACCAAGACGCCCCGCAACTGCGGGGCGCCTTGGTGTTGGGCTGGTTTCAGCCTTTTTTGTGTGGCTTCCGGGCCTTGCCCTTGGCCGGTACCTTGGCGTGTTCCACCACGCCCGTGAGGCTGGCCAGGAGGCCCTTCAGGCCCTCCCTGGCCGCGGCCTCGGGGGAGAGGCGCAGCAGGCGGCGGGTATAGGCGATGCGGTCGAAACGGCTCAGGCCCTCGTCGGTCTTGATCTGGGCGGCCTTCTCCGAAACGTAGGAGGCGGGGCTGCCCGTGCGGGCGAGCTCCTGCTTCTCCCGGGCGAGAAAGCCCTGCCAGGCGGCCAGCGAAGCGGCGTAGGTCTCCTTCTCCTGGCGAAGCCGGGTGAGGATGCCCTCGATCTCCTTGATGGACCACGTGCTGTGGGCGATGGCGTTCCGGTGTTCGTCCAGGAAGAGGCGGATCTGGCTCCGCCGCTTCATCATGTCCTCCGTGAGGCCCGGCCTCGCGTCGAGTTCCTTGAGCTGGGCTTCCTGCTGGGTGAGGGCTTCGCGCCAGCCCGCGAGCTTGGCGTCATGCTCCTTGCGGATCCGGCCGAAGGTGGTCTCGGCGGCCGTGGCGTTGGAGGCGGCGGAATCCGCGGCCCTCTGAAGGAAGCTGACCGCCTGCTCCCAGTCGCCCTCCACCACGCAGGCCCTGGCCTGGAGGTCCAGGAGCGCCACGAGGGCGCGCATCTCGTTGTAGTCCGCGGGGCTGACGGCCTGGGCTTCCCGCTGGAGCAGGGGTTCGGTCGCCTTGCGCACGCCGGCGCCGTCGCCCTGTTCGAGGTAGCCCTGCCAGGTGTCGTACGAGGCCTTCACGCGCTCCATAAGCGCCTGGGCGCCCAGCGGCATCGCCAGGGCGCCCAGGAGGAGCAGGGAGGCTGCGCCTCGGATGCTCATTTCTGCTTGGCCTCCGTGCCCACGCGACCGAGCATGCGCTCGATCTCGGCCTTCACCTTCTTGTTGGAAGGATCCTGCGCCTGGAGGCGGTACAGGGCCCCGAGCCTAGCCTTGGCATCCGGGTAGCGGTCCAGGAACACCTTGATGTTCGAAGGCGTCGCGGTGGCCGCGGCGACGTACTTGGTCTTGTCGCCCTTGTAGGGCGCCTTGGCCAGGGCGTCGCTCTCCTGGGTGAGGCCGTCCTGGATCTGGGTCGCCAGATCCTTGTAGGACTCGTATTCCTTGCTGGCGGTGTCCACGTCCTGGAGGAGCTGCTTGGACCAGAACTCGTTGTTGGCGATGTCCTTGTCACGGGCTGCCACGAGGTCGAGCTGCTGGCGGTCTGCATCATCGGGGTTTGTCTTGGCTTTCAGTTGGGCGACGTATTCCTCGTCCTCCTTGGCCTGGCTGCGGAGGGCCGCGGCCATGGCCTTGAGGTTGTCCGAGGCGGGGCTCAGGTTGGCCTTGGTGTTCTCCTGGTTCTCCTTGGCGAGGGCCACGGCCTTCTGGGCCAGTTCGAGGGCCTTCTCCCACTGGCCCGCGTTCCAGGCGAGGGGGTAGGCCTTCAGGTAGGCGTCCACCGCCACACGGTAGCGGATGAAGCTCTCGCGGGCGGTCTGGAGGTTGGCCTTGTCCCAGGCCTCGGGGCCGGTGCCGAGGGCGGCCTCCAGACGGGCCAAGGCCTCGGGGAAGCGGCCGGCTTCCTGGAGCTGGTTCACCTCGGGCCAGGCCGCCTTCAGGCGATCCCCGAAGGACTGCTGGGGAGCCTGGGCGACGAGGGCGGCCGGGGCGATGACTGCGGTGAGCGTGAGGGCCTTGAGCATGGCCTTTCCTCCTCGGGCGTCAGCCCTTCTTGGTGCCCTTCTTGGCGGGCTTCTTGGCGGCAGGCTCCTTGTAGAACATGTCGCGGCCCTGCTTCAGGTTGTCCATCGCCGCCAGCACCTTCTTGTTCTCGGGGTCCAGCATGTTCAGGCGGGTGAGGAACTGGTATTTGGCTTCCACCGAGGGAACCTTGGCGGCGCTGAAGTTGTCGGGGGTGGAGATCACCGCCTCGACCCAGGCCTTGGGGCCGCTCAGCAGTTCCTTCTTCAGCTTGGGGTTCCGGACCTTGGCGTTGGCCTTCTCGATCTTGGCGTTCTGGTCCACCAGGAACTTGGCGATCTCGTCCTGCTGGTCCTTGATCTTCTTCTGGCGGTCCTGGAGCTTCGTCTCGAAGACCTTGGCGGTCTTCTCGATGTCCTCCACGGCGCCCTTGAACATGGCCTGCATCTTCTGGCCATTGGCCAACTGGGCCTGGGCGGCCTGCTCCTGCTTCTGGACCCAGTCGCCGAAATCCTTGAAGAAAGACTCGTCGGCGGGGGTGCGCTTGGCGGGATCCGCAGCCTGAAGCGCCTTGTATTTCAGGCCGTTCGGGCCCTCGAGCTCCTTCTCTTTGCCGGCCTGGATGGTGTCCGCCACTTCCTTGAAGAGGTCGCCCACGGGCGCGGTCGCGGCGACGAAGGCGGCCTGGTCCTCACGGGCCACCTGGATCGCCTGCTGGAGGACCTCGGCGCTCTTCTCCCACTGGCCCGCGGCGTTCAGGGCGTGGCTGTAGAGGTAATGGAGGCTCGCCACGGCCCGGGAGGTGCCCTCGGCGTCGTAGATGGACTTCACCGAACCCTGGAAGTCCTTCTTGAAGGCGTCCACCCCGACCTTGGGGAAGGCGGGACGGGGGGTGGAGAGCACCTTGGCGAGGCGGCTCAGCACCTCCTGCTCCTTGAAGGCGGCGAGGTCCTTGGGGACGCTCTTGGACTCCGTGGCGTAGATCGCGGTGTAGGCGGGGGCTGCGGGAGCCTGGGCCAGGAGGGCAGCCGGCATGAGGACCGCTGCGGAGAGGGTCAGAAGACGCATGGGATCTCCAAAGATGGAACCCCTAGCGTACTCCAGGTGGCGCCGGGGGGAAATGGCCTGCCGTCATTCCGGAAAGCGGAGGTTGGGGCTGCGCTCCAGGATCTCCAGCACGAGGCGGTCCATCTGGTCCACCAGCAGGAAACGGAGCGTGGGCTCCCTGCGGCCGGGCACGGGCGTCTCCCCGCCGCCCCGCACGCGGAAGAAGATGCGGCCGCGTTCCAGGGCTCCCACCTGCTTCCAGCCCAGGCGCCCCCCGCCCAGCCAACGGGAGAGGGGGGCGGGCAGGGTGGTGTGGACCACCGCGAGGCCGAGTTCATCCAGGAGTACCTGGCTGCCCTCCACCAGCAGGAGGGCCAGGAAGGCGGCCAGCAGCAGGGCGCCCCCGAGGAGGCTGGCCGCCACGCTGCCCAGGATGCCCACCCAGAGCCCCAGCACGGGCTCGCCCGCGGCCTGGGCGAGCTTCAGGGCGGCCACCATGCGGGGCAGGTTCTGAAGGAGGAGCAGGAGGCCGCGCACCCCCACGATCCAGGCTCCGGCGCAGAGCAGCGCGGAAACCGCACGCTGGGCTGTGCTGGGGCGGAAGACCAGGGGCGTGGCGGCGGACATCAGGCCTCCGCGAGCTCGGCCAGGATGGCGTCCGCCGCGGCGGCGGGATCCGCCGCCCGGGTGATGGGGCGGCCCACCACCAGCCAGGTGGCCCCGTTGCGGAGGGCCTGGGCGGGCGTGACCACCCGTGCCTGATCCTGCGTGTCGCCCCCGGCGGGGCGGATGCCCGGCGTGAGGCGCCGGAAGGCCTCGCCGCAGGCCTCCCGCACTGCGGCGGCCTCCTGGGCGGGGCACACCACGCCGTCCGCGCCGCCCTCCTTCTCGAGGCGTGCCAAGCGGAGGGGGAGGTCGGCGTGGGCATCGCGGTGCCCCGTGGCGGCGAGGGCTTCCTGGTCGAGGCTCGTGAGCACGGTGACCGCGAGGAGCTCGGTCCGTCCGCCCCGGGCCCGGTGGGCCCGCACGGCCTCCGCCGCGGCTCGGATCATGGCCGGGCCGCCCTGGGCGTGGATGTTCACCAGGAGGGGGTCCAGGGGCAGCACCGCCTCCAGCGCGCGCTGCACCGTGGTGGGGATGTCGTGGAACTTCAGGTCCAGGAAGACCGGGGCGGAGGCCTGGAGCTTCCGGATGAAGGCGGGGCCCTCCGCGCAGAAGAGCTCCAGGCCCACCTTCAACAGGCCCACGCGGCCCTCCAGGGTGCGGGCGAGCTCCAGGGCCTCGGCGGCGCTGGGGACGTCGAGGGCCACCGCGAGGCGATCGACGGGGCGGAAGCATTCGGGCATGCGGACTCCTTCCACGGCTCTGGCATTCTCTCAGACAGACGGAGGGACGACCATGGCGCTGCCCAGCCTGCTCCTCGCATCCGCCCTTGCGGGCGCCGGAAGCCCACCCCCCCTGCCCCTGGAAACGGCGGAGGCGGAGGTGCTGGAGCGGTGGGACGCGGCGGCGGCCCTGGATGCGCGCCCTTCCGGGCCCGTGGAGGTCCGGGACCGGGCCGCACTGGCCTGGCTGCGGGCGGCCCTGGGACCGGGCCTGCCGGCGAACCCCTTCCGCCGGGGGACGCCGGACCACCGGGAGGCCGAGGCGGTGCGGGCGCTGCTCCAGGCGGCCCCGGAGCGGCGGGCCGCCCTCCTGCAGGCCCTCCGCCCCCTGCGTGCAGGAAGTCGCGCCGCCCTCTGGCGCTGGGGCCAGGCTCTGGTCCGCCAGGGGGCGATGCCCCGTGCCCTGCGCCACGCCTGGGAGGATCTCCTGCTGGAGGGCGGGCCCGCCCTGCTGCGGGGCTTCGCCCTCCGCCACGCGCTGTGCTTCGCCCTTGCCGAGGGGGACGCCGCGCGCTTCGCGGCCCTGCGGGAGCGCTACGGCGAGGGGGCGGACGACGTCTTCGGTCAGGTGCAGCCGGCCTTCGCCCTGCTGGGCGCGCCGGCTCCGCGGCTGCGCCTGTGGCGCCTCCCCGGCCTGGAGGAGGACGCACGCCCGCTGTCGGAGCTGGGCGCGCGCCGGATTCGCGTGCAGCCGCTGGAGGAGGGGCTTCCCGAGGCGCTGCCGGATCAGGCCTGGCTGGCCGTCAGCCTCCTCCAGGACCTTCCGGAAGAGGCCGCCGGTCTGGAGGGGAGCCCGCGCGCGGCCGCGGAGGGCTTGGCGGCGAGGCTCCGGTCCGCGGGCCGCTCCGCGTGGTTCGCCCCCTCCCGCGGCGCCCTCCAGGCGCTGGGCCTGCAGTGGTTCCCGGTGCTCCTCGAACTGGACGCGGAAGGGCGCGTGGCCTCCATTCGCATGGGGGACGCGGCCCGGGTCAGCCCAGGCCCATCCCCTGCAGGGCGCCCGTGAGGAGGCCCCAGGCCATCTGCGCCCAGTAGTGGAGGCCCCGCCGTAGGGGGCGCGCGGTCCAGCTGGCATGCAGGCGGTCCTTCAGCATCGGGTAGTTCCCGTCCGGGTCCAGCAGGGCCGCCGTCACGGGGCTGTCGAAGTCGAAGGTCACCCAGCGGTCCTGCCCGTCCCAGGCGAGGCGCTGCTCCTGTCCGTTCTCCAGGCGCACCCACAGCGTCATGGGCAGGCGCAGGCCCCCGCGCCGGGCCAGGGTGATGGCGCCGCGGCGCCCCGGTGCGGCGCCCTGCGGCGCGGCGAAGACCATGCCCTTGGGCGTGGACATCCACCCGCCCTCCAGCACCTCCGGGTTGTCCACCCGGTGGATCACCACGTCGAGCACCTCGGTGCCCTCCACGAAGTCCCGCCAGAAGGCCCCCAGGTCGCGGCCCGAGACGCGCTCCGCCACGCGGCGGAAGTCCTGGCGCGTGGGGTGCTTGAAGGCGTATTCCTTCGCGTAGGTGCGCAGGATCTCCTCCATCACCGGGCGCCCGACCATCGCCTCCAGCTGGCAGAGGACCAGCGGGGCCTTGGCGTAGGCCGCGCCCAGGGCGCTGGCCACGTCCCGGCAGGCGGGGCCGGGGCGGACGAGGGGATCCACCGACGGGTCCATCCAGTACCCGGCGAAGAAGGTGAAGTCCGTGCCGATGCTGAAGCGCCGCGTGGCGAGGCTGGCCTGGAACACCCGCTCCAGCGACTTGTGGGTGAACCAGGTGGCGAGGCCCTCGTCGAGCCAGGGATCCTCCACCTCGTTGTTCGCCACGATGCCCTGGAAGACCTGGTGGGAGAGCTCGTGCAGCGTGATGCCCTCGGGCGCGCTGCGGTCCAGGAAGGGGTCGAAGGCCCGGGAGGACGCCGTGACGAGGGTGGGGTATTCCATGCCGTCCGCGCCCGCTGCATCCTTCGGCGTGTCCACCACCGTCAGCACGGGATAGGGGTAGGGCGTGCCGTAGTCCACCATGTGGCGCAGGGCCACCTTCGTGGCGAACCACTGGCGCTCCAGGTTGCTGCGGTTGGCGGGCTGGTGGAACAGGAAGACGTCCACGCCCCGGTATTCCCGGCGCTCCAGGGCCCAGCTGCTCTCGGGCATGGCCGCCCAGGCGAAATCGTGCACGTCCTCCGCGTGCAGCTTCCACAGGAAGTTCAGGGGGCGCTTCGGGTCGGGGTCGGGGATCGCGTCCACCAGGGCCCCCTGGCGCGTGGGGTGCGGCTGGGGAATGGCCGTGCCCGTGTGCGCGAGGGTCAGGAGGTTCGGCACGCTCAGCTCCACGTCGTAGGTGCCGAAGTCGCTGAAGAATTCGGTGGCGGCGTGGTAGGCCGGGCAGACCCAGCGGTCGCCCGCATACACGCCGGCCTTGGGGAACCACTGGGAGGCCATCAGGAAGTAGCCGCCCCAGCCCGCCCGCTCCGGCTCGCCCCGGCCCAGGCGGGGGAACTGCAGCTCCCAGGCCAGCTCCAGGCGGATGGATTCCCCCGGCGCCACGGCACGGGGCAGCTTCACCCACCACACCGTCTCGTCCTCGCCGAAGTGGCCCGTCAGTGCCTGTCCTTCGAGCTGGACGTCCCTCAGCTGGCAGTAGCCCCAGTCCTGGCCCTCCGCGCCCCGGGAGGGTCTTCCCCCGGCTTCCCGCATCAGGCGGCTCTGGGGCCCCTTGAAGGCGTTCATGTAGAGGTGCAGGGGGATCTCCTGCGTGGCGGCCGTGCCGGTGTTGCGCCAGGACAGCGTCTCGCGGCCCTCCAGGCGCTTGGACCGCCAGTCCAGCACCGCCTGGATGCGGTAGTTGGCAACGCGCGGGCTCAAGGGCTTGTCGAACCATCGCTCCGGCGCGAAGGCCCCCAGGCCGGAGCCGGCGAGCAGCAGCAGCGCGGTGCAGAGGGCACGAAGCATGGAACCTCCCGGACCTCCCGAGCGTAACACTTCCCCTTGCCAAGCCCCCTCGGGGTGCTACACTAACCCTCCTGGCGCGGGGTGGAGCAGTCCGGTAGCTCGTTGGGCTCATAACCCAAAGGTCGCAGGTTCAAATCCTGCCCCCGCTACCAACGAAAAGGGGTCCGACAAAAGTCGGACCCCTTTGACTTTTCTAGGCATGGTGCGGGTTTGCGCACATGAAGCCGCTTCGTCCCCACCGTCAGCACACCCGGAAGGCGTGCGGTTTGGGGTGGTTTGGGGCGCTTGTAAGTGCTGAAAAGCAGCCGACGGGCGGCATGATTTGTAATCGGATTTGTAATCGCCGCTGCCGGGGGGTGACCCGAAGGTCCCGACGCCGGATCCGCGCCAGGGTCGCGCCAGCCCTACGGACTGTCACGCCCCCGGCTGGGCGGCCCGGTTGCTGGTCTTGGCAGTAAAGGGAAACGGATGCGGGCTGCGCCCGCGCCAAGGTCCCGGCCCCCGCCCCCCTACAGGTGAGGGGCGAGGGCCGGGAACAGACGAGGTCGTATCGGTATGTTGACGGTGGCGGTGATCGCCTACCGTGCTCTGGTCCGACTGAAAGAGGGGGGCTCAGGCCTAACCACCGAGGTCTTGTTCGTGGGGGAGGTCTCAGACGGGGGTGCAGCGCCTGCGGCATCCGCGTCCGCGAAGCGGTAGAGGTAGCGACATTCCCACGCGGCCCAAGCCCAGTACGCGGCCTGGGTCGCGGGAAACTGGATGGCGGGGCCGATGGGGCCGACCAGCAGCGTGCCATCCCGAACTTCCTTCAGCGCGACGGACTGGTGCGTGTCGATATAGGGAAGGATGTCGTCGGACGACGCTGCCAGAAGCACGATGCCGAACTCGCTGGGGAACGCCCACAACGGATCCGGCGGAAGACCGGGCACCACTGGGGGGTGGATGGCCAGTTCCAGGCGCTTGAATTCACCGAAGGCGACTGGATCCATCTTGGTGTTGCCCTGCTGGCCCTTCGCGATCTCGGCCATGCGCCGGAAACGTTCCCGCTGCGCCTTCGCGGTGTGGCCAGCCTTGGCCAACTTGTCCCAAAGCAGGTTCCAGCGCTCGATCGACCATGGGGCAGCCCCAGGCGTCGAAGCGGGGGGCACCGGCGGCCAGATCGCACCGGGGCCATATTTTTCCGTGAGGGCGCGCTCCGTGTCCGTGATCCGGGTGTCGATCCAGTCGCGTTCGGGCTCCGGGGGATTCGCCATCAATTCGTCGAAGGGCCGCGACGTGTAGCCGTCTTCGTCTTGGTCAATGGGGTGCATAGATCCTCCTAGCGCCGGCGTGGCGCGGAAATGGGCGGTGAAGGGACGGTGGCAGTGAGTGGGTGGGTAGGCTGTTGGCCCTGGGGCACCGCCGGTATCGCGGCGGCCTGTGGGCCAGCCACGACGGCCCAGGCCGTCCGCCACAGCCATGCTGCAGCACGTGTCCACCAGGGGCGGCCCAGCGCAGGGCCAATAGACCAAATCGAAGGACAGTGACGGAATCCGCGTGCGCGGTAGGGGGGTGGGTTCCAGTTGCGCGGCAATGGGCGGGCATGGGACATCCCCGGGAGGCCGCCGATTCGCTCAAGGAATGGCCCGGCCGCGTAGCCATCTCCCAGCCGCCGGCCTTGAATGAAGAACCCGGATTCGTGTTGCCACATGATTCCAGTGGGCTTTCCGCTCCGCCAGCGGATTTCCGGGGTCCAGGAATGCCGTTCGCGCATGGCGAGTAGCAGCCGGTAACCCCGAAGCCCCTCGGCTTCGCATTCCTGGATTGCCTGGCGCAGGCTGGCCTTCATGTTCATGCGCCCATTCCGGGTTGCCTGCTTCTCGCGTCCAGGGAAACGTTCTCGTTTCGGCGCACGCCCATGCGGGTTCCGCGGCCGTTCCGGCCGTGGGTCGCGGGACAGGCCGAAGCGGATTTCGGCTTCCGCCATGACTTCCTCGATGATCCGGAAGTCGCGAAGGATCTCGCGGGCCACAGTTCCATCGCTACGAATCCGGCTTAAGACCAGGTGGGCATGGGGATGACGTGGTTTGTCGCGGTGTCGAATGCAGACCCAGCTATCAAGGTCGCCGAATCGTTCCGCGAGGGTTGCACAGACCCACATCCACTGGGCTGCGTCAGGGCATTTACCGTCCCCGCGGCAGGAGGCCCACACATGTAGAACCGGCCGGGACACATCCAGACGCAGGGCACGGATCGATGCAAACGCTTCTGCGAGGGCGACAGGATCCTGGCCACCGATGGTTCCGCCAAGAATTTCGCCACGCCCTTGGCTGCCTCCCCCTCGTCCATCGCAAAGGTAGCTGATGAGGCCACGGAAGTCCTTTCCCTTCGTGAGCCCCCCTAGCACCGCATGCTCCTGAGCACGCGCTGGTATTCCTGGGTCAGGGCCACAGCCTGCAGGAAAAGCTCCGTGTTGAACCCCTTCACGTGGGCGAGATGGGCGATCTGGTTGAGAAGCCCGCCGATCCTGCCGATGCTGCCTGCCGCCATAAGGGCCGACGGATTCGGCTGTGGCTGATGGGCGGGGGCAACCAGCCGACAGTAGGCATACCGCGACAGCGAAATGCCCAGCCGCTTGGCTTCGGCACGAAGCTTTTCAGCATCTGCCTCCCGTACGGCCACGGTGATCTGTTCGGTTCGGGCTTCTGCGGGGTCACGGCGGCGAGGCATGGTGTGGAATCCGGTGATGGGGACCATCCCCATTCCCAGCCTGTCCCTGTCCCGGCGCACGTCCAGGCCGCCTAACTGCGGCAACGCGTCATGTGCTGACCAGCAATGCGAATCTAGTTCATCGAAAAAGCACGAGTAACTGAGTAGCAGCAGGGAAGGCAAACCACATGGCCCGAGGGGCGCCATGTGGTTTACGGCTGGGCGCCAAAGCCATGGTGGCGTCCAGGGAGGGGGAACGAATTCTGGTGTAGTTCTTCCCAGGCGCCGGCGACTGATGGTGCGGAGGTGATCATGCGGATCTCAGCCCGCCATCGCGTTCTTCTTATGGCTGCCGTGGGAGCCAGCCTTCTTTCTTGGCTATTTCAGGGAGGGATTCCATCCCAAAGCCTTGCACTGGCCGGCCATGGCGCTTTGCCTAGTCCTTCCCCTTTGGGCTACATGGCGTTTGCTGCTGCTCCGCATTCGGGCCACCCAGGCCTCCCTGAGAGACATGGCCCCCGAGACCCTGCGCTTGGAGCGAGAGGCACGTGGACTTTGGCTTCTAGCCTTTCTGCTTGTGTTGATGCTGCTCGGCCTAGGGCTGGCGTTGGCTGTGTGACGCCGACTTTTCCCTGTGGGCTTGGCTTCCGTGAAGCTGCTCAGCAAAGTATCCCAGCCGGTTCCTGTGCAGCTTGCGCCACCGGCGCCCGGATGACAGCGGGGTGAAGTGGATGGTCGCTCATGTGCGCGGTCCCATCGCGGTCACCGCTGCGGCCTACCCGGCGTCCCCGCCCCTTCCCGAGGGCTGCCACCAGCGGGCGGATGGATCCTGCTGGCGTTCGCCCCCAAGGTCCAGGGCGCGGAAGCGCGGGGCCTTGCTCAGGGTGTCCCGCGACGGGACCACGCCCAAGGAGCTCACATGTCCCACGAACTCACCCCCCGCAGCGTCCCCAGCGAACCGCTGCATCGCTGCGTGCAGCTTTCCGACGTTGTGGACCCCGACGCTTTCCGCTGCGAAGTTGCCTCTGTGGAACTCGGCGCCCTCAGGGACGAGCAGATCGTCGCCGCCCAGCTCGACACCCCGGACCTGTCCCGGGCCCGCCACATCCTGGCCCGTGCCGGCGGGCTGAATCCGCTGTCGCGCATGGGGATCGTGGATCACCGCAACCTGGACCTCAGCGCGACCGAAAGCGCGAGGTTGCTGGTGCTGCAGGGCCTGGCAGCGCGCCTGGTTGATCGCCGGAAGGAAACGCAGCCCTTCACCAACGCGCAGGATCTGGCGAACGAGATCGTCACGCGCTCCCTTGAGTGGGGCGACCAAGGAAGGGCGCAAGGTCTACGAAGATTCAGGCCAGTTCCTGGACTTCCAGGACAGCCTGAACGCCTTCGCTGCTGCGAACCCGGGCGTCCTTCATGTGAACGAAGCCGGACGCCCACTGACCAGCCTTGGCAACCTGATCGCCAGCCACCGCCCCCTGATGATCCTGGACGAGGCCCACAACACCCGCACCGACCTGAGTTTCAAGTTCCTGCGGGGGCTGAACCCCCGCTGCATCCTGGAATTCACGGCAACCCCCGACCGGGAACACCCCCCCAGCAATGTGCTGCATCAGGTCCGAGCCGTGGACGTGAAGAAGGAAGGCCTGATCAAGCTGCCCATCGAAGCCGAAAGCGCAGCCACCCCCGAGGCCGCCCTGCACCAGGCCAAGATCAAGCGGGAATCCCTGGAGGCCCTGGCGAACCGCGCCCAGGCTGAAGAGGGCCGCTACCTGAGGCCCATCGCGCTGATCCAGGCGGAACCGGATCGCCAGGATGCCCCGACCGCCTGGACCGTGGACAAGGTCAAGGCGCACCTGGTGAACCACCTGAACATCCCGGAGGATCAGATCAAGATCGCCACGGGCGATACGAAGGAACTGAAGGGGCTGGACCTTTTCCAGCCGGGGCCGGTGCGCTACATCATCACCCAGAAGGCGTTGGCGGAAGGGTGGGACTGCAGCTTCGCCTACGTCCTGTGTTCGCTGGCGGTCGCCCACAGCACCACCAGCGTCGAACAGATCCTGGGGCGCGTGCTCCGCATGCCCCAGGCCAAGCCCTTCGCCATTACCGAACTCAATCGGGCCTACGCGGTGGTTCGCAGCGACGCCTTCATGGAAACCATCCGCGACCTGCGGGAATGCCTGGTGAGCTTCCACGGCTTCAGTCAGGTGGAAGCGAACAAGGCCGTCCAGCCGGAAGGAACCCCCTTGCTGGATACCGAAGCCGACACCCTGGAATACCTTCAAGCCCCAGTGGTGCTGCCCGGCGTGCAGGTGCACCAGCTTCCGCCGCCGCTGCAGTCCCTGGTCCGTCAGAACGCCCAGGGCCAGGTGGAAGCCCCCCGCAATGTGGTGCGCGCCCACGCGTGCGCCTTCGCCAAGGCCACCAGCCAGCCCGACGCCTTGGGCGGCGTGCTGGAACTGGAAACCGTTCGCGCCGAACGGGACGTGAAGATCCGCATCCCCTGGCTGATGTACGAAGGGGAACGTTTTTCTGGTTCAACGTGAAACTCCGGGGAAAGCGGCTCGGATCTTGAGGAAGAAGTAGTC
>CAXYVC010000013.1:0-42594 GCA_964292295.1 uncultured bacterium
CGCTGCTGCGGGCGGTGGGCGAGGTGGGGGCCCTGCCCATCCTGCTGCTGCGGGATTCGGAGCCCCTGGACGCGGCCTCCCTTGCCGCCTGGAGCGCCCTCGGTTCCGTGCGCTGGGGCCTCCTGGGGGAGGATGCGCCCCAGCCCGGCCTGCGCCCCCTGGCCCTCCCCCAGCCCGCCCTCTCCGCCACCCAGGCCCTGGCCTTCGGCATCGTGGGCATGGGGCGCGCCATGCAGGAGGTGCTCCAGAAGGCGCGCGCCGCCGCGGCCACCCGTGCCACGGTGCTGCTCCTGGGCGAGAGCGGCACGGGCAAGGAGCTGGTGGCCCGGGCCATCCACCGCATGAGCGCCGAGGCGGACCAGCCCTTCGTGCCCGTGCACTGCGGCGCCATCCCCGAGAACCTCCTGGAGAGCGAGCTCTTCGGCTACACCAAGGGCGCCTTCACGGACGCCCGCAAGGACACGCCGGGCAAGTTCCGGGAGGCCCACGGCGGAACCCTCTTCCTGGACGAGGTGGGCACCATGCCCCTGGCCGCCCAGGTGCGGCTGCTGCGGGTGCTCCAGGAGAAGGAGGTCCAGCCCCTGGGCGGCGGCGCCCCCGTGAAGGTCGAAGTGCGCGTGGTGGCGGCCACCAACCTGGACCTCTGGCAAAGAGTCCAGGAGGGCCGCTTCCGGGAGGACCTCTTCTACCGCCTGGAGGTGGTGCCCGTCACGCTGCCGCCCCTGCGCGCGCGCCGGGAGGAGGTGCCCTTCCTGGCTCAGCACTTCCTCAACCGCAAGGCCCGGGAGCACGGGCTGTACCCCAAGGCCCTGCACCCCAGCGTGGATCCCCTGCTCATGGCGATGCCCTGGCCCGGCAACGTGCGCCAGCTCGAGAACGCCATCGAGCGGGCCATCGTGCTCTCCGCCGCCCGCCCCGTGCGCACGGGGGAGGACTCGGCGTTCCTGGCGGAGCGGATGGGCGGCGGGATTCCCGAGGTGGAGCCGCCTGCGCCGGAGGCCTTTGCCCCGCCCCCGCCCCCCACTTCCGCGTCCATGAGCCTGGACCTTCCCGCGGACGGCATGGATCTGAACCAGGTCGTCTCCGAGGTGGAGAAGAAGCTGATGCTCCAGAGCCTCCAGATCACCCGCGGCAACAAGAAGCGCGCGGCGGAGCTGCTGGGGCTGAAGCGCACCACCTTCCTGGAAAAGATGAAGCGCCTGGATCTGGAGGACGGCGTCCCCGCGGCGGCGGAGGAGGAAGGCTAGCTTCCGGGCGCTGCTACCCTGGAGCCTATGGCAGATACGGCGCTCCACCACCGCTGGCTCCTGACGGTGCCCTTCGAGCAGGAGGACGGCCTCTCCGACTGGCTGGCGGCGCATGGCGCCTCGGCCAGCTACCGCGACGCGGATCCGCCCCACACCTTCTTCGCCTACTTCCCGCCGGGCACGGCCCTCCCGGATCCGGCGGGGCTCGCGGCCTTCCCCGGCTGTGCGCTGCAGACCGAGGAGGCCTTCGCGGACGAGGACTGGCTGGCCAAGAGCCGCGAGGGCTTCGGATCCTTCGAGGTGGGCCGCGGCTTCTACGTGAAGCCCCTCTGGGAGAAGGCGTCCGGCCCCGAGGGGCGGCGCTGCGTGGTGGTGAATCCCGGCCTCGCCTTCGGGACCGGAGGCCACGAGACCACCCGCCTCTGCATGGCCACGCTGGAGGAGCTCGCCGCCGAGGGGCGCCTTTCGGGCCCCGTGCTGGACATCGGCGCGGGCACCGGCATCCTGGCCCTCTGCGCCCACGTGCTGGGCGCGAAGGACATCCAGGCCTTCGACATCGACCCGGACTGCGGACCGGCCATGGAGGAGCTGGTGGAGCTGAACGCCCACCTGCTGGGGGGGCAGAAGCCCTTCCGCGCCTTCGTGGGCACGCTGGAGGACCCGGCCGTGCAGGGGCCGTACCGCCTGCTGCTGGCCAACATCCTGCTGGAGACCATCCAGGAACTGCTGCCCCGCATGGCTTCCCTTTCCGCGCCGGGCACCCTGCTCGTGGCCAGCGGCATCCTGGCGGAGCGCCAGGACGAGGCCCTGCTGAGCCTCGCCCTCGCGGGCTTCACGCCGCGCAAGGTGTCCTGCGAGGGCGCCTGGATCGCCATCCTGGCGGAGTTCGGGGGCTAGGGTGGGCCGCGGCGACCGCCCCATCGGCGTCTTCGACAGCGGCATCGGCGGCCTGACGGTGGTGCGCGCCCTGCGGCGCCTGCTGCCGGCGGAGTCCATCGTCTACCTGGGCGACACGGCGCGCGTGCCCTACGGCAACAAGAGCCACGAGACCATCGAGCGCTACGCCCTCCAGGCGGGGGCGATCCTCCAGCGGCACGAGCCCAAGCTGATCGTGGTGGCCTGCAACACGGCCTCCGCCCACGGGCTCCAGGCCCTCCAGGCCGCGAGCCCCTGCCCATTGATCGGCGTGATCGAGCCCGGCGCCGAGGCGGCCTCCCGGGCCAAGGGCCCCGTGGGCATCCTGGGCACCCGGGCCACCATCCAGAGCGGTGCCTACGAAGCCGCCATCCGACAGCACTGCCCGGAGCGGGAGATCCACAGCCTGGCCTGTCCCCTGCTGGTGTCCCTGGCGGAGGAGGGCTGGGAGGACGACCCCGTCACGGAGAGCGTCTGCCGGCGCTACCTGAACCAGCTCCCCTTTGACGTGCGCACCGTGGTGCTGGGCTGCACCCACTATCCGATCCTGCTGCCCAGCCTGGCGCGGGTGCGTCCCGGCACCACCTGGATCGACAGCGGCGAGGTGACGGCCCAGGCGGTGGAGGCCATGCTGCGCAACGCCCTGGGCTTCCGCCTGGAGGCGGGTCCCGCGCCCCTGCGCATTCTCCTGACCGATGCCAGCAGCCGGCTTCGGGAGGTGGGCGAGCACTTCCTGGGCGAAGTGCTGGGCAGCGTGGAGCTGGTGGACCTGTAGGCTGGAATCGGTCCTGGGGCCCCCGGGGCCAGGGCGGCCTCACACCGCAAGCGCGGCCAGCTTGTTGCGGAGCTCCTTCAGGGTGAAGGGCTTGCGCAGGCTCGACACGCTGGCGTGGTCCGACAGCAGGTGGCGGATGTCCTGGTCGCTGTAGCCCGTGGACATGAGCACGGCCTGGCCGGGGCGCAGCGCGAGGATGCGCGGAAGGGTCTCGGCGCCGTTGAGGCCGGGCATGTTCATGTCGAGGATCACCAGGTCCACCGTGAGCCCGCCCTCCAGCATCCGCAGGGCCTCCAGGCCGCTGCTCGCGAGCTCGACCCGGTGCCCCAGGCTCTCCAGCATGGGGCCCACGGAGTCGCGGATGAGCTCGTCGTCGTCCACCAGAAGGACGTGGAGGGGCTTCACGGGGGCCGGGGCCCCGGGGGAGCAGACCGCGGAGACCCCCCCCCCCGGGGAACCCACCCAGGAGGCGGCGGGGGAGCGCAGGAGCACCTCGGTGCCCCGCCCGGACCCGCTTTCGAGGGCCATGGTGCCGCCGTGGGCCTTCACGGTGCCGAAGACCATGGAGAGGCCCAGGCCCGTGCCCCGCCCCGCCGGCTTCGTGGTGAAGAAGGGCTCCAGGGCCTTCTCCTGCACCTCCGGGGTCATGCCCTCCCCGGTGTCCCGCACGCTGAGCTGAACGCGCCCGTCGGGCAGGGTGCAGGTGCGCAGGGTGAGGGTGCCCCCGAAGGGCATGGCGTCCACGGAGTTGACGCAGAGGTTCATGACCGCGTGGCTGAGGGCGCCCGCGTCCCCGTGGACCTGGGGCAGGGGCTCCTGGAGCTCCATCACCAGCTCCACCCGCTTCAGGGTGGTGTAGGCGAGCAGCTGCACCAGCTCCCGGGCCAGGGCGTTGAGGTCCACGGGACGGTCCTCCTCCAGCTCCCGCCGGGCGAAGCAGAGGAGGCCCTTCACCACGCCCCGGCCGCGCATGCAGGCGTTGATGATGACGTCCAGGCTGCGGGCGACGGGGCTCTCGGGGGCGACGTGCTCACGCTCGGTGCTGGCGCGGCTCAGGATGGCCCCCAGGACGTTGTTCATGTCGTGGGCCACCCCCCCCGCCAGGATGCCGAGGCTCTCCAGCTTCTGGGCCTGGTGGAGCTGGATCTGCAGGCTGCGGCGCTCCTCCTCCTGGCGCAGCTCGTCCGTCAGATCCCGGGCCAGGCCCACGGCCCGGGCCAGGCGGCCCTGGGCGTCCTTCAGGAAGATGCCGTCCGCGCGCAGCACGCGCGTCTGGCCGTCCGGGCGCAGGATGCGGAAGGTCATGGACAGGGCGCTCCCCTCCCGGGTCTTCTGCCGGAGGCTGGAGAGCACCCAGTCCCGTTCCTCGGGATGGACAAAGTCCTGCCAAGCCTCCAGGGGCAGTTCTGCCGGGCCGGGGAGGCCGTAGATCTCGGCCATGCGTGCGTCCAGCTGGCCGCGTTCCCGCAGAAGATCCATCTCCCAGATGCCAAGCTGGGCCGAAGCCGCCGCCAGGTGCATCCGCTCCATCTGGAGGCGCAGCTCCGCCTCGGCCCGGGTGCGGCTGGCGACCTCCTCCAGGTGGGCCAGGGAGAAGGAGATGTCGGTGGCGGCCTCTTCCAGCAGGGCGACCTCCCGCGCCTGGAAGAGGTCCTTCTCCCGGGAACCCACCAGCAGGGCCCCGCAGACCTTCCCCTCCAGGTGGATGGGGAAGGCCCCCAGGGAGGCCAGGCCGCTGTCCGGGTTCAGGTCGCTGCAGATCACGGTGCGGTCCTCCCGGATGGCCTTCCGGCTCGGGCCCTGGGCCGCGCCCCCCTCACCCAGCGGCGCGGGGAAGGCGTTGAGGAGTCCGAGGGGGCCCCCGTGCTTGGCTCGAACCTGCACGGTGCCGTCCTCCGCCAGCCAGGCGATCCACGCGTGGGGGAAGCCGCCCACGGCCACGAGAACCCTGCAGACCTCACGGAAGAGGTCCTCGCAGCTCCCCGCCCGCACCAGGGCCTGGTTGACCTGGCTCAGGGTGGCGTAGAGACGGGACAGGCGCTCCAGCTCGCGCTCGCGTGCCCGGCGCTCGGTGATGTCCCGCCCGAGGGCCAGCAGGTAGGTGCTGCCATCGATCTCGACGCGCCGGAGGCTCAGGGCCACGGGGAAGCTGGCGCCCGCGGCATCCCGGTGCAGGGTCTCGAAGCGCGCGGCCCCCGCGGAGGCCAGGGCAGCCATCCCCTCCTGGGCCTCGGCCCCCGCCTCGGGTGCCAGGAGGTCCGGGAGTCGCCGACCCTGGAGGGGACCGTAGCGGCTTTCCGCCATCCGGTTTGCCTCCAGCACCTCCTGGTTCGGCCCGGCGAGCAGCACCAGGTCGTTGGCCTCCCGCATGAGGTGGTGGAAGCGCTCAGCCATGGTCTTGGCCTCGCGCTCCAGCTCCAGGTGCCGCGCCATGTGGTGCAGCTCCCCGCTGTGCACCTGGAGGCTGAGGGCCAGCGCGGCCAGAGCCAGGATGGCCAGGCCCAGGAGGGCCGTGGCCTGCCCCCGGGTTCGCAGGGGGGCCAGCACCTCGGACTGATCGATCTTCGCGATCAGGAGCCAGGGACTTCCGGGGACTTGGCGGGCGGAGGCCAGCACGGGGGTGCCGCGGTAGTCCCGGGCCTGGAATTCCCCGAGCCGTCCCTGCGCGGCCTGCACCGCGGGCAGGTCCGGGCGCTCCTCCAGGCGGAAGGGCAGCCGCAGGATCGCGTCGGACCGGTGCCGCAGGGCGCTGAGGTTGATCACGCGGTCTCCCTCGCGCCGCGCCAGCAGACTCTCCGCGGTCCGGCTCGCGGTGGGCCAATCCCGAAGGAGGGGGTACAGGTAGTCCTCCGGGTCGACCAGGAGCCTGAGGGTTCCCAGCATCCGGATGCCGTCCCGGTCCCGCACGGGAGCCCGGAAACCCAGGACGACCCTTCCTTCGGCGGGGTCCCAGCGGAAGTCCTCGAACACCACGCCCTGGGAGGCCGGGGGCGGCGGGCCCGCGAGGTCCGCCGGGGAGGCGAGGCGGAGCCGGCCGTGGGCGTCGTACAGCGCGACGGCGCGGTAGGCGTACTGGGTCCGGTAGAGGTCCAGCCAGCGCGTCAGGAGATCGCTCCGGTCCGCGCCCGGCGCCAGGGCATCCCGGGCGGTGGCGGCGCGCGAAAGCACCTCCGTGTCGCCCCGGCGTTCGCGGAGCCATTGGGCGATCTGCCGGGTCTTCAGGTCCGCGATGGTGGCCAGCTCCTGGCGGGCGGCGTCCTGGATGGCCCTCCGCTGGGCCCGCAGGAAGAAGGCCGCGCTGGCGAAGACCAGGAGGGCGATGCCCAGGAAGGCGCCCAGGGCCCCCTGAGAGAAGCGGGGCGGGAGACCGGGGGAACCCTCCATCCGGAACAGCTTCAAGGGGTAGACCCCGGTGCCGGCGGCGCAGAGCCCCCCCAGCCCCAGGCTGAGCAGGGCCAGATCCGAGAGGAAGGCCGTGGGGCTGAGCCCCTGCCGGTGGAGGACGGCGGTGCCCATCACGAAGCCCAGCAGGAGGAAGAGGCTGAAGGCGAGAATGCCCAGAGCCAGGAGGGCCGCGGTCTGCCGATGGCGCCGGAGCAGGAGCGGAACCGGCGCCAGGGGCAGGAGGGCCCAGGCGGTCACGGGGGACATGCGCCCCAGGACCTTGACCTCCTGCCGGATCAGGTCCTGCACCAGGATGGGTTCGGCTACCACCCAGCGCTCCAGGGGGAACGACCCGCCGAGGGCATGGGCGACCAGGACGGCCAGAGGCAGGGCCATCGCGCAGCCGCAGGCGAGGGTGACCAGGCGCCAGGTGTGGGCCTCCGGGGGCTGCGCGGCCAGGAGGAGGGCCGTTCCGAGGAGCGCCACGGACACGGCGCTCCAGGGGGCCATGGGCACCGCAAGGATGTGCAGATCCTGGAGATGCGGGCGCAGGCCCACCCACGCCACAGCGCTCCAGAGGACGGGGGCCATGGCGCAGGCGACGGCCCAGAGGACAGGCCGCGCCAGGCGGGAGGGGAATGGGGAACCGGAGGGCATGGGCGCCTCCATCCGGGGAGGCAGGGGATCGAGGCCCCAAGCTTGTGCTTTTCATCCCCGGCGCACAAGGGCGCGCCGCGCCTCCCCAAGGGGTTCCGACCCGCTCAGCCGGCGCTTTCCTGGATGCGCTTGTCCAGGCGCTCCACGGCACGCTCCAGGGCCTCCCGCAGCTCGGCGCGGCCCTCCTTCTGGTCCTTGTCCAGCTTTCGCTCGATCTGCATCACGGTCTTCTGGAGCTGGTTCAGGAGGGCCTTCACCTCGTCGAGGTCGCCCGCCAGCATGCCTACGCGGGGGTCGGGGGGGCGGCTGTTGCTGAAGACCGCCATGCCGGCCAGCACGGCTGCAAGGGCCGAGACCAGCAGGATCAGGACCAGGAGACCGTTGCCCATGGGGAACCTCGCGGCCTCCATCCTAGCCGAAACGGCGAAGGGGCCCGCCGGTGCACTCCGGCGGGCCCCTTCGGGTGTGGAGGGCGATTCTACTGGGCCTTGACGGTCTGGGCGTCCGTGGCGGGCCGGGCCAGCGGGCGGTCCACGGGGACCACCAGTTCGGGAACCCGGCCGCGGAGGCGGCCCTTCTGGGGATCCGAGACCCGCTGGAGGAGTTCCTCCCGGGCCTGGCGCTCCTGCTGGAGGGCCAGGGTGGTGGTGGCGAGGTCCTGGCGGAACTGGCGCTCCTGCTGCTGGAGGGTGACGGCGAGCGCGTCTGCCCGGCGCTTCTGGTTCAGGCCCCAGGCGCCGGCGAGTCCCACCACCAGGAAGGCGGGCAGGGCGGCGGCCAGCAGCACCCAGGCGGGGCGGCGCTGCTCCATGCGCCGGCGGCGGGCGGCTTCGCCCCGGAGGCGCTCGGCCAGGAAGAAGAGCTCCGGGCCGGGCTCGACATCCGCGAGGTCGGCCTCGGGCAGGCCGAGCATGGCCTTCAGTTCTGCACGGAGGGCGCGGTCCTCTTCGGGTTCTTCGGCACAGGCGGGTTCAAGCCAGGGCATGGATGCCTCCAGACGGATTGAGCTGGTCGCGGAGCTGGGCCTTGGCGCGGTGGATGCGGGTCTTCACCGTGGCCTCGGGGATGTCCAGGATGTGGGCGATCTCTCGGATGGAGAGGCCCTCGACGACGAAGAGCCAGAGGGCCTCCCGGAAGGTGGGGGACAGGGTGCGCATGCGCTCGCGGACCTCGCGGCCGAGGAGGGCCTCGTCGGCGTCCGGCCTGCGGCTGGGCTCGGCCACGGACTCCAGGCTGAGGTTCTGGTTCTTCATGGGACGGCGCTCGGTGAGCGCCAGGGTGCGGACGGTGCCGTACAGGAAGGCCGTGGGGTGCTCCACGGGTTCCTCGCGCTTCATCAGGACGACGAAGGCCTCCTGGGCCACATCCTCCGGGAAGGTGGAGCCGTACCGCTTGGCATAGCTGACGAGGCGCGGGTAGAGCGCCGAGAAGGCCTCATGGAAGGCGGAGATGTCACCAAAGGGTGTTTCGGGGAGGGGCTGCATGCATCGCTCCACGGGATCCCGTGCCGCGGCCGCCGCGAAGGTTCCACGTCGACTAGTCTAGAGGCATGGCGGACACCCTCCACATCTGGCGCGATGCCCTGGCGGACCTGGGGGTCATGGGGCTCGTGCCCGATCCCCCCGCGAGCCCCGCGCCTCGGGCGCCCGAGGCCCTGCCCCCGGAGCCCCTTCGCCGTGCGGCCCCCCCAGCGGCGACGCGGACGGCACCGCCCCGCCCTGCGGTGGAGCCCTTCGTGCCGCCGACGGATCCCATCGGGTGTCCGCCGCCGGAGGCGCTGGCCTCCGCGGAGGGCCTGGAGGCCCTGGAGGCCTGCACGAAGGGCTGCCTGGCCTGTCCCCTGGGCAAGGGGCGCCTGCGCTACGTCTTCGGGGAGGGCGCCCCGAGGGCGGCCCTGATGTTCGTGGGGGAGGGGCCGGGGCGCGACGAGGACCTCCAGGGGCGCCCCTTCGTGGGCCGCGCGGGGGAGCTGCTGGATAAGATGATCGCCGCCATCGGCTACAGCCGGGAACAGGTGTACATCGCCAACGTGGTGAAGTGCCGCCCCCCCGACAACCGCACCCCGACGCCCGAGGAGGCCCGCCGCTGCCTGCCCATCCTGCGCCGCCAGATCGAGCTGGTGCGCCCGAAGGTGATCGTGACCCTCGGCGCCACGCCCCTGCGGGAACTCCTCGGCGTTCCCACCGGGATCACCCGGGTGCGGGGCCAGTGGCAGCGCCTCGAGATGCTGGGGGGCCTTCCGGTGATGCCCACCTTCCACCCCGCCTACGTGCTGCGCCAGTACACCCAGGACGTGCGCCGCGCCGTCTGGGCCGACCTGAAGGCCGCCCGGACCTGGGTGGACGCGCACCCCTGACTCAGCCGCCGGAGAGGAGGGCGTCCAGGTGCCGGCGCAGGGCCGCCTTCAGCGCCTCGCCGGGGGCGACGAACTGGAGCCCCAGGCCCAGGACGTCCAGGCCCTCTTTCCCCGGGGCGCCGCCCAGGACGTAGGTCACCCGGGCCGTGAAGGGGTCTCCCGCGAGCTCCGGGTGCTGGAAGGCGAACTGCTCGAGCAGCGTGTCGGCCCGGAAGAGGCCGCCGTCCCGGTGGTGCACCAGCGCGAAGCAGCCGCCGGCGCTCAGGTTCGTGATGCGCACGTCCCGGAAGAGGTGTCCCCGCACCAGGAAGCGGACGCAGTGGTCGGGTCCGACGACGATGCGTCGCGCATGGCGGCGTTCCTCGGGGTTCGTCATGGCAGCTTCCGGAAGAGTGACCCCGAGCCTACACGCTTTCCGGGCCCGCTGGAACGCGCTATGCTGGACGGCCCAGAACGGCCTAACCCACCGCAGGGACAGGGGCCCCGATACCTCAGGGGAGCCCTGGCCGGGCCCGGTTGCCCGGCCTAACCGAACGGGGACGACGCATCCAGCGCTGGCTGCTCAAGACGGGAGAGAACCCATGGAAGTGCTTCTCATCGAGAACGTGAACCACCTCGGCCTGCGCGGCGACATCGTGAACGTGAAGGACGGCTACGCCCGCAACTTCCTGCTGCCCCGCAAGAAGGCCCTGCCCGTGACCGCCGGCAACCGCCGCCAGATCGAGCTGGAGAAGGAGCGCGCCGAGAAGCTGCGCGCCAAGGAGCTGGCCGCCGCCCAGGAGCTCAAGGCCCGCCTGGAGGCCCAGGCCCTGTCCGTGGCCCGCAAGGCCGGCGAGAACAACCACCTCTTCGGTTCCGTGACCAACGGTGACGTGGCCGAGCTGCTGAAGGCCAAGGGCTTCGAGGTCGAGAAGCAGGCCATCAGCCTGCCCCACGTGAAGGAGCTCGGCAGCTTCCCCGTGGAGATCCGCCTCTACACCGGCGTCTTCGCCAAGCTGACCCTCGAGGTCACGGCCCTGGCCACCGCCGAGTAACACCGAGAACCGACCGCCCCGCCCGGGGCGCGCTGCGCCCCGCGTTCCATCCCCATGGAAAGGAATGCCATGAGCAAGACCACCACCAAGCCCGAGACCCTCGGCATCCCGGAGCTTTCCGCCAGCCTGGCCGAGGCCCACGACCTCACCAAGGCCCGCGCCAAGGCCATCCTCGACAGCCTGCGCGACGAGATCGTCCAGGCCCTCCTGGCCGGCAAGCGCGTGAACCTCTTCGGCCTGGGCACCTACGAGGTGCGCGCCACCAAGGAGAAGATGGGCCGCAACCCCAAGACCGGCGAGAAGATCGCCATCCCCGCCGGCCGCAAGGTCGTCTTCAAGGTCGCCAAGGGCCTGAAGGATCAGATGTAGGACGGCTCCCGAAGGGGAACCCGTGGGAAGGCCGCCGCAAGGCGGCCTTCCTGCTGGAAGGAAGACCTTGTGGCCGTGCGGGCGCCTTGGTCGAGAAGGCCCGAACGGCGGGTCCTCTGGCCTTGACGCTTTGCCAAGGCGATGGCCTTTGGGGGTGGGGGCTGTCCGGGCGGAAGGGCCGGGGTGCATCATGGTCCTGTCACGATCCCCATCCATCCCCAGGAGTTCCCCATGTCCTTCGGCATCTACCAGGTACCACCCCCTGTCAACGAGCCCGTAAAGGGCTACGCGCCGGGCAGCCCCGAGCGCCGGAGCCTCCAGGCGCGGCTGGCCTCCATGGCTGCCGAGCGCATCGAGGTGCCCCTCGTCATCGGGGGGAAGGAGCTGCGCACGGGCCGCCTGGCCCAGGCGGTGATGCCCCACGACCACGCCCACGTGCTGGCGGACGTGCATATGGGAGGCGAGGCGGAGGTGGCGCTGGCCATCGAGGCGGCGCGCAAGGCCAAGGCCGCCTGGTCGGAGATGCCCTGGGAGCAGCGCGTGGCCATCTTCCTCAAGGCGGCGGACCTGCTCGCGGGGCCCTGGCGCGACACCCTGAACGCCGCGACCATGCTGAACCAGTCCAAGACCTGCTTCCAGGCGGAGATCGACAGCGCCTGCGAGCTGGCGGACTTCTTCCGGTTCAACGCCCACTTCTACGCCCAGATCCTGCGCGAGCAGCCTGAAAGTTCCGCGGGGGTGTGGAACCGCACGGAGCACCGGCCCCTGGAGGGCTTCGTCTTCGCCGCGACGCCCTTCAACTTCACGTCCATCGCCGGCAACCTGCCCACCGCGCCCGCCCTCACGGGCAACACGGTGGTGTGGAAGCCCGCCTCCACGGCGCTCCTGAGCGCCCACTACCTGATGAAGCTGCTGGAGGCCGCGGGCCTTCCTCCGGGGGTCATCAACCTCGTGCCCGGCTCGGGCCGCGCCGTGGGAGACCCCGTGCTGGCCTCGCCCGAGCTGGCGGGCATCCACTTCACGGGCTCCACGGCGGTCTTCAACGGCATGTGGCGCACCGTGGGGCAGAACCTCGACCGCTACCGCGTCTACCCGCGCCTCGTGGGCGAAACCGGCGGCAAGGACTTCATCCTGGCCCACCCCAGCGCCGACGTGCAGGCCCTGGCCGTGGCCATCGTGCGCGGCGCCTTCGAGTTCCAGGGCCAGAAGTGCTCGGCGGCCAGCCGCGCCTACGTGCCCAGCAACCTGTGGCCGCGCCTGAAGGAGATCCTGGTGCCCATGGTCGAGGGCATCGCCATGGGCGACGTGTGCGACTTCTCGAACTTCATGGGCGCCGTCATCGACGCGAACTCCTTCCAGGACCAGAAGGGCGCCATCGAGGAGGCGAAGGCGGCCCCCGACGCGTCGATCCTGGTGGGCGGCCAGTGCGACGACCGGAAGGGCTACTTCGTGCGGCCGACGATCATCGAGACCTCCAATCCCCACTACCGCACCCTGGAGGTGGAGCTCTTCGGTCCCGTGATCACGCTGCACGTCTATCCCGAGGACCGCTGGGCCGAGACGCTGCGCCTGGTGGACGAGACCAGCCCCTACGCCCTCACCGGCGCGGTCTTCAGCCAGGACCGCCAGGCGGTCCTCGAGGCCATCCGGGGCCTGCGCAACGCGGCCGGCAATTTCTACGTGAACGACAAACCCACCGGCGCGGTGGTGGGCCAGCAGCCCTTCGGCGGCGCCCGCAAGAGCGGCACCAACGACAAGGCCGGCTCCATGCTGAACCTGCTGCGCTGGATCAGCCCCCGCACGATCAAGGAGACCTTCGTGCCCGCCACGGACTACCGCTACCCCTTCCTCGCGAAGGATTGACGTTTCCGGCGCACAGACGCCAAGATGCAGACGGGACGCGGCTCTTGGCCGCGTCCCGTTCTTGACAAGGAGTGTTCCCCGTGAAGTCCGCCTTCCTCGCCGGCACCCGCTTCGAGGCCCTCATGGCCTGGATGGACCGCATCGGGTGGGCCAAGCTCCAGAAGCTGGCCCTGGTCCTCCTCACCTGCGTGGTGCTGCTCTGGTCCGTGAAGCTCGTCACCCGGGCCGTGCGGAAGGCGGTGGACGACGGCAACGACGCCGTCCAGTCCGACGCCGAGCGCCGCGCGGAGACCCTGGGTGCCGTGCTGGAGAACGCCGCGCGCATCCTGGTGGCGGTCTTCTTCGTGCTGATGACCCTCCAGGAGTTCGGCGTGAACATCGGGCCCCTGGTGGCGGGCGCGGGCATCGCCGGCGTGGCCCTCGGCTTCGGGGCCCAGAGCCTGGTGAAGGACGTGATCGCGGGCTTCTTCATGCTCATGGAGAACCAGTTCGGCGTGGGTGACATCATCAGCGTGGACGACAAGCACGCCGGCACCGTGGAGCGCATGACGCTGCGCATCACCCAGATCCGCGACTCGGAGGGCAAGGCCCACTTCCTGCCCAACGGCACCATCAACCGCGTGGTGGTGCTCTCCAAGGAGTTCGCCCGCGCCCTGGTGGACGTGGAGGTGGCCTACGACACGGACCCCGAGGCCGCCATGGCCCTGATCCGCGAGGTGGGGAGCGAGCTCGCCGGGGCCTGGCCGGAGCGCGTGCTGGAGCCCACCGAGGTGCTGGGCGTCGAGGTGCTGGGGCAGAGCGGCTTCACCCTGCGCTCCCTCACGAAGGTCGCGCCCGGCAAACAGTGGGAGGTGCAGCGCGAGCTGCGCAAGCGCATCCTGCTGGCCTTCCGGGAGGCGGGCATCGAGATTCCCTTCCCCCAGCGGGTGGTCCGCACCGTTTCCTAGGGAAACGCCGCGGGGTCCTCGGGCATCCCAGGGGCAGGACTTCGTCTGTCTTTGCGCCTGCGATCCTGCTAGTACCTAGCCATCCGCTCCCGGAGGCCCCATGGGTGATCCGCTCTTCTGGCACCGACTCCAGTTCGGCTTCACCGCCGCGTTCCACTACCTCTTCCCCCAGCTCACCATGGGCCTCGCCCTGCTCATCGTGGTGCTGAAGGTCCAGGCGCGGCGCACGGGGAACCCCGTGTACCACGACCTGGCGCGCTTCTGGATCCGCATCTTCGGCGTCAACTTCGCCGTGGGCGTGGTGACGGGCATCCCCATGGAGTTCCAGTTCGGCACCAACTGGGCGGCCTTCAGCCGCCACACCGGGGGGGTGATCGGGCAGACGCTGGCCATGGAGGGGCTCTTCGCCTTCTTCCTGGAGAGCACCTTCCTGGGGCTCCTCATCTGGGGCGAGAAGCGGATCGGCCCGAAGTGGCACGAGCGAAGTGCCTGGGCGCTCTTCGCCGGGAGCTGGCTCAGCGGCTACTTCATCGTGGCCACGAACGCCTTCATGCAGCGGCCGGTGGGCTACACCGTGGCTGCCGACGGGAGCCTGCAGATCGCCTCCTTCTGGGCCTACGTGCTGAACCCCTGGGCCCTCACCCAGTACGCCCACACGATGCTGGGGGCGGTGGTGACGGGCGCCTTCGCCGTGGCCGCGGTGGGGGCCTTCTGGGCGCTGAAGGGCCTGTATCCCGAGCATGCGCGCGTCAACCTGAAGGTGGGCGTCGTGGCCGGGCTCCTGGCGAGCCTGCTGGTGGCCTTCCCCACGGGGGACCACCAGGGCAAGCTCGTGGCGCGCCACCAGCCCGCGACCCTGGCGGCCATGGAAGGGCGCTTCCACGGGGGCACCCACGCGGAGCTCACGGTCTTCGGGCAGCCGGACGTGGCGCAGCGCCGCATCGAGAATCCGGTGCGCCTGCCGGGGGTGCTCAGCTTCATCGCCTACGGCTCCTTCAGCGCGGAGGTGAAGGGGCTGGACGCCTTCCCCCAGGACCAGTGGCCGCCCAACCTCGAACTGATCTACTACGCCTTCCGCGTCATGGTGGGCCTCGGCATGGCCTTCATCGCGGTGGCGGGCCTGGCGGCGCTGATGCTCTGGCGCGGGCGCCTGGAGCGCAGCCGCTGGGTGCTCTGGCTCCTGCTGCTGGCCTTCCCCTTCCCCTACCTGGCGAACACCGCCGGGTGGATGGTGGCGGAGCTGGGGCGCCAGCCCTGGCTCGTCTACGGCCTGATGCGCACGGCGGAGGGCGCGAGCCCCCTCGTGCACGCCGGCCAGACGGTCTTCACCACCCTTGGGTTTGCCGGGCTCTACCTGCTGCTCGGCACCCTCTTCCTCTTCCTCGTGGGTCGCGAGCTGGCCCACGGTCCCATCCGCGGCCAGGAGGTGAGCCATGGCTGAGCTCTGGTTCTGGATCGTTTCGGTGATGGTGGCGCTCTACGTGGTGCTGGACGGCTTCGACTTCGGCGCCGGCATCCTGCACCTCCTGGTGGCGAAGACCGACGAGGAACGCCGCACCGTGCTCGCGGCCATCGGGCCCCTGTGGGACGGCAACGAGGTGTGGCTGCTGGCCGGGGGCGGCGCCCTCTTCGCGGCCTTCCCGAAGGTGCTGGCCGCGGGCTTCAGCGGCTTCTACCTGGCCATGTTCCTGGTGGTGTGGGCCCTGCTGCTCCGGGGCATCTCCATCGAGTTCCGCTCCCACGTGGGGGACGGCCTGTGGCGTTCCTTCTGGGATGTGGCCTTCGCCGCCTCCAGCGCCCTGCTGCCCGTGCTCCTGGGGGCCGCCCTGGGCAACGTCCTGCGTGGCGTGCCCCTGGACGCCAGCGGCGCCTTCAACCTGCCCCTCTTCACCCACGGCGGCGTGTCCCATCCCGTAGGCATCCTGGACTGGTACACGGTGCTGGTGGGGCTCTTCGCCCTGGTGATGATCGCCGGGCACGGCGCGCTCTTCCTGGCCTGGAAGACCGAGGGCCCCGTGCAGGCGCGCAGCGCCTCCGCCGCGCGGGCGGCCTGGCTCCTGGTGGGCCTCTCCTGGGGGCCCGTGAGCCTCGCCACGGGCGCCGTGAGCCCCGCCCTCTTCGACCGCTTTCCGGAAGCGCCCCTGGCGTGGCTCGCCGCACTGCTGGTGCTGGCCGGCGTGGGCCTCCTGGCCTACGGCATGAACCGCGGGCGCTGGAAGCTGGCCTTCTTCGGCTCCTGCGGCCTGATCGTGGGCCTGCTCGCCGGCGCGGCGGCCATGGTCTTCCCGGACCTGCTGCGCAGCACGCTGGACCCCACCCACAGCCTGAACGCCTGGAACGCGGCCTCTCCCGCAACGGGGCTGCGCAAGGCCCTGGTCTGGTGGCTGGTGGGCTTCCCCCTGGCCGCGCTGTATTTTGCCAATCTCTTCCGCCTGCACCGCGGCAAGGCGAAGGCTGCGCCGGAGGGCGAGGGCTACTGAACGTGCCCGATTTCGGCCACAATGGGGCCTCATGCACGGCCACCTGATCCTTGTTCCCACGCCCATCGGCAACCTCGGCGACCTCACCCGGCGCGCGGAGGAGGCCCTGCGGGACTGCGACGCGGTGGCCTGCGAGGACACCCGGCGCACGGGCGGCCTGCTGAAGCACCTCGGGATCGAGAAGCCCCTGCTGCGCTTCGACGACCATGCGGGGGAGGAGGCCCACGTCCGGCTTGCCGCCCTGCTGGAGGCCGGGCGCTGCGTGGCCTACTGCTCGGACGCCGGCATGCCCGGCGTGAACGATCCGGGCTTCGAGCTGGCCCGCCTGGCCCGCGCGCGCGGCGTGCCCGTCACCGTGCTGCCCGGCGCCTCGGCCGTGACGCTGGCCGTCGTGGCCTCGGGACTTCCCACCCACGCCTTCAGCTTCCGGGGCTACCTGCCCTCCCGGGGCGAGGCGCGGCGCAGCTTCCTGAAGCAGGTCGCCGCCCACGAGGAGACGGTGGTGCTCTTCGAGACGCCCCACCGCATCCACGAGACGCTCTCGGAGCTGGAGGCCCTGCTGCCCGAGCGCGAGATCGCCCTGGGGCGGGAGCTGACGAAGCTGCACGAGCGCTGGTACCGCGGCACGCCCGCGGAGGTGCGCGCCGCGCTGGGCACGGAGGCCCGGGGCGAGATGGTGCTGGTGCTCGCCGGCGCCGCGGCCAAGCGCACCCTGGGCGCGGCGGAGGCCCCCCTGGAGGAGGATGTCCTCCCTGAATGGGCGCACCGCTTCCTGGAAGCCGCCCGGGAGGGCGGCATGACCCTGCGCGAGGCGGTGAAGCCCCTCGCCAAGCACCTGAACCGCAGCGCTTCCGAGCTGTACCGCCTCGCCGCGGAGGACCGCGGAGGCGCATGAAGCGCCTTGATCCGGCCGGGATGCCGCCCGTCGGCGGCGTCCGGAAGGCCCCTTGCTGAAGGACACGCAATGCAGAAGACCCTCTCCCGTCTGGCCCTCGCCACGCTGGCGGCCGGAACCCTCCAGGCCCAGGAGCTCAAGCTGAGCGGCCTGCTCATCGCCTGGTACAGCCAGATGACGGACAACAACCTGCGCCTGAACGGCACCGTGCCGGGCGGCTACTACAAGCTGGGCGGCACCAAGGGCACCGGAAGCACCGAGCCCTTCACCGAGAACGGCTTCAGCATCCGGCGCATGGAGATCTCCCTCGCGGCCAAGATCAGCGACGAGCTGAGCGCCAACGTGATGGTGGACCCCAACCAGCCCAACCCCATCCTGTACGACGCCTACCTCACCTGGAAGCCCAGCGCCGCCTTCGAGGTGAAGATGGGCCAGTTCAAGCCCATCGGCTACGAGGCCTCCCTGGTGGGTTCCGGCGACCTGCTCTTCACGGACCGGGCCCAGGTGGTGCGCTATGCCAGCGACTACCGCGACCGCGGCGTGATGGCCACCTTCGTGTTCGGCGACAAGGCCTTCGGCGGGCGCCTGGGCCTGGGCTGCTTCAACGGCTCCACGGACCGACAGAACGACGCCAACGCCCAGAAGGACGTGGCCCTGCGCCTGGATCTGAACGCCGAGGGGGGGCACCGCTTCGGCGCCTACGCCCAGCAGGGCATCACCAACGCGGCGGACAAGCCCACCTCGCCCGCCCAGGGCAACGCCTTCGGGACGGCCTCGGCCACCAACCGGGTGCCCGACGTCCAGGAGATCCTCGACAACAAGGACAAGACGAACACCGTGGGCGCGTACTACGCCTTCGATCGGGACGGCTGGCACTTCGACACCGAAGTGACCACGGGGCTCCTGGGGCGCCGCAACGCCAGCTTCCGTCTGGCCGAGGGAAAGGCCGCCCGCCAGCACCTGGACCAGCGCTTCCTGGGCTACCAGGTCACCGGCGCCTACGCGGTGGGCCACCACGTCTTCCGCCTGCGCTACGACGTGATGGACTACAACGCCGGGGACGACTGGTACACCACCTACAACCCCTACAAGGAGAGCGCCCCCGGCGTGTCCGCAGGCCGCGACTACACGCCCTGCTACACCGAGGCCACGGCGGGCTACACCTACGTGTTCACGCCCTCGGCGCGCCGTCGGGCGAACATCAAGCTCGACTACATCTGGCGCAGCAAGAACTTCCTGGCGCCCCGCGCCGGCCAGAGCGGCGAGCAGGGCGCGGACAGCGTGGTGGTGGCCTTCCAGGTCGCCTTCTGACGCGGCTCTGACCTTCCGCTTCCCTGCGAAGCCCGGCCTTCCGGCCGGGCTTCGCACTGTCTGGCCTTGCGGAAAACGCCAGGATTGAACTTCGGGTGGGGCCTGCCGAAGGAATGACATCCATGGTCGAGATCCATGAGGAGGCCGACATGAACGCTGCTTTTTCCGGATGCGCCCTGGCCCTGGTGGCGGCCGCGGCCCTTCCCGCCCAGGAGCTGAAGGTCAACGCCCTGGTCATCACCTGGTACCACCAGATGCTCGACAACAACCTGCGCCTGGACAGTTCCGCACCCTACTACGCCCTGGGCGGCTCCAAGGGCGCCGGAAGCCAGGAGCCCATGCGGGAGAACGGCTTCAGCATCCGCCGCGCGGAGATCTACCTGAACGGCAAGCTGAACGATGAATTCTCCGCGGGCGTCATCTTCGATCCCAAGGAGTCAAACCCGCTGCTGCTGGACGCCACGATCACCTGGAAGCCCTCGGAGACCTTCGAGGTGAAGGCGGGCCAGTTCAAGCCGCTGCTCACCTACGAAGCCGTCTCCGTGGGGTCGCCGGACCTGATCTTCGTGGACCGCAGCCAGTACGCCCGGCGCTTCGGGGACATCCGCGACCGCGGCCTCACGGTGGCCACCACCCTGGGCGACAAGGACCTGAGCGTCAAGCTGACGGGCGGCGTGTTCAACGGCGCCAACCGCGACAATGACGCCAACGCCCAGAAGGACTACGTGGCCCGGGTGGACCTCAGCGCGGGCGCCCACAAGGCCGGCGCCTACGGTCTGGTGGGCAGCACGGACGTGAAGGACACCACGGGGCTGGGCATCGTGCCCGCCCAGGGCGCCATCGACGCGGCCTGGGGCCCGAACGCCCCCAGCCGGGAAGCGATCCTCGACCACAAGGACCGCACCACCGCCTTCGGCGCGTACTACCGCTTCACGACGGGCCCCTGGCATGCCGACGCGGAGGTGGTCACGGGCCAGCTGGGCCGCCGCTTCGCCACGCTGGCGGCCACGTCCCCCACCCTGAAGCGCGAGCACCTGGACCAGAAGTACCTCAGCGCGTGGATCACGGGCTCGTACCGCTTCGCGGAGCGCCACATTTTCTCCCTGCGCTACGACTACTTCGACTTCAACGCGGGGGACGACTGGTACACCGACTACAACCCCTACAAGTACAGCGCGGTGGGCGTGCGGCGCACGGTGAACGGCTCGGTGGTGGACTACACGCCCTGCTTCACCGAGGCCACCCTCGGCTACACCTTCGTGTGGGACCCGAAGCTGGTGCGGCGTGCCAACTTCAAGCTGAACTACATCTGGCGCAGCAAGAACTTCCTGGCGCCCAACGCCGGCCAGTCCGGCGAACAGGGCGGCGACAGCCTGGTGGCGGCCTTCCAGGTCTACTTCTGAGGCCGGTCTTCCCCACGCGAGAAGGGGGCGCCCTGAGGCGCCCCCTTTCGGTGTTTCGGGAGGGTCATTCCGGATTTTGCGTCTGGGCTCGACAGAACGGCTCTGCCAGAGCGGGCCTTCGAGCGATTGCGGCTCGCGACGTGGTCCAGTTCGGGCCAGACCGAGCCTGGCCCACGTCCGCTCCACGCCTTTCGCCACGGCGAAAGGCTGGCCGTAACCGCATCATCTGGGGTCATGCCTTCGGCCGTCCCACCCAGGCGTAGAAGCTGGGCAGGGCCAGCAGGGTGAAGAGGGTGCTCGTCACCAGGCCGCCCACCATGGCCACGGCCAGGGGGCGTTCCAGCTCGGAACCCCCGAAGCCGAGGAGCATGGGGGCGAGCCCCAGGATCGCCGCACCGGCGGTCATGAGCTTGGGGCGCACGCGGCCCAGGCTGGCCTCCCGCAGGGCCTCCTCGAAGGGAAGCCCCGTGGCCACAAGCTCCTTGGCCTGGGTGATCAGCACGAGGCTGTTCTGCACCGCCACGCCGAAGAGGCCGATCATGCCCACGATGGAGCTGATGTTCCAGGTCTCCCCCGCCAGCCACAGGGCCAGGAGGGCGCCCACGAAGGCGTCCGGAAGGGTGGCGAGCACCACCAGGACCTCGCGCCACCGCCGCAGGGCGAAGAAGAGCAGGCCGACCACCAGCACGAAGGCCCCGGCGATGGCCAGGCCGAGGCGGCGGTGGGTTTCCCGCGCCTCCTCGATCTTGCCGCCCAGCTTCACGAAGGTGCCCTCAGGCAGCCGGGCGCCCTTCAGCGCGGCCTCGATGCGGGCCGCGGTGCCGCCCAGGTCGCCGTCGGTCCTCACGTTCAGGCCCAGGCGCCGCTGGGCCGCCTCGCGGCGGATCAGGGTGGGCGTGTCCCGGGCCTCGAAGCGCACCACCTGGCCCAGGGTGAGGCCGCGGCCGTCTTCCAGCACCAGGGGCGTGTCCTTCAGGGTCTCGGGGCTGCTGCGGCCGTCGTTGGGGAAGCGCACCACGCGTCCGATCCGCTGGGGGCCGTCATAGTGCTCACCCGCCTCCAGGCCCTGCAGCGCGGCCTGGAGGGTGCGCGCCACCAGGGGACGGGGCACCTGGAGGCGGCGCAGGGCCTCCTCGTCGGGCACCACGCGCCAGCCGGGCATGGGGTCCGGCGTGTCGAAGCTCACGCTGCGCACGCCCTTCAGGTGCTCCAGGCGCTCCCGGAGGGGCGGAAGCGCCTTCCGCAGGGCATCCAGGTCCTTGTGGAAGAACTTCACTTGGATGTCCGCCGGCGTGCCGCCCAGCCCTTCGGCGATGCGCTCCTGCATGGGGGTGTTCACCTCCACGGGGAAGGGCATGGCCTCCGCCGCCTCCTGCACCGCGTGGGCCACGGCGGCCTCGTCGGCGTCCTTCTCGAGGATGACCATCACCTCGCTGTCCGTGATGGGACAGGGATCCTCCGTCACGTCCGCGCGGCCGCTGCGGCGGTAGACCGCGTGGACGCCCGGGATCGCCCTTAAGCGCGCGTCCAGGCGCAGGTTCGCCTGGTCCACGGCCTCCAGGCTGGATTCCGCGGGCACCTTGGAAAGCAGCATGAAGGCCCGCTCGTCCAGGCTGGGCAGGAAGTTGGAGCCCAGGTGGAAGGCCAGCCAGAGGCTGGGGAGGGTGAGGCCCAGGGCCAGCACGCGCACCAGGGGGCCGTGGTGCAGGGCCCAGTCCAGCGCCGGGCGGTAGACCCGCTTGAGGGCGCGCACCATCCGCGGTTCGGCCAGGGCTTCGCCCGAGGGCAGGAAGCGCTCCACCAGGGCCGGCACCAGGGTGAAGGTGAGCAGCAGGCTCAGGGTCATGGCCGAGGCCACGGCCACCGCCAGGGGCGCGTAGAGGCGTCCCGCGAGTCCGCCCATGGCCAGCAGGGGGATGAAGACCGCCAGGATCACCAGCACCGCCACGAGGATGGGCAGGGCCACTTCCGCCGCGGCGCGGGTGAGGGCCACCCGCCGGGGCTCCAGGTGCTCCTGGTGCTCCTTCAGGCGGTGGGCGAGGTTCTCCACCATGATCACGGCGGCGTCCACCAGCAGGCCCACGGCGATGGCGAGGCCGCCCAGCGTCATGGCGTTCAGGCCGAGGCCCGCGAGGTGGAGGGGCAGCGCCGCGCCGAAGGTGGCCAGCGGCAGCACCGCCAGCACCAGGAGCGCGCCGCGGAAGCTGCCCAAGAGCAGCACCAGCACGAGGGCCACGAAGAGGCCGCCCGCGAGGAGGGCGAGGCTCACGCCGTTCAGGGCGCCCGTCACCAGGTGGCCCTGGTCGTAGATCACCTTCAGTTCCATGCCCGCGGGCAGGCCGCCCTTGAGCTCGGCCACCGCGTGGCGCACGCCCTCGGCCACGTCCAGGGTGGCGGCGGAGGGCTGCTTGACCACCCGCAGGCTCAGGTCCTCGTGGCCGTCGTGGCGGGTCAGGCCGCGCCGGAAGGCGGGCGCTTCCCGCACCTCGGCCACTTCGCCCAGGGTGACGACGCCCCGGGCGCCCTTCACGGGCAGGGCGCGCACCGCCTCGGGCGAGGCGGCCAGGCCGCCCAGGCTCAGGTACCAGCCCTTGTCCTGGATCTCCAGCACCCCGGCGGCCACGCCCTGCTGGCTGCCCTCCAGGGCGGCCATGACCTGGTCCAGCCCGACGCCGAGGCTGCGGAGGCGCTCGGGCAGCAGGGTGAGCTGCAGGCAGCGCTCCTGTCCGCCCAGGCGCTCGATGCGCGCCACGCCGGGCACCGACTGCAGGCGGGGCACCAGCACCTGGTCCGCGTGGTCGCGCAGGCGCATGGGATCCACCTGCGCGCCCTCCAGCACGATCTCCATCAGCTCGTGGAGGCGCCCGGAGGCGCTGGTGAGCAGGGGCGCCCTGGTGCCCTCGGGGAAGCCCCCGGCGGCAGAGGCCAGGCGCTCGGCGATCAGCTGGCGGGCGCGCCAGGGGTCCGTACCCTCTTCGAAGCTCACCACCACCTGCACCAGCTCGGGCAGCACGTTGGACGTGACCCGGCGCACGCCGGGCATGCCGCCCAGGGCCTGTTCGGCGGGCTGGGCCACGGCGAGCTCCAGCTCCGGCGTGCCCCGTCCGGGGCTCTGGATGAGCACCGAGAGCACGGGCAGGCTCATGTCGGGGAAGAGGTCGCGGCGCAGGTTCAGGAAGCTCAGCAGGCCCACCGCGCCCCACAGGAGGCTCAGGGCGAAGACCCAGCCCCGCTTCGGCAGCAGTGCGTCGAACCAGCGGCGCATCGGGGTGCGGCGTTCAGTGGGCATGGCCGCCCTCCTCCTCGGGGTGCAGCCGCTTGCCCGTGAGGGCCTTCAGCAGGTAGGCGCCCTCCGAGACCACGCGCTCGCCGGGCTTCACGCCCCCGAGCACCTGCACCTGGTCGCCCAGCTCGGCGCCGCGCGTCACCGGGCGGAAGCTGGCCCGCTCCCCCTCGGCCACGAAGACGCCCCAGGCGCCCTCCACCTGCTGCAGGGCGCCCTGGGGCAGGAAAAGGCCCTTCCCGAGAGGCACCTTCACTTCGACCGGGGTGCCGGGGATGGGGCGGTTCCCGCCCTCCAGGCGCAGGCGGTAGCTCAGGCGCCGCGTGTCTGCGGTGAGGGCCACGGGAAGGCCCTCCACCCGGGCCCGCCAGGCATGGCCGGCGGCATCGCGCACCTCGGCGCGGCTGCCCACCTGCCAGGAGGCGGGGCCGGGCTGGCCGAGCTCCAGACGCACCAGGTCGGCTCTGGCGGCCTGGAAGGCGCCCAGCTCCTGGCCGGCCTCCACGCCCTGCCCCCGCTGCACCTTCCAGGCCAGCACGGCGCCGGCGGCGGGGGCGCGCAGGGTGAAGAGGGCTCCCGCCTCGCCGGGCTTCAGGCCCACGGCCTCCAGGCCCAGGCGCGCGGAGGCCTCCTCGGCCGCGGCGGTGGCCGCCTCCGCCTGGGCGGCCTCCAGCTCCCGCCGGGCTCCGGCGCCCGCCTTGGCGAGGCGCTCCTCCCGGGCCAGGTCGGCGCGGGTGCGCTCCAGGCGGGCCCGCGCGGCCAGCCACTCGGACTTCAGGCGGGCGAGCTCGGGGCTCTGCACCAGGGCCACGGGGGTCCCGGCGCGCAGGGCCTGGCCGGGCACCGCGAGGAGCTGGCGCACGAGACCCTTCACGGGGCTGCTGAGCAGGGCCTGGGCTGCCTCGTCCCCGGCGGCCTCGCCGGGCATCCAGCGCCCCTCCTCCCGGGCCTCGGGCACCGTCATGAGCTTCAGGCCCCGCACGTCGGAAAGCTTCAGGGGGCCGGCCTCCGCGCCATGCTCGTGCTCGGCCTCCCCGTGGTCGTGGGCGCCCTTGCGGGCGCAGGCGAGGCCTCCGGCGAGGGCCAGGACAAGGGGCAGAGTGATCAGGGCGCGGCTCATGGCTTCACCTCGGGGAGCAGGGACTGGAGTTCGGCGGCGAGGGTGTGGTGGGCGTGGTGGCGGCGGAGGGCCGCCAGCTGGGCCTCCAGGAGCTGGCGGCGGATGGGCAGGGCCTCGGAGGGGCGCTCCTTGCCCTCCTGCAGGCGGAGGCCGACGGCCTCGACCGCCTGCCGGAAGTCGGGAAGGGGCGCCTCCACCTCCCGAGCCGCGAAGCGGGCGCGCAGGTCCTGGAGGCGCGCGCCCAGTTCTGCCAGGGCCTGACGGGCCTCGGCCCGCAGGACCTGGTGCTGGCTCTCCGTGGCGCGACGCCGGACGGAGGCCTCCCCGGGCCGGGGCAGGCGCAGGGCCAATCCGAGGCGGCCGACGGTCTCCTCGCCTTCGCGTCCGCAGCTGGCGCGCAGACTCCAGCGGTTGAGGGCCTGCGCCTCCTCCAGGCGCAGGCTCTGGGCGTCCAGGTCGGCCTGGGCCTTCAGGGCCTTGGCGAGAGGACAGGCCTCCAGGGCGTCCAGGTCGGCACCTTCGGGCCAGGCCGGCGCGCCGGGTTCGGCCAGGGGCACGGGGCCGAAGGGCAGCTCCGCGAGGGCGGCGAGGCGCGCCCAGGCGGCGCCCCGGCGCGTGCGGGCCTCGTCGCGCTCCTGGAGGGCCTTGAGCTGCTCCCCCTGCACCAGGCTCACCTGGAAGGCCGGATCGGCGCCCGCGTCCAGGCGGGCCCGGGCGGCGTCCAGCCAGCGCGCGACGGTGGCCACGTCCGCTTCCCTCAAGGCCAGCTCGCGCTCCGCGAGCCAGGCGTCCAGGTAGGCGGCGCGCAGGCGAAGGCGGCTTTCGCGCCGGGCGGCCTCCCGGATCAGGGGCGCGCCCTCGGCGAGGCCCTGGGCCAGGGCGCGGCGGCTTGAAGGCGACAGGAAGAGGGGAAGGTCCAGCTCCAGGCTGCGGTCGGTGGAGGTGGACCCGCCGGGGCTGCGGCGGGGCCCTGCGGTGAGGGCCAGGGTGGGGCCCTCCCGCAGCAGGCCTCGAGTCTCCTGCAGCCGCTGGCCGGCCCCGGCGAGCCGGGCCTCCGCCCGGGCGGCCTCCGGCGCGGGGCGCGCCGAGGCCAGGATCTGGTCGTACGTCAGGGGCGCCTGCGCCGCGAGCAGGCAGGGAAGCGCCCCGAGAAAGAGCAATCGCATCGGTTCCTCGAAGATGGAAGACGTCCATGAGGCCCGCCGCGGGAGGCGGGGGCCTTGTTCCGGCCTGCAGGCGCGCAGCGCTCAGGGCCGGGGCGGGGCCTTCTCGGGTTCGAGGTCGAAGCTGCGGATCTTCTGCACCACCGCTTCCCGGTACACGGGGCGGGGCAGGGGGTCCGCGGGGGGCGGCGCGGGGGGCGCGGGGAGGAGCGCCGGCGCGCAGTCGTCGGGGCAGAGCAGGTGCTGGGCGTGGAAGGGCTCGTGGCCGTGGTCGTGGGCCTCGCCGCAGTGGTCGTGGCTGCCCGCGGCCAGGAAGACGGCGAGCACGAGGAGCATCAGCAGGGCCGCGCCCCTCCGCACCCTGCGCAGGGCGCGGAGGCGGGGAAGGGCGCGGCGGAGCTGCATGGGGCCGGGTCTACTTGCCGGCCAGCATGGCCTCGAGGCGCTGGTCGCCCTCGGCCAGGCTCGCGTCCATCAGGCTGCGGGCCTCGGCCAGGAGCGCGGCGCAGGCGGCCTGCATCTCGGCGTTGAAGGCCGCGTCGCTGATGTCCTTCAGGTTGATGAGCACGTTCCAGATGCCGCCGCGCACGCCGGCGAAGCCCATCTGCACGCCCACCATGCCGTCGGTGATGGAGGCGGGGTTGCCCTGCGTGATCACGACGGCGGAGGCCTGCATGGCTTCGAAGCTGAGCTTCGCGGTCTGGAAGGGCACCTTCACGGCGGTCTTCAGGCCCTCGAGCATGGCGGCTTCGCGGGCGGCCTTCTCTGCCGCGCTGCCCTGGGGCAGGCGGCGGGCGTCCATGTAGGCGTTGAAGGCGTTGGTGTCGTCGTCCACCGCCAGGACCAGGGCGTCCTTCACCCGGTGGGCCTGCGCGGCGGCCTGCTGCAGCTGTTCGCCGTGGGCGGCGTTCTTCACCTTGGTGAGGTTGGCGACCATGCTCGCGAGGCTCGCGCCCAGGGCGCCCGCCAGGGCGGCGATGCTTCCGCCGCCGGGCGCCGGGGTGTCGCGGCTCACCTCGGTGACGAAGTCGGTCACCTTCATGGCCATCAGGCCGTTCTCGTAGGCCTTGGGCAGGCCGAGCACCTTCTTCTCGATCTCGAAGGGGGCGACGTCGGCCAGGCCCATGGAGAAGACGGCGTTCTCTAGCACGTCCTGCACGGGCACGAAGGGCGACTTGCCCTGCTTGCGCAGGTAGAGCTGGCCCGCGTCGAAGAGGGGCTTGAAGGGCACGAGGCCCACGATCTCGGAGCCGGTCACCACCAGGCCGCGCTCCTGGGCCATGCGGCGGGTGGCCTCCAGCACGTCCACGGGAGAGGTGACCTTGTAGTCGGTGAGGTTGATGGAGAGCTGGGCGCGCTTGTAGGCGTCCACGTACCATCCGATGGCCTTGCAGCTCCTGAAGAGGCCGGCCTTGTAGGCGCGCTGGCCCACCACGCCCTTGTCGGCGTCGATGTCGTTCAGCTTCAGGAGGGCGCGCAGCTCGTAGCCGTGAGCCTCCCGGCAGTGGGCCTCCAGGGCCTCGAAGGTGGGGAAGTCCTGCGCGCAGTTGCCGCAGGGGTAGCAGCCTTCCGCGTACCGCAGCTCCTTGCCGCTGCTGTAGAAGGCGCTGGTCTGGCCGCGCCGCGCCACGCGGCCCTTCTCGCGCAGCTCGAAGGCGATGTCGGTGGCGTGGGCCTTGTCGCGGCTGTTCAGGGTGATGTTGTAGGCGATCAGGAACTCGCGGGCCCCGGTGATGAGGGCGCCGAACTGGGGCACGAAGCTCGCGGGGCCGAAGTCGGGCTTCCACGCAGGATCCTTCAGCTTCTGCTCCAGGCCCTCGTATTCGCCCTTGCGCACCACCGCGAGGTTCCGGCGCTCGGGGCGGCTGGCGGCGGCCTCGTACAGGTAGACGGGCAGCTTCAGCTCCTCCCCCACGCGCTTCCCCAGGCGGCGGGCCAGCTCGGCGCAGTCCTCCATGGTGACGCCCTCCACGGGGATGAAGGGGCACACGTCGCAGGCGCCCATGCGGGGATGGCTGCCGGCGTGGCCGCGCATGTCCAGGACCTCGAGGGCCTTCTGGATGCCCCGGAAGGCAGCCTCCACCACGTCGTCGGGGCTGCCCACGAAGGTGACCACGGTGCGGTTCGTGTCCGCGCCGGGGTCCACGTCCAGCAGCTTCACGCCCGCCACGGCCTCGATGGCGTCCGTGATGGCCTTCATCTTGGCCATGTCGCGCCCTTCGCTGAAGTTGGGGACGCACTCGACGACGCGGTGGGACATGGATGCACCTCTTAAGAAAGAGCCCGTGGGCCTCGGAACCCCTCCAGGATGGCAAAGGCCCCATCCCGGGACAAAACAGTTGTGACGGAGGGCGGCGGCGCCCGGTCACATCCCCGTGAACACGGCCTTGCGCTTCTCCAGGAAGGCCTGCTTGCCCTCCCGGTAGTCGCGGCTGTTGTAGACGCGGCTGCGCAGGCCCTGGATGCGCTCGTGGGCCTCGGGGCTCATGGGATAGCTGTTGCCCAGGAGGCGCAGCTGCTCCTTCATGACGCTGATGGCCAGCGGGCTGTTCCCGGTGATGCGCTGGGCCAGGGCCCAGGTGAAGGACTCCAGCTCCTCCGTCTCCACCAGGTGGTTCAGGATTCCGATCTGGTAGGCGCGCTCGGGGCTGATGGGCTGGGCCGAGAAGAACATCTCCTTGGCGATGTGCATGCCCACGGTGTTGGTGAAGCGCATGAGGCCGGTGGTGGTGTAGGGCACGCCCAGCTTGGCGGGCGTGATGGCGAAGGTGGCGCTGGGGCAGCCGATGACCAGGTCGCAGGTCACGGCTAGGTCGCAGGCGCCGCCCCACACGCTGCCTTCGATCATGGCGACCACGGGGCAGGGGGCCATCTGCACGGCGCGCAGGGCCACGCCCAGCTCGTCGTTGTAGCTCAAGGGATCCCGGCCCGGCTCCGGCAGGTCCCGCACGTCGAAGCCCGCGCTCCACACCGCGCTTCCCTTGGGGGCGCGCAGGAGGATGACCCGCGCCTTGCGCTCCACCAGTTCGCCGATGGCGGCGCTGATCTCCTCCAGCATGCTGTTGGACAGGCAGTTGCGCCGCTCCGCGTTGTTGAAGGTGACGGTGCCGATCTGTTCCTGGAAGGCCATCAGGACCTGGCTCATGGGAACCCCCTGGGGCAAGGGTACGTGCGTTTCGGCACGGGCTGGGGACGTTTCGGCCCCCGGCCACGGCAGAAGGCTTCCCTCCCTCAACCGAAGCCCGATGCTGGACGTCATCCGGGCGCACCCCGACGGGTGCCCTTCCCAAAAGGAGTCGACCATGAAGGCTCTGCTGTTCTCCCTCCTCCTTGCCCCGGCCCTCCTGGCCCAGCCTGCGGGCCGTCCCGGATCCGGGCCCCGTCCCCACCGCGGCCCCGCCCACGGCGCCGCCTGCCCCCTGGCGGACCTGAGCGCCTCCCAGAAGGAGCAGGTCAAGGCGCTTCACGCCAAGCACCGGGAGGCCCTGAGGGCCAAGATGGACGCCGCCCGCCAGGCCCGCACGGCCCTCCACGAGGCCCTTGCCAAGGCCGATACGCCCGAGGCCACCCTGCGCCAGCTCCACGAGCAGGTCTCGCGGGCCCAGTTCGACGTGATGCTCGAACACCGCGCCCTCCGCCAGGAGGTGGACCAGCTCCTCACGCCGGAGCAGAAAGCCAAGCGGGACGCGCTGTTCGAAAAGATGAAGGCCCGGCGGGAGAAGATGCACGGCCGCGCCATGGGACCCCACGGCATGGCACCTCACGGCATGGAGCCCCTCGGCGAGGGTTGCCCCGAGGCGCCGAAGCCCTGACGGCTGCTAAGCTCGGCGGATCATGCGCGCTCCTGAGGTCCTGAACGCCCTGCGCGAGCGCGCCCGGCCTGCACGGCTGGGCGCGCTCCTGGTCTTCCTGGCCCTGGTGGTGGCCATGCGGTGGATCCTGGGCGGTCCCCTGGAGCGCCTGGCGCCGCTGTACCTGGGGCTCGGCGCCGCCCTCATGGCGGGTTGGTACCTGCTTTCGCCCATGTCCTGGCAGTGGACGGGCGATGCCCGCCTGCGGGCCGGTCTCCTGCGGGGAAGCCTCCAGGGTCTGCTGTGGAACGCCCTCTGGCTGGGTGCGGTGCTCCTGGTCCTGACCGCCATGCCGGAACTCCGCCCCGGGACCAAGGCCGAGGTGCAGCAGCCGCCTCCGCCGCCGGGTCCTGGCCGGGGTCCGGGACATGGCCGCCGGGACGGCACGGGGCCCCACGGGCGCAAGCACATGCCGCCCTGGCACTGGAGCGTGCGCTTCGTGTTCCTGAACCTGCCCGTGGCCCTGGCGGCGGGCTGGATCCTCGCGGGCAAGGAGGCCTCCGACACCGAGAAGGCACGGGTGGAGGAGGAGCGCCGGGACCTGGAAACCCGCGCCCGGGAGGCCCAGGACGCGGCCCTTCGCGCCCAGCTGGACCCCCACGTGCTCTACAACGCCCTGGGCGGCATCGCTGAAATGATCCGCGAACAGCCCCGGGTGGCCGAAACGGCCCTGCTGGACCTGGCCGACCTCTACCGCCGCCTCTCCCGCCTGCGTCTGGAGGAGCGCATCCCCTTGGGGACGGAGCGGGAGCTGCTGGAGCGCTACCTGGCCATCGAGCAGCTGCGCCTGGGGGCGCGGCTCCAGGTCGAGTGGGACTGGCCCCGGGAACTGGACGCTCTGCGGGTTCCGCCCCTCCTGGTGCAGCCCCTGGCGGAGAACGCCCTGAAGCACGGCCTGAGCCCCGCCGAGAAGGGCGGCACCCTGCGCCTGGAGGCTGCGCGCAGCTCCGAGGGGGGCTTGCGGATCCGGGTGGCCAACGACGGGCTTCCTTTGGATCCGGCCGCGCCCGCAGGCACGGGGCTCGGCAACCTGCGGGCCCGTCTGGCCCTGCTCCACGCCGGCCAGGCCCGCCTGGACCTCGCCCAGGAAGGCGCCTGGGTCGTGGCCCGCCTGGAACTCTCCGCTTCCGTCCTGGAGTCCGCATGAATCCCACCCCCCTTCGCGTGGCCCTGGCCGAGGACGAGCCCATGAACCGCAAGCGCCTGGCGCGTCTCCTGGAGGAGGCGGGCTGCGTGGTGGCGGGGGCCTTCGAGAGCGGCAAGGCCCTGCTGGCCTGGCTGGAGCAGAACCCGGAGGTGGACGCCCTCTTCCTGGACATCCGCATGCCGGGCCTGAGCGGCCTGGAGGTCATGGAGGCGCTGGACCCCCGCGTGCCCGTGGTCTTCGTGACCGCCTACGCCGAGCACGCGGTGGACGCCTTTGCGGGCGAGGCGGTGGACTACCTGCTGAAGCCCGTCTCCGAGGAGCGGTTGGCGCGCACCCTGGAGCGCCTGCGGGCGCGCCGGCCGCTCCCCCTGCCGCCTGCGGCGCCCCAGCCGCCCCCGCGCCGCAACACCCGCTATGCCGTGAAGGCCGGCGAGGGGCTCGTGTTCGTGGACCTGTCCCGCACCACCCATTTCGAGGTGGTGGACGAGGTGGTCTACGCCTATGCCGGCGAGCGCTTCGAGACGCCCTGGAAGACTCTGGCCGAGGTGGAGGCTCACTTTCCCGCCGCGGGCCTCCTGCGCGCCCACCGCCACCTGCTGATCCGCCCCGAGGCGGTGCTTGGCCTGAAGCCCAGCCTCAACGGCCGGCTGCTCCTCACCCTCAGCGGAGGGGTGGAGCTGGAGACCAGCCGCGGCGCCACGCCCAAGGTCAGGGAGCGCCTGGGGGTGCCGTGAGCCTCCACAGCCCCAGCGTGCGGTAGACCGCGGGGCCGGGCCCATCCGGGAGGCTGGCGAAGAGCCCCAATGCCTCCGCAGGGAACGCGAGAGGCGGCGGCGCTCCGCGAAGGTCCACGGGGCCTGGCCGCCGCAGGCGTGCAAGGGTCAGGTGGGGCCGGAAGGGGCGCGCTCCCCGCGGGAAGCCTGCGCCTTCCAGCGCCGCCGTCAGGTCCGCGGCCAGGGCCTCCAGGCGCGGCTCCGCCTCCAGGCCGAGCCAGAGCACCCGCGCGGCCGAGGGGGAAGGAAAGCCCCCGAGGCACGCCGTGCGCAGGGGGAAGGGGGCGTGCCGGGCGGCCACCCGGGCGCCGAGGGCCTGCAGGGGCGGCCATGCCGCGGCCTCTCGCCCAGGAAGGCCAGGGTGAGGTGCATGCCCCCGGGACGGGGCCAGGAGGCCACGAGGCCCTGGCCGCGGCGTTCCGCCTGCAGGGCGGCCAGGGCCTGTTTCAGCGTCTCGGGCAGGGGAAGCGCGAAGAAGAGGCGCACGGTTGCCTCAGCCCTGGTGCTCCCGCCACCAGGCCTCGCCCTCCGCCACGTCGCGGCGGATCTGGGCGGTGAGGGCCTCCACGCCGGGGAAGCGCGCCTCGCCCCGCAGGCGGTGCAGGAAGGCCAGCTCCAGGCGGGCGCCGTACAGATCCCCCGCGTAGCCCGGCAGGAAGGTTTCCACCGTGAGGCGGACCCCCTCGAAGGTGGGCTTCTCGCCCACGTTGGTGAGTCCCAGGCGCGCGGGGCCCAGGTGGGACGAGGCCACCTCGGTCACGTACACGCCCCGGGCGGGCAGTTGCTCCTGCTCCCAGGCCAGGTTGGCGGTGGGGAAGCCCAGGTGACGCCCCCGGCGGTCGCCCTCCACCACCACGCCGCTCAGGACGTAGGGGTGCCCCAGCAGGCGCGCGGCCTCGTCCACCGCGCCCGCCTCCAGGGCCTCCCGCACCCGGGTGGAGCTCAAGGAACCGCCGTCGTGGGCGCGAAGGGCGTGGGCGCACAGGGTGCATCCGTGCGCGGCGCCCCAGGCCTTCAGCGCCTCCAGGTCGCCGCGGCGGTCCCGGCCGAAGCGGAAGGCGGTGCCCACGTGCAGCTCGACCGGCGCCAGCGCAAGGGCCAGGCCCTCCAGGAAGGCGGCGGGCTCCAGCTCCGAGAAGGCGCGGCTGAAGGGGATCACCCAGGCCAGGTCCGCACCGCAGGCCTCGAAAGCCGCCAGGCGCTGGGGCAGGGTCATGAGCAGGCGCGGCCGCCGCTCCGGGGCCACCACGACCGTGGGGTGGGGGTCGAAGGTGACCACCGCCGCGGGCAGGCCCCGCTCCCGGGCGCGGGCGGCAGCGCATCGCAGGATGTCCCGGTGCCCCGCGTGCACGCCGTCGAAGATGCCGAGGGTGACGATGCAGGGGCCCCTGCGGGGAGCGGCCTCCAGGCCTTGGCGCCAGACGTCCATTCAGTCCTTCCCGTGTTCCTTGGGCCAGGCCAGGCTGCTGATGATGCTCCCTGCCAGGACGGCGCTGATGAAGATCAGCGAGGTGAGGATCACGGTCTGGTCGGAAAGGCCCAAGGAGGTCTTCAGCCAGTGGGCCACGCACATCTTGATGCCCACGAAGGTGAGGATCACCGCCAGCCCCAGCTTGAGGCGGTGGAAGCGGTCCATCATCTTGGCCAGCAGGAAATACAGGGAGCGCAGGCCCAGGATCGCGAAGATGTTGCTGGTGTAGACCACGAAGGGGTCCCGCGTGACCGCCAGCACCGCGGGGATGCTGTCCACCGCGAAGACCAGGTCGGTCACCTCCACGGTGATGAGCACCAGGAGCATGGGCGTGGCGTAGGTGCGGTGGTTCTTGCGCACCAGGAAGTGCTGGTGCCCGCCCTCGGGATCGAAGGGCACGACCTTGCGGAAGAGGCGCACCAGGGCGTTCTTCGTGGGGTCCTTCGCCTCCTCGCCCTGCACCCGGAACATCTTCAAACCCGTGTAGACGAGGAAGGCGCCGAAGACGTACATCATCCACTCGAAGCGGTTCAGCAGCGCCGTGCCCGCCAGGATCATCACCGCCCGCATGATCAGGGCGCCCAGGATGCCCCAGTAGAGGATGCGGTGCTGGTTCTTCATCTCCACCTGGAAGGCGGCGAAGAGCATCACGAAGACGAAGAGGTTGTCCACGCTGAGGCTCTTCTCGAGGATGTAGCCCGTGAACCACTCCGTCCCCTTCAGGGGGCCCTCCCAGTGGAAGACCAGGCCGTTGAAGGCCAGCGCCAGGCCGATCCACACGCCGCTCCAGATGGCCGCCTCCCGGAAGCTGGGCGCGTGCTGCCTGCGGTTGAAGATGCCGAGGTCCACCGCGAGCATCAGGAACACCAGGGCGTGGAAGCCCAGCCAGGCCCACCAGGGTGCGGATTGCAGCAGGACGTCAAACATCGGGCCTCCAGGCCTCCAGTCTACCGGTGCGGGGAAGGGGCCCGGGTACACTGGGCTTTTCGAAGGGTTGAGGTCCCATGCTGCATCCCCATGTCCCCGAAGGCCTGAAGCACTTCGGGAAACACCTCTTCGCCACCTTCCTGGGCCTGCTGATGGCGTTGGGGCTCGAACAGTGGCGGGAACACCATGTGGAGGCCCGTCGGGCGGAGGAGAGCCTGGCCTGCGTGGAGGCCGAGCTTCGTGCGGATCTGGCCCGCGTCGAACAGCAGCTCACCCGCTGCGAGATGAGCATCCGCACGGCCGATGTGCTGGATGCCTACTTTGACCGGGCCCTGGAGGCCCGGCGCCGGGGCCGGCCCCTTCCCGCCCTGCCCAAGCTGGAGGATCTGGGGGTTGCCCCCACCTTTGCCACGGATGCCTGGGAGACCTTGAAGAGCCTGGGGGCCCTGCGCCACATCGCCCCGGACCGCATCCGCCGCCTTTCGCGGGCCTATGTGCTCTTCTCCACCCTGCGCCAGAACTTCGATACGAACCCGGTTCTGCGCCAGATTCCAGCCACCCTCTTCCTGCTTCTGGAGAAGCCGGAGTGCATCCGGGAGCTCGACGCGGTCCGGCTGGCCCAGACCCAGGAGGGCATCCGCCTGCTGCGGTATCTGTTCCGGTGGACTGAACGCGAAATGCAGTTCCTGCGGGAGGCCTGCCGCGAGGCTCTGAAACCCTGACCCGGAGCTTCCGCCCATGAGCCTGCCCCGCTTCATCCTGTCCTGGCCGGGCGTCCCCGCGGAGGGCGCCCTGGTGTCCCTGGAGGCCGAGCAGGCCCGCCACCTGGGCGTGCTGCGCCTCCAGTCGGGGGATCCGCTCGAGCTGGTGCTGCCCGGCGGCGCCTGGCGGGCCGACCTGGCGGAACTGCGGAAGGACCGTGGCGCGGCGCGCCTGGTGGCGCCCCTGGACGAGGACCGGGAGGCGCCCGTGCCCCTGCACGTGTACCTGCCGCTCACGGCCCAGCTCAGCCTGGTGGACGAGCTGCTGCCGCCCCTCGTGGAGCTGGGCGCCACGCGGCTGCAGCCCGTGGCCTACGCTCGCAGCCAGGCCGATCGCCGCAAGACGGAGGCCCGCATGGAGCGCTGGGCGCGCCTCGTGCAGGCCGCCGCGGAGCAGAGCCACCGCAGCCGCCTGCCGGAGCTGGCGCCGCCGCTGCCCTTCGAGGGGCTGCTGGACGTCGCCTGCCCCCAGAAGTGGGTGGCCTACGAGCTGCCCACGGGGGAGGCCAACCCTGCGCTGCGCCGGGAGCCCCTGGCCCTGACCAGCGGCCCCGAGGGCGGCATCACCGAGGGCGAGTTCGCGGCCCTTGCCGGGGCCGGCTGGCGGCCCGTGAGCCTGGGGCGCAGCATCCTGCGGGCCGTCACCGCCCCCGTGGCCCTGCTCGGGGCCGCCCAGTTCCAGCTTTCGGCACCGTGAACGCCCAGGAGGCCCTGCAGGCCCTGGAGCGCCTGCCCCTGCCCGAGACCCCCGTCGGAGCCCCGGACGCGGGCGACCCCGGGGCCGACCGCTTCGCCTGGCGCTTCGTACTCCAGGGCCGGGGCCTGCAGGTGGACGTTCTGGCCTGCGGTGAGGGGGCCGGCGGATGGTGGGCGGAGGAGCGGCTTCCCTTGAGGGCCCTGCCCGAGCGGGGCTCCGCCGCCTGGGCGGGCCTCGGCCGCCGGGAGCGCACGGCCCTGGAGGCCTTCCGCCGCTGGAGCCGCGATCCCGCGGGGTTTCCGCTTCCCCTTCTGGCGGCCCTGGAGGGCCACGGCCGGGTGATGGCCGCCGCCACGCCCCGGGATCCCGGCCAGCCCGTGGTCCTGCTGCGGGAGCTCTGTGCCCTGGAACTGCGGGAGGACGGCGAGGGCTGGCGCCTGGCCCTGACCCGCAGGCCCGGGGAAGCCCCAGGGGTGCTGCGCCTGGAAGGCGACCGGCTGGCCTTCACGCCCTTCGGGCCCCTGCACCGGGCCCTGGACCGCCTGCTGGGGGAAGGGCTGCACCTCAAGGCTGAAGCCGCCCCCCGCCTGGCGCGCCTTCTGGGGCGCCTGCTGCCCCATCTGCCCGTGCTGGCCGATCGGGCACCCGATCCCGCGCCCCCGGCGGGAGGGCCCTCCCCCGGGCTGCTGCTCTGGGCCCGGGGCGGCGGGGAACGCCTGGAGGCCCGCCTGCGGGTGCGGGTGGCGCCCCGCCTGCCCCTGTTCCTCCCCGGCGAAGGCCCGGCCTGGATCGCGGCGGGCCCCCCTGGCGCGCGTCGCCTGTGGCACCGGGACCTGCTCCTGGAGCGCGCCCGGGCCGAGCAGGTGCGGAAGGCCCTGCCCGCCTGCGCCCGGCCCCTGGAGGGGGCCCTGGCGTGGCGCATGGAAGGCCGCGAGGCCGTGCTCGGCTTCCTGGCCGCCCTGCGGGATCTGGGGCCTCGGGTCGCGGTGGACGGCGTGCCGGGGCTCGCGCCCCGCGTGCCCGAGCGCCTGGAGCCGGGGCATCTGGCGCTGGAGTTGCGGGAGGCCCAGGGCCGGCTGGTCCTGGGAGGCAGCCTGAAGGGCCATTCCCTCGGTGTCTGCCTGGAGGGCCTGCGGCGCAGCTCTCGCTTCCTGGACCTGGGCGGCCATGGCCTCCTGGATCTCTCCGGCCTGCTGGGCCTGCATCTGAAGGGCCTGGCCGCCTGGGGAGACCCGGAGCGGGGATCGGGTGCCTGGAGCGTTCCGCCCCAGGCCGCGCCCCTGCTGGGGGCCCTGGGCCTCGCCGCTGCGCCGCCTCCCCCCGAGGCGCCCCCGGCGGGCTTCCGGGGCACCCTGCGGCCCTACCAGCTGGAGGGTTTCCGCTGGATGGCCCGCCTGTTGGACCAGGGACTCGGTGCCTGCCTGGCGGACGACATGGGCCTGGGCAAGACCGTGCAGGCCGCCGCCCTGCTGGCCCACCGGGCGGAGCGCGGGCCCGCCCTGGTGATCGCCCCCACCAGCATGGGGCCCACCTGGCGCGCCGAACTGGCGCGCTTCGCGCCGTCCTTGAACGTGGTCTGCCTGTGGGAAGGGGGGCGGGCCGAATCCCTTGGCCGCGCCGCTCCGGGGCACGTGCTCCTGGCCAGCTACGGCCTGCTGCTGGGGGAGGCGGAGGCCCTGCAGGCCCTCTCCTGGGGCACCGTGGTGCTGGACGAGGCCCACGCCATCAAGAACCCCGAGACCCGCCGCGCCCAGGTGAGCCGGGGCCTGCGGGCCGCGGGCCGCCTCGCCCTCACCGGCACGCCCGTGGAGAACCGCCCCGAGGAGCTGGCCTCCCTGATGGCCTGGCTGCTGCCCGGCGCCGAGGGCCGCTTTGCCGCGGCGTCGCCCGGTGAACTGGCCCTCCTGGCCGCGCCCTTCCTGCTGCGCCGCCGCAAGGCGGAGGTGCTGAAGGAACTGCCTCCGAAGACGGAGCTCACCGTGCGGGTGCCCCTGGAAGAGGCGGAAGCGGCCTTCCAGGCCGGCCTGCTGGCCCGCTGCCGGGAGGAGGCCCTGGCGGGTGGCACCCTGCACCTGCTCGCGGCCCTCATGAAGCTGCGCCGCGCCGCGGCCCACCCCGTCCTGGCAGACCCGGCCTATCAGGGCCCCGCCGCCAAGCTGGACCTTCTGTTGGAGCGCCTGGGCACCCTGCGGGAGGAAGGCCACCGCAGCCTGGTCTTCAGCCAGTTCACCGATCTGCTGGACCTGGTGCAGGCGCGCCTGGAGGCTGAAGGCTTCCGCTTCCGGCGCCTGGACGGCAGCCTGGGTCCCAAGGCCCGCCAGACGGAAGTGGAGGCCTTCCAGAAGGGCGAGGCAGAGGTCTTCCTGCTCAGCCTCCGGGCCGGGGGCACCGGGCTCACCCTCACCGCGGCGGACGACGTCTTCCACCTGGACCCCTGGTGGAACCCCGCCGTGGAGGACCAGGCCAGCGACCGCGCCCACCGCCTGGGCCGCACCCGGCCCGTGACCGTGCATCGCCTGGTGGCCGAAGGCACCGTGGAGGAGCGGGTGCTGGCCCTGCACGGCGCCAAGCGTGCCCTGGTGGAGCAGCTGCTGGAGGGTCGCGACCAGGCCGCCGCCCTGGACCGCGCCACCCTGGAGGCCCTGCTGGGGTGAGGCCCGGCACGACGAAGCCCCTCCCGCGGCAGGCCGGCGGAAGGGGCTTCGGGGGCGGAGCTGGCTAGCGCAGCATGCTGGCGGAGACGACCATGCGCTGCACCTCGGAGGTGCCCTCGTAGATCTCGGTGATCTTGGCGTCGCGCATCATGCGCTCCACGGGGTAGTCGCGGATGTAGCCGTAGCCGCCGTGGAGCTGCACGGCCTTGGTGGTGACCTCCATGGCGGTCTCGGCGGCGAAGAGCTTGGCCATGGCCGCGTCCACGCTGTAGGGCTGGCCGGCGTCCTTGTGCGCGGCGGCCTTGTAGACCAGGAGCCGTGCCGCCTCGGTGCGCACCTGCATGTCCGCCAGCTGGAACTGGGTGTTCTGGAAGACGGAGAGGGCCTTGCCGAACTGCTTGCGCTCCTTCACGTACTTCACGGTCTCGTCGATGGCGCCCTGGGCGAGGCCCAGCGCCTGGGCGGCGATGCCGATGCGGCCGCCGTCGAGGGTCTTCATGGCGATGCCGAAGCCCTTGCCCTCCTGGCCCAGGAGGTTCTCGATGGGCACCTTCACGTTCTCGAAGCTCAGCTCGCAGGTGGCGGAGCCGCGGATGCCCATCTTGGCCTCCTTCTTCCCCACCTGGAAGCCGGGCATGCCCTTCTCCACGATGAAGGCCGAGATGCCGCGGGTGCCCTGGGCCTTGTCGGTCATGGCGAAGATGACGTAGGTGTCCGCGTAGCCGGCGTTGGTGATGAAGAGCTTGCTGCCGTTCAGGAGGTAGTGGTCCTCCTTGCGCTCGGCGATGGTCTGCTGGCCGGCCGCGTCCGTGCCCGCGTTGGGCTCGGTGAGGCCGAAGGCGCCCAGCTTCTCGCCCTTCGCGAGGGGGACGAGGTACTTGCGCTTCTGCTCCTCCGTCCCGAATTCGTAGATGGGCGCGGCGCACAGGGAGGTGTGGGCGGAGAGGATTACGCCGGTGGTGCCGCAGGCCTTGGAGAGCTCCTCCACGGCCATGATGTAACACTGGTTGTCCATGCCGGCGCCGCCGTATTCCTCGGGGAAGGGGATGCCCATCAGGCCCAGCTCGGCCATCTTGGCGACGGTCTCCACAGGAAAGCGCTCCTCCTCGTCCAGGGTCCTGGCCAGGGGACGGACTTCCGTGTCCACGAAGTCGCGAAGCATCTGGAGCAGAAGCTCCTTTTCAGAGTCGAGCACGGCCATGGGGCCTCCTGTCGTAGTGGGTGACGTGTGTCCTGGGGATTCCCGGGGAAAGGCTTCAGGCGAGGTCAGGCGAGGCCGTCTTCCTCCCCCGCGGCCTCGGGAGCGCGCGTGGGGTGGGGCGGGGCGACGCCGCGCCATCCCAGCAGCCAGGCCAGGTTCAGGGCGAGGCCGAGGGTGACGTAGACCGCGAAGAATCCCAGGAAGAAGGTGCGCTGGAAGACCAGCATCAGGGCCAGGAGGAAGAGGAAGGCGAGGGTTGTCCAGAACCGCACGCTGGGTTTCCTGGACACCTTCTTGAAACTGGGGAAGCGCAGGGTGGAGACCATCATGAGCCCCACCAGGACGAGCTCCGCGGCAAAGGCGTAGGCCTGCCACGGGCGCTCAGGGACATCCGGGAAGGCGAGGATGACGGAGGCGATGCAGGCCGCGCCGGCGGGGATGGGCAGGCCGACGAAGAAGCGGCTGTCCACGGTGCCCACCTGCACGTTGAAGCGGGCCAGCCGGAGGGCGCCGCAGGCCACGAAGAGGAAGGAGGCCGCCCAACCCACGGCGCGGAGGTTGTGGTCCCCCATGCCCAGCTGGAAGAAACCGTAGCGGTAGGCCAGGATTGCGGGCGCCATGCCGAAGCTCAGCACGTCGGCGAGGCTGTCGAGCTGCACGCCGAACTCGGTGGCGGTGTTCGTCGCGCGCGCCACGCGGCCGTCCAGGCCGTCGAAGACCCCCGCCAGCACGAGCAGGCCCGCCGCCCAGGTGAAGTACCACCGGGGGGACCCTCCTGCGGCGTTCAGGCTCATGACGACGCTGCTGAAGCCGCACAGCACGCTGATGAGCGTGATGGCGGAGGGCAGGGCGAACTTGGACCGCTGCATGGCGCGGCGGCGGCGGTCCCGGCGTTCATCAAGGCTCAGGCGCTTTCGCATGGCCGGATTGTCCCACGCTTCGGGGTACGATGGGGACCCGGTCCTCGCACCGGCAGGATCGATGGGAGGGATCCGGATGGCGGATCGGCACCTGGTGGTAGTGGGCGCGGGGCACGCGGGCATCGAGGCGGCCCAGATCGCGGCCCGCATGGGAGTGCGCGTGACCCTCGTGACGCTCAACCTCGACCAGGCCGGCCAGATGAGCTGCAACCCCAGCATCGGAGGGGTGGGCAAGGGGCACATGGTGCGGGAGCTGGACGTGCTGGGGGGCGCCATGGGCCGCCTGGCGGACGCGGCGGGCATCCACTTCCGGATTCTCAACGCCAGCCGGGGCCTGGCGGTACGTGGCCCCAGGGCCCAGGCGGACCGTGCCCGCTACCGCGCGGCGGCCCTGCGCCTTCTGGAACGCACGCCGGGGCTGCGCCTGCGCCAGGGGATGGCCTCCGCCCTGCGCTGGGAGGGCGCCCGGCTCGCGGGGGTGGAACTCCTGGACGGAAGCCTCCTCCCCTGCGATGCGGTGGTGCTCACGGCCGGAACCTTCCTGAACGGACGCGTGCTTCTGGGGGACCGCAGCGAGGAGTCCGGGCGCGCCGGGGAGCCCGCCTCGACCCATCTTGGCCTGCAGCTGCGCGCCCTGGGCCTGCGCTGGCGGCGCATGAAGACGGGGACGAGCCCGCGGATCGCCGGGGCCAGCATCGACTACGCGAGCCTTCAGCTCCAGCCGGGCGATGCCTGTCCCCGCCCCTTCAGTTTTTTCACCGAGCGCATCCTGCTGCCCCAGGTGCCCTGCCACCTGACGCACACCACGGCGGAGACGGAGCGGGCGGTGCGCGAGAACCTGGCGCGCAGCGCCATGTACGGGGGGCACGTGGAGGGCGTCGGCCCCCGCTACTGCCCGAGCATCGAGGACAAGTTCGTGAAGTTCCCGCACCGGGACTCCCACCAGATCTTCGTGGAGCCCGATGGACTGGACACGGACGAGGTCTACCTCGCGGGGCTCTCCACCTCCATGCCCCCGGACGTGCAGGAGCGGATGGTGCGCAGCCTTCCGGGCTTCGCGCGCGCCGAGGTCCTGCGTCCGGGCTACGCCATCGAGTACGACGCCTTCGATCCCCTCCAGCTGGGGCAGGACCTGGGCATCCGGGAGCTGCCGGGGCTCTGGACCGCGGGCCAGGTGAATGGCACCACAGGCTACGAGGAGGCGGCGGGCCAGGGCCTCCTGGCGGGCATCAACGCCGCGCGCTGGCTGAAGGGGGAGGGGCCGGTGGTGCTGCGCCGCGACCAGGCCTACCTGGGCGTGATGGTGGACGACCTCGTCACCAAGGGGACGGACGAACCCTACCGCATGCTGACGGCGCGGGCGGAGCACCGTCTGGGGCTGGCCTGCGACCTGGCGGACGAGCGCCTGCTGGAACTTTCGCGGGAGCTCGGCACCCTGACGGAGGCCGAGCTGGCCTCCGTCGAAGTCCGGCTCGCCCGCCGTCAGGCGCTGCGCCGTGCCTGCGAGGGGGCCTGGGTGACGCCGCGCTCCCCCTGGGGGCCCCTGGCGGAGCGCGCAGGACTCGCGTTGGCCTCGGGCATGAACCTGCCCGACTTCCTGAAGCGTCAGCAGGTGGACGATGCCCTCGCCGACGAGGCCCTGGGCCTCCTGGAGGTCTGGGGCGGGCAGGAACCCTTCTGGGATCCCGGCCTGGAGCGGGATCTGCTGCTCTTCGAAGTGCGCTATGCCGGGTACCGGGAGCGGGAAGCCCGCCTTCTTGAGGGCCAGCGGGCCTGGGACCATGTGCGCATCCCGGCGGATGTGCGCATCGAGCACCTCCAGGGCATCAGCACGGAGGTGAAGGAGAAGCTGCTTCGCCACCGTCCGGAGACGCTGGGGCAGGCCTCGCGCATCCCGGGCATCACACCCGCGGCGGTGACCCTGCTGCACTTGATGCTGGAGCGCCGCAGGGGGGCTATGCCAGCAGGCTCCGGAGGTAGGCCCTGAGGTCTTCGGCCAGGTCCTCCCGCTTCAGGGCGAACTCCACGTTGGCCTTCAGGTAGTCCAGCTTGTTGCCGGTGTCGAAGCGCCGGGCGGGGATGGGCATGGCCACGAGCTTGCCCTCCCGGGCGAGGATGGCCAGGGCGTCCGTGAGCTGGTACTCGCCGCCAACGCCGGGTTCCAGGGCCTGAAGGTGCTCGAAGACCTCGGGTGTCAGCACGTAGCGCCCCACCACGGCCCAGGTGCTGGGGGCCTCCCCGGGCTGGGGCTTCTCGACGATGCGCGCGACGTCCCACCAGGGGCCATGGACGGAGGGCTCGCTGACGATGCCGTACCGGGACACGTGGGCGAGGGGCACCCGCTGGACGCCCACGACGCTCTTACCGGTGGCCTCGAAGGCCTGAACCAGAGCGCTCAGGGATGGTTCGGGGTCCTCGTCGAAGACGTCATCTCCCAGTAAAAGGGCGAAAGGATCGCGCCCCACGGCGTGCTGGGCACAGAGCACGGCGTGGCCGAGACCCAGGGGCTCCCCCTGGCGGACGTAGGCGAACTGGGCGAGCTGGGCGATCCCGCGTACCAGGGCGAGGTCTTCCGTTTTGCCGCGCTCCCGAAGGGTGTGTTCCAGCTCGTAGGCCACATCGAAGTGGTTCTCGATCGCCTGCTTGCCGCGCCCGGTGACGAGCACGATGCCCGTGATGCCCGCGTGGATGGCCTCCTCCACGACGTACTGGATGACCGGCTTGTCCACCAAGGGGAGCATTTCCTTGGGCTGGGCCTTGGTGGCGGGCAGGAAGCGTGTGCCGAGACCGGCAACGGGGATGACGGCTTTGCGGATGGAAGTCATGCCGACCATTCTTGCGCAGAGAATCGTGCCGGATGGACTTGGTGTTCAAAGTGTTCAAATGCTGGGCTTTATGGCTCGACATCCGAGCCAAATGAAGCCGGGACGCCCCTCTTCCAAAAAAACTTCTTGCAGAGTGGTGTGGTTAGGGTAATCTGGTCTTCCGCC
>CAXYVC010000014.1:0-42496 GCA_964292295.1 uncultured bacterium
GGGCACCACGGCGGTGAATGCGCCCTTCCGCCACGGCGGCTGGTGGTTCTTCCAGAGCAACTACCGCCCGGAGGACCCGGACCTGAGCGGCATCACCGCCGTGCGGGACCCGGGCCTCCCGCTGGTCTTCCTGGGGCTGGCCATGCTCCTGGCCGGGCTGCCCTGGATGCTCCTCCTGAAGCCCTGGCTCAAGCGGCGCGCCCAGCGCCTTCCGGAGGCCCCATGAGCGGCATCCTCGCGGCCTTCGCCAAGGCGAGCCCCGGCCTTCGCCTGGCCTGCGGCCTCTACCTGCTGGCCCTCCTCGCCTCGGCGGCCTCCCTGGCCCTGCCCGCGCGGCGCAACCCGAAGGACCGCCTGGGGCTGGCCGCCTTCCTGCTCTTCGCCGGCGCCTGGCTGGCCAACGTCCTGGTGATCGTGGCCCGGGGGCTGGAGGCGGGGCGCCTGCCCTTCCGGACCGCCTTCGAGAGCCTGCTGGCCTTCGCGGCGCTGCTGGGGCTGCTGGGCCTCGCCTCCGGGCGCCTGCGCCGGATGCGCCTCCTGGGCGGGGTCGTCCTCATGCTCATCCTCGGGGCCCTGGGTGCGGCGCTGGGACGGGCGGACGTGGACGTGGCGGAGCTTCCCCCGGCGCTGCGCAGCGCCTGGTTCCTGCCCCACGTCACGGCCTACTTCGCCGGCTACGCCTGCGTGACCGTGGCGGCGCTCTTCTCGGCCCTGGCGCTCCTGCGCCCCAGCCTGCAGGCCGTGGCGGAGGGCTCCTTCTGGCACCGGGCCTTTGGAAGCACGGCGCTGGACCTGCCCGCCCTCGCCCGAAGCTGGACCCGCGGCGGCTTCCTGCTGCTCAGCGCGGGCCTCTTCACGGGCGCCCTCTGGGCCGTCTTCGCCTGGAGCGACTACTGGTCCTGGGATCCCAAGGAGGGCTGGGGGCTGGCCACCTGGCTGGTCTACGCCGCCGTGCTGCACCTGCACCACGCGCGGGAGCGGAGCACCCGCCTCGCCCTGGCCGCGGGGCTCCTGGGCTGGGGGCTGGTGGCCTTCACCTTCTTCGGCATGCAGCTGCTGCCCACGCGCGCCCAGAGCCTGCACGTCTACGAGGCGCCGCCGGGGCGGTGAAGGGGGCGGGGTAGACTCGGGGCATGACGCGCCTCCCGCCTCCCGCCTTCCCGGAAGTCCCTCGCCCGCTGCTGATCCTGGACATCGACGGCGTGCTGATCGACGCGGAGCGCAGCTTCATGGAGGCCGTGGCGCGGGCCCTGGCGGAGCTGGCGCCGGGCCTCGCCTGGAGCGACGCCGCCTTCCGCCAGTTCAAGCGCATCGGGGGCTTCAACAACGACTTCCGCCTGACCGCGGGGGCGCTGGCGCTGCACGAGGCCGGGCGGATGGACCGCCTGTGGGAGGCAGAGGGCGTGGGCTTCCCCGACCTGGAAGCCCGCATCCAGGAACGGGAGCCCCGCTGCCGAGGCGTGGTGCAGGCCCATTATGCGGAGACGCGGCGCCTGGAGCGCCCCCTGGCCAGCCGGCCGGAGCTGGAGGCCACGGGGATGGACCTGGCCATCTGCACGGGGCGGCCGCCGGAGGAGCTGGCCCTGGCCTTCGAGGTGCTCGGCTTCGAGCTGCCCGCCGTCTGCGACTCAGAGCCCCGCTTCCGCAAGCCGCGGCCCGACGGGCTCCTGGCCCTGGCGGGGCGCTTCGGCGCCCGGCGCGTCCTCTTCGCGGGGGACACGCGGGACGACGCCGCGGCCCTGCGCGCGGCCCGGGAGCAGCGCCCGGAGCTGGCCTGGACCTTTGCCGCCATCGGCCCCGACCGGGAGCGCATCGCCCAGGCGGGCGACCTGCGGGCCTCCACGCTGCGGGAGCTGCTGGCGGGGCTCCGGGAGGGCTGATCCCGGTACGCAGCGCGGCGGGAGCCATAGACTCCCGCCGCGAAAGGCGCGCCTGGGCTTACTTCAGGCCGCGCTGGACGAGCAGGGGCTCGACCTTGGGGTCACGGCCGCGGAAGGCGCGGTAGAGCAGAGCGGGATCGAGGATCTGGCCCCGGGACAGCACCTCCTTGCGGAAGGCCTTGGCGGTGGCGGGGTGGAAGAGGTCGCCCTTCTCCTTGAAGGCCTGGAAGGCGTCGCTGTCGAGCACCTCGCTCCAGATGTAGGCGTAGTAGCCGGCGCTGTAGCCGCCGCCCCAGATGTGGTTGAAGTAGGGCGTGCGGTAGCGGCTGGGGATCTCGGGCAGGAGGCCCAGCTTCTCGAAGGTCTCCTTCTCGAAGGCCATGGCGTCCTGCTCCTTGGCCTCGGTCTGGCTGTGCCAGGCCATGTCCAGCAGGGCGGCGGCCAGGTATTCCACGGTCTTGTAGCCCTGGCCGTAGGTCCCGGCGGCCTGGATCTTCTTCACCAGGGTCTCGGGGATCACCTCGCCCGTCTTGTAGTGCTTGGCGTAGAGCTTCAGCACCTCGGGCTCCATGGTCCAGTGCTCCATGATCTGGCTGGGCAGCTCCACGAAGTCCCGCGGCGTGCTGGCCAGGCTCTTGTAGTGGCCGCTGTAGAAGAAGCCGTGCAGGGCGTGGCCGAACTCGTGGAAGAGGGTCTCCACCTCGTCCGGCGTGAGCAGGGCGGGCGCATCCCCCGTGGGCCGGGTGAAGTTGCACACGTTGGTCACGATGGGCTTCACGCTGCCGTAGCCCGAGCGCAGGCGGCCGCACCAGGCGCCGCCGCGCTTGCCGGCGCGCGGGTGGTAGTCCACGTAGAAGAGGCCCAGGGAGCGGCCGTCCTTCTCCTTCACCTCGAAGACCTTCACCTCCGGGTGGTAGGTGGGCACGTTCTTGAGCTCGGTGAAGGTGATGCCGTACAGGCGGTGGGCCACCTCGAAGGCCCCCTTGCGCACCTGGTCCAGGGGGAAGTAGGGCTTCAGGGCCTCCTCGTCCAGGCTGAAGCGGGCCTTGCGCACCTTCTCCTCGTAGAAGCGCCAGTCCCAGGCCTGGAGCTTCTCGCCGGGCAGCTCCTTCTCCAGCAGGGCCTGGAGCTCGGCGCGGTCCTTCCTGGCCACCTCGAGGGCCGGCTTCCACAGCTGGTCCAGCAGGCCGTAGACGCCCTTGGCGCTCTTGGCCATGTTCTCCTCGAGGATGAAGTCGGCCCAGGAGCCGTAGCCGAGCAGCTTGGCCTTCTCCACGCGCAGGGCGGCGATGCGGCTGGCGATGGCGCGGGTGTCCTGCGCGCCGCCGTTGCAGCGCTCCAGGTAGCCGGTATAGAGCTGGCGGCGCAGCTCGCGGTTCTCGGCGTACTGCAGGAAGGGCCAGAGGCTCGGGCCGTCCAGGGTGAAGACCCAGGCGCCCGCCTTGCCGGCCTTGGCAGCGGCCTGGGCGGCGGCGGCCTTCAGGCCCTCGGGCAGGCCCGCCAGGTCCTCGGGCTTCGTGACCACGAGCTGGAAGTCCTTGGTGGCCTTGAGCAGCAGGTCCCCGAACTGCACGCCCAGCCGGCTCAGCTCGGCGTTCACGGCGCGCATGCGGGTCTTGCCGGCCTCGTCCAGGGCGGCGCCGGAGCGCACGAAGCCCTTGTAGGTCTTCTCCAGCAGGCGGGCCTGCTCGGGGTTCAGCTTGGCGGTCGCACGGCCCTCCCACACGGCCTTCACGCGCGTCCACAGCGCCTCGTTCAGGCTGATGTCGTCGTCGTGGGCACTGAGCAGCGGGCTCACCTCGCGGTTGACCGCCTGGAGGGCCGGGTTCGTCTCGGCGCTGGACAGGCTGTAGAACACGCCTTCAATGCGCTCCAGGTCCCTGCCCGCCTTCTCGAGGGCCTCGATGGTGTTGGCGAAGGTGGGCTTGGCCTTGGAACCCGTGATGGCCGCGATCTCCTTCTTGTTGCGGGCGATGGCTTCGCGGAAGGCCGGGGCGTAGTCGGCCTCCTTGATCGCCTGGAAGGGCGGCACGCCGTAGGGCGTCTTCCAGGGGGCGAGCAGCGGGTTGGTTTCAAGCGCCGGGGCGCCCGCGAGCACGGGCACCGCCAGCAGGGCGGCGGAAAGGGAAGGGGTCATGGGCATGGCGTCCTCGCGGAGGGCCTCATTGGGCATGTGCCCCAGTTTACGAGGCACCCGCGGGGGACGGAAGCTCAGGTCCGCAGGGCCCAGCGCAGCTTGGCGGGCCTGGCGCGGGGATTGGCGCGGCACTCTTCGGGGCCGGGGCGCTCGGGGCTTTCGGAGACGGCGGCGTAGAGGCCCAGGCGCAGGCCCTCCTGGAAGGCCTTCTTCACGCGGCGGTCCTCGCCCGAATGGAAGCTCAGGATGGCCACGCGGCCGCCGGGGGCCAGGGCCCGGGGCAGGGTTTCCAGGAACTGCTCGAGCACCTGGAACTCGTCGTTCACGGCGATGCGCAGGGCCTGCAGGCAGCGCTGGAGGGTGCGCCGCGCCTCCGGATCCCGGCGGGGGATGCCGTTCGCGGCGAGGACCGCCAGCACGGTCTCGGCGAAGGCGCGGGTGCGGGTGGGGGCCTCCGCCCGCAGGGCGCGGGCCAGGGGGAGGGCGCGGGGCTCGTCGGCGTTGGCACGCAGCAGCTCCGCGAGGGGGACTTCCTCCAGGGAGGCCAGCAGGGCGGAGGCGGGATGGCCCCGCTTCGGGTTCAGGCGCAGGTCCAGGGGGCCGTCGGCCTTGAAGGTGAAGCCGCGCGCGGGGTTGTCGATCTGCATGGAACTGAGGCCCAGGTCCGCGAGGATGCCGTCGAAGGGGCCCGTCTCCGCCAGGAGCCCGGGGAGCCCCGCGAAGTTCATGCGGCGGGCGGTGAAGCGCTCAGGTCCGAAGCCCGCCTCCCGAAGGCGGGCCTCGGTGCGGGGCAGTTCCAGGGGGTCCACGTCCAGGCCCACCAGGTGGCCCTCCGGCCCCAGGCGCTTCAGCAGCTCCACGCTGTGCCCGCCGTAGCCTAAGGTCGCGTCCAGGAAGCGCTGGCCCGGGCGCGGGTCCAGCCGCTCCAGGATCTCCGCCACCAGGATCGGCCGGTGGGTGCCCGCGGGCGTGTGCCCCCGGGCGAGCACCTTGGCCTGCTCCTCCTGGAAACGCCCTGGGTCCAGCTCCTTGTACTTCTCCTGGAAGCGCCTCGGGTGCGTGCCCTTGTACCGGGTGCGGCGACGGTGGGGCGGGTTCGGGTCGGTCATGGCCTGCCTTTCACCGCTCAAGTGTGGCAGCGCAAGCCGGATCAGGCGGGGCCTGGGCTTCCCCGCCCATACTCCTGGGGTGCGGAGATGACCGATGACGGAATGGGACCTGAACACCCAGCGCATGCTCGATTTCATCGAGCTCCACCTGGCGGAGCCCCTCACGCTCGCCCAGGTGGCCCGGCGCCTCGGCTACTCTCCCTGGTACTGCACCCGCCGCTTCCGGCAGGTCCTGGGCCGCTCCTTCCGAAGCCACCTCGCCGCGCGCAGGCTGAGCGCCGCGGCGCTGGAACTCCGGGACGGCGACGCCGGGATCCTGGAGCTGGCCCAGCGCTGGGGCTTCGCGTCCCAGGAGGCCTTCAGCCGGGCCTTCAAGCGGGCCTTCGGGGTGAGTCCCGGAGCCTACCGCCGCTGCCCGGTGCCGCTGCCCCTGGCGCCCGTCCGCCGGGTCTATCTGCCGCCCTTCAAGGAGACGCCCATGCGCTTCGACGCACGCAAGAACATCACGGTTTCCATCCAGTCCCTTCCGGCCCACGGCTTCCTGGGGCTGAAGGAACCCCACGCGGTGAACTACTTCGATTTCTGGGGGCGCCAGGCGGCCCGGGGCGTGGACTGCCACGCCGTGATCGGGCTGCTGGACAGCCTGCCCAGCCGCAACGGCCAGATCGGCGGCTGGTACCAGGAGGGAGACCAGCGCGGCTACCTCTACGGCATCGAGGTGCCGGAGGACTACGCCGGTCCCGTGCCCGAGGGGATGAGCCTGGTGCCCATCCCCGCCGGGGAGTACGCGGTCTTCCACCACCCGGCCTATGCCTTCGAGACGGAGGACCCGGCCGTGTTCAAGGCCCTCCAGGAGGCCATGGCCGCCTGGGACCCCGCGGCGAACGGGCTGAAGGCCGATCCGACCCGGCCCACCTACCAGCGCCACGGCTCCGACACCTTCGGCCAGGCCTTCTGCCTGCCCGTGAGGCGCTGAGCGAGGCGCGCGGAGCTTGAAGAACCCAGGGGGCCGCCCCAAGGTGGAGGGACCGACCCTGTTCCTGGAGGCGCCCCTTGATCTTCCGAGGCCACCACTTCTCGACCACGCTGGCGAAGGAGACCCCGCTCACCCTGGTCCTCCCTGATGGGTCCAGCCCGGAGGGGCGCCGCAGGACCATGTACCTGCTCCACGGCCTCTGCGGGCGCAGCGGCGACTGGCTGGACTACACGCCGCTGCCGCTCCTGGCCGAGCGGCACGACGTCGCCTTCGTCATGCCGGATGCGGCGCGCAGCTTCTACGCCGACATGGCCTGCGGCTTCCCCTACTTCACCTACGTCACGGAGGAGCTGCCGGACTTCTGTGCCCGGACCTTCCGCCTCCCCACGGCGCGGGAGGACACCGGCGTCATCGGCGTCTCCATGGGCGGCTACGGCGCGCTCAAGTGCGCACTGGCTAGGCCCGAGCGCTACGCCTTCTGCGCCGCCTTCGCGTCCCCCTGCCTCTTCCTCCGCGACTTCCTGGAGCATCCCCACACGCCGGAGGAGGAGGCCGCCTTCAAGGCCCAGAACGGCCCCCAGCTCTGGACGGACCTCCGCGCCGCCTTCGGGGATCCCTTCGTCTGGACGCCTTCGGACGGGATCCTGGAACTCGCCGGCCGCGCGGCGACGGCTCCGCAGCGCCCGCGGATCTACGCCGCCTGCGGGGAGGGCGACTTCACGCGGGAGGAGCACCTGCGCTTCGCGCAGGCGATGCGGGAGCTCGATCTGGACTTCTCCTTTGAAGAATGGCCCGGGAAGCACGACTGGTCCTTCTTCGGCGAAGCCCTCGACCGGGCGCTCGCACGGAGCCGGTGACCCTCCCTGGGCCGCGACGAGGCTATCCCGCAGCCGCCCCGGGCTCCTCCAGCCGGCGCGCCAGATCCTGGATCGCGGGCTGGAGGGCCGCCAGGTCATCGTCCCCCGCCACGCGGTTGGAGCGGATGACGCCGCAGCGCTGGCAGCGGTGCAGCAGGGCCAGCTCGCCGTCCCCGCGCACCCAGGCGCCGATGGGCTCCATGAGCCCGCGGCAGAGGCTGCGGCGGTCCCCCACCGCGAGGTCCACGTGCAGGCTGTGGAGGCAGTGGGGGCAGTGGTTGCGCTGGCGGGTGCCCGGGGCCTCGGCGGGCACGGTGTTCCCGCAGTGGGCGCACAGGAAGGCCTTGGTGGCGGCCCGGGGGCTGCTGGAGCGGGCGGGTCTCTTGCGGTCGGGGTGGGCAGACATGGGTTATCGCTTCTCCCTGGCGAGGCGCCGGGCCTGGGTGGTGATGGTCTTCCACCGCTGCTCCCGCGCGCGCCACAGGCGCTCGTCGGCGCGCGCCTCGGCGTAGACGACCTCCCGGCGCAGGCGCAGGAAGGCTTCGAAGCGGGCCGGATCCAGCAGGCCTTCCTCCAGGGCGGCGCGGACGGCGCAGCCCGGCTCCCGGTCGTGGCCGCAGTCCCGGTAGCGGCAGCGGGCGGCGAAGGCCTCCACGTCGGAGAAGGCGGCGCCCAGGTCGCTGGCTTCCGCCAGGAGGCCCACCTCCCGCAGGCCCGGCGTGTCGATCAGGCAGCCCCCGCCGGGCAGCAGGAAGAGTTCGCGCAGGGAGGTCGTGTGGCGTCCGCGCCCGTCCGAGGCCCGCACTTCTTGTGTGCGCCGCGCCTCGAAGCCCAGCAGGGCGTTGAGCAGGGTGCTCTTTCCCACGCCGGAGGAGCCCAGCAGCACCGCGGTGCTGCCCTCCACAAAGAGGGCGCGCAGCTCCTCCAGGCCGAGGCCCTTCGGGGCGGAGAGGGGAAGCACGGGGACTCCCGGGGCCGAGGCGGCCAGGCGGGCGATCCAGGGGGCTGGATCCCCCACCAGGTCGGCCTTGGTGAGCAGCACCACGGGGGCCGCGCCGCTGCCCCAGGCCAGGGCGAGCAGGCGCTCCAGGCGCGCGGGGTTGAAGTCACGGTCCAGGCCCATCGCCAGACAGACGGTGTCCAGATGGGAGGCCAGGGCCTGGGCTCTCCCGCTGGGACCGGCCTCCTGGCGGGCCAGAAGGGTGCGGCGGGGCAGCAGGGCGCGTGCGACGCAGGAACCCCCCGTCGTCTGCACGGCCAGCCAGTCCCCGGCGCAGGGCTGGAGAAGCTCCTGCTGGAGCCAGGCCCGGAAGCGGCCGGAAGGGCTGGCCCAGGCTTCGCCGTCGGGCGTCTGCACCAGCAGCAGGCCGCGGGAGGCGGCGAGCACCCGGGCGGGAACGCAGCCGGACGGGAGGGACTCGGCCGCCAGGGTTTCGGTCCAGCCGAAGGGGCGGAGGGAGGGGAAGGAGGTGTCGGGGTACGGCCTCGGGGCCGTCCCGGAAGAGGACAGTTCGCGGTTCATGGGTGGATTCCGGAATCGGGAAAAACGGGAAACAGCCCCCCTGCCAGGGGGCGCCGTCACAGGTGCGGTGCGAGCCGGACCGAGGCTAGGCCTCGGCCCTCGCGGCTTCTTCCGCCACCGAATCCAGGTTGAACAGCGAACGCGGGGATGACATCCACACTCCGAAGGGACAGGGTAGCAGCGATGGTCCTGACGGTGGATGCGGAAAGCCCCGCCGGAGGGCGGGGCGGCAAGGCGAGAACCGTGGCCTGTGGGCTATTCCAGCCCTTTGGCCCAGGAGGCGGCCCATTCCTTGAACGGCTCCAGGATGGCGAAGAGCTCCTGCCCTGCGGGGGTCAGGCGGTAGCCCTCCAGGGTCCGCTCCACGAGCCGGGCTTCCGTGAGGTCCTTGATGCGGGTGCTCAGGATGGTCGGGGAGATGGAACTGCACCGTGCCTGGAGTTCGGTGAAGGTCCGGGGGCCGTCGGCCAGCTGCCAGACGACGCCCATGGCCCAGCGACGGCCCAGCAGGTCGAAGATGGCCATGACCGGGCCGCCGGTCCTGGAACCGCGGACGGGCCTGCCTGGTTTCGGGATCGCCATTCTGCCCCCTCGAGCCTCGGCAGCATTGTCCTGCATCCGGCGGGAGGATCCCCGGCCTTTCCGTGGGGCTGCCGAGGATCAATGCTCCGCCCGGAGCGCCTCGATGGTCTTCAGGCCGACGCCGATGGCCTCCAGGGGGTACTCGTCGATGAAGGTGACGAACTTCTCGGCGGGGATTCCCGTGATGTCGGCGGCGTCCGAAGCCAGGCGGCTGACGAGCCGCGCCTTCTGGTCCGGAGTCGTCTGGCCTTGGCCGATCTGCAGGGTGAGGACGGGCATGGTTGCCTCCTTGAATGGGTGCTACCGTTTTGGTAGCTCACTATTAAAAGTGTAGTTTGCTACCAAAAATGTATCAAGGGGGCGAGGGCATCTTCGAAGTGCTGCGTCCGGGGTGCTCCACGGGAAAGCCCCGCCTTGCGGCGGGGCTTTCCGGGGAACGACTCGGACTACTTGGCTTCCAGGGTGGCCTGGGCGGCGGCCACGATCGCGATGGGCACGCGGTAGGGGCTGCAGCTCACGTAGTTCAGGCCGACCTTGTGGAAGAACTTCACGGAGCGGGGATCGCCGCCGTGCTCGCCGCAGACGCCGAGCTTGAGGTCCTTCTTCACGCCGCGGCCCTTGGTGGCGGCGATGTTCACCAGCTCGCCGATGCCCTGCTGGTCGAGGCTCTGGAAGGGATCGTCCTCCAGGATCTTCTTGGCGACGTACTCGGGCAGGAAGGAGCCGGAGTCGTCTCTCGAGAAGCCGAAGCCCATCTGGGTGAGGTCGTTGGTGCCGAAGCTGAAGTAGTCGGCTTCCACGGCCACCTGGTCGGCGGTGATGGCGGCTCTCGGGATCTCGATCATCGTGCCGATGGGGCAGGAGAAGGAGGTTCCGCGCTCCTGGTTGATCTGCGCCAGCTCGTCCAGCATCTCGGCCTTGGTGAAGGCGAGCTCCTTGACGTGGCCGATGAGGGGCACCATCACCTCGGGCAGGGCCTTGATGCCCTTCTTCTCGACGTTGATGGCGGCCTCGCAGATGGCGCGCATCTGCATGCGGATGATCTCGGGGTAGGTGATGCCGAGGCGGCAGCCGCGGTGGCCCATCATCGGGTTGAACTCGTGGAGCTTCTCCACGCGCTGCTTGACCTCCTCGAGGCTCACGCCGAGCACCTTGGCCATCTCGGCCTGGCCCTTCTCGTCGTGGGGCACGAACTCGTGCAGTGGGGGATCGATGAGGCGGATGTTCACGGGCAGGCCGTTCATGGCCTCGAAGATGCCCTCGAAGTCGGCGCGCTGCATGGGCAGGAGCTTGGCCAGGGCCTTCTTGCGGCCTTCCACGTCCTTGCTCAGGATCATCTCGCGCACGGCGATGATGCGCTCACCCTCGAAGAACATGTGCTCGGTGCGGCACAGGCCGATGCCCTCGGCGCCGAAGGCGCGGGCCACGCGGGAGTCGTTGGGCGTGTCGGCGTTGGTGCGCACCTTCATGGCGCGGTACTTGTTGGACCACTCCATGATCCGGGCGAAGCGCTGGTAGGTCTCGCTCTCCTCGGCCTTCATGGTCCCGTCGACCAGGACCTGGTTCACCTCGGAGGGGAAAGCCGCGAGCTGGCCCGCGAAGACCTCGCCCGTGCTGCCGTCGATGGAGATGAAGTCCTCGCCCGCCTTCAGGACCGTGTCGCCCACGGAGACGGTGCGCTTGGCCACGTCCACGTGGATGGCGGAGGCGCCGCAGACGCAGGGCTTGCCCATGCCGCGGGCCACCACGGCCGCGTGGGAGGTCATGCCGCCGCGGGCGGTGAGGATGCCCTTGGCCGCGACCATGCCGGCCAGGTCCTCAGGGCTGGTCTCGATGCGCACCAGCACCACGGGGCCGCTGGCGGAAAGCTTCTCGGCCTCCTCGGCGGAGAGGGCGATGCGGCCGGTGGCGGCGCCGGGGCCGGCGTTCAGGCCCTTGGTCATCAGCTTGCCGGCCTTCTTGAAGGCCTCCTTCTCCTTGGGGTTGAAGATGGGGGCGAGGAGCTGGACGAGGTCGTCGGCGTTGATGCGCTTCAGGGCCTCCTTCTCGTCGATCATGCCCTCCTTCACCATGTCGAGGGCGATGCGGATGCCCGCCAGCGCGGTGCGCTTGCCGTTGCGGGTCTGCAGCATGTAGAGCTTGCCCTGCTCGATGGTGAACTCGAGGTCCTGCATGTTCTTGAAGTGCTTCTCGAGCTTCTGGCAGGTGTCGAAGAGCTCCTTGTAGACGCCGGGCATGGCCTCTTCCAGGCTCTTCAGGCCGCTGTCGCCCGCCTGGTATTTGGTGATGGGCTGCGGCGTGCGGATGCCGGCGACCACGTCCTCGCCCTGGGCGTTGATCAGGTACTCGCCGTAGAAGTAGGGCTCGCCGGTGCCGGGGTCGCGCGTGAAGGCCACGCCGGTGCCGCAGTCGTCACCCATGTTGCCGAAGACCATGGTCTGCACGTTGACGGCGGTGCCCCACTCGTCGGGGATGCGGTTCATGCGGCGGTAGATGATGGCGCGCTCGGTGTCCCAGCTGTTGAACACGGCGCAGATGCCGCCCAGGAGCTGCTCCCAGGGATCCTGGGGGAAGTCTCTGCCCAGCTTGGCCTTCACGATGGCCTTGAACTCGCCGCAGAGCTGCTTCCACTCCTCGGCCGTGATCTCGGTGTCGAGCTTCTTGCCGGTCTTGTGCTTCAGGGCCTCGATCTTCTCCTCGAAGTGGTCCTTGTGCACGTCCAGCACCACGTCGCTGTACATCATGATGAAGCGGCGGTAGCTGTCGTAGGCGAAGCGGGCGTTGCCGCTGGCCTTGGCCAGGCCCTCGACCGTCTGGTCGTTCAGGCCCAGGTTGAGGACCGTGTCCATCATGCCGGGCATGGAATCCCGGGCGCCGGAGCGCACGGACACGAGCAGCGGGTTGGAGGCGTCGCCCAGCTTCTTGCCGCGCACGCCCTCCAGCCAGCCCAGGGCCTCCTTCACCTGCTCGATGACCTCGGCGGGAAGCTTCTTGCCGGCCTGGTTGTACAGGGTGCACACGTCGGTGATGACGGTGAAGCCGGGGGGCACGGGGATGTTCAGGCCCGCCATCTCGGCGAGGTTGCAGCCCTTGCCGCCGAGGGTGTTGCGCATGGAGGCGTTGCCCTCGTTGCGGTTGCCGCCGAAGGAGTAGACGTATTTGGCCATGGGACTCCTCAAAGAAAACGATCCAGCATACCGCTCGGGGCGGGGCTGCGTCTTCAGGGAATCCTGGTCTGTGCCCGGGGGAGGGGCCTGGCGGAAGGGGCCGCGGCGCTGGGGGCGGCGGGGGCGGGATAGCCGAACTGGAGCACGAGCCAGGTGGCGGTGATGCAGGCGAAGACGGGCACCACGAGGCCCTTGGAGAACCAGGCGCAGACGCCTGCGGCCAGCACGCCCGCCAGGCCCGCGAGGGGCTTGCCCGGGAAGGAGGTGAAGATGCCCGGCAGGATCAGGGCGCCCAGGGCGGCGATGGGCATGTAGGCCAGGAAGCGCTGCAGGAAGGGCGGCATCCGCTTGATGGGCCGGGTGAAGAAGGGGACGGCGCGCAGGCTGTAGTTCAGGGCCGCACAGCCCAGGATGACGAGCAGGACGAGGCGGGGGCTAGGCACCGGCGGCCTCCTGGGCGTCGTCGTCGCTGTCGGGGGTGTCCTCCGGCGCGTCCCCGCCGAAGGCGGCGCCCACGGCGGTGACGGCCAGCATGGAGATCACGATGGACCAGCCCGCGGGCACCCTCCAGGCGTAGTAGAGCAGGCAGTTCAGCCCGCCGGCGGCCAGGGCGAGCATCAGCGGCAGGTGCCCCTTCTTGATCTCCGGCACCAGCAGGGCGGCGAAGAGGGCGAAGAGGGTGCCGGACATGGCGTCCCGCAGGGAGGTGGGCAGCACGGCGCCGATGGTGACGCCCGCCACGGTGCCCGAGGCCCAGCCCAGCCAGGAGAAGCCCTGGAGGCCCAGCATGAAGGCCTTCGATACGGTGCCCGGGCGCAGGGAGGCCACGGAGAAGACCTCGTCGGTCACCCCGAAGGCCAGCAGGAAGCGGTCGGCGGGGCGGCGGAGCTCCAGCTTGGGCACCAGGGCCATGCTCATGATGAAGTAGCGCAGGTTCATCAGGCCCACGGACACCAGGATCTCTCCCGCGGCGGCGCCCGCGCCCAGCAGGTTGATGGCCATGAACTGCGCCGCGCCCGTGAGGTTCAGCGCCGAGAAGAGGACGGCCATCAGGGGCGAGAGGCCCGTGGCCATGGCCAGCAGGCCGAAGGCGAGGGAGGTGGCGAAGTACCCGATGAAGATGGGGAAGGCGTTCCGGGCGCCTTCCCGGAACTCCTGGATCGCGTGGTCTGGAAGAGCTGGAGCCATGCTGCCGCTTGCGGGGCGCCCGGCGGGTGCGGGGCGTGGGGTGAGGGGCGTCGGGGAATGGATGAGGAAGTCCGGGGCTCGGCTTGCCGCCCGCTTCCCGGGCTGCCCCCATGGTGGCCGGGGCAGGCTGTGAGGGAAGACACAAGGCCCCTTGTGTCACCATCACAGCTTCCGCGTCGTGAGACGCCAAGGGAGTCGCCATGGTCCAGGACCGAAAACCCCAACGCCGCAGCCCCGCGAAGCCGAGGCCCGGATCCCCCTCGAAGCCCGCCTCAAAGGCTGCCTTGAAGCCCGCGCCAAAATCCGCGTCGAGGTCTGGGGCCAAGCCGGCACCGAAGGCCGCGCCGAAGCCCAAGGAGGGCACGCCCGCGCGCCGCCCCGCGGCGCGGCGCGCCGGGGCCGCCGCCGGGGAGCGCCTGCAGAAGCTCCTGGCCCACGCGGGCGTGGCCAGCCGCCGCGCCTGCGAGGAGCTGATCCTCGAGGGCCACGTGCAGGTGAACGGCGTCACGGTCACCGAGCTGGGCACCAAGGCCGATCCGGCCCGGGACGAGATCACCGTGGACTTCGAGCCCATCCGCAGGGAGCAGCCCGTCTACATCCTCATGAACAAGCCCAAGGGCTACGTCACCACGGTGAAGGACGAGGCCGGGCGGCCCACGGTGATGGCCCTGCTGCGCGGCGTGTCCCAGCGGGTGTACCCCGTGGGGCGCCTCGACTTCAATTCGGAGGGTCTGCTGCTCCTCACCAACGACGGCACCCTGGCCCAGCGCCTCACGGCCCCGGACTTCCACGTGCCCAAGGTCTACATGGTGAAGGTGCACCGCCTGCCCGAGGCCTCCACGCTGGATGAGCTGCGGGGCGGCTTCCGCCTGGACGGCCGGCGCCTGAAGCCCTGTGCCATCGAGGTGGTGGACCGCCAGGGGAACCCCTGGCTCCAGGTCACCCTCACGGAGGGCAAGAACCAGCAGATCCGCCGCATGTTCGCGGCGGTGGGCCACCCGGTCCACAAGCTCCGCCGCGTCCAGTTCGGGCCCATCGCCGACCCCCGCCTGAAGCCCGGGGAGTGGCGCTTCCTCAACCCCCAGGAGCTGGCGGCGCTGAAAAGCCTGTAGCCGCGTCACGGGCTGGTCATCCTCCCGCCCCGGGGCCCCTTCGCCCCGGGGCGGGGTGCCTTCGTCCCCAGGTTGCGGCGAAGGGGCGGACGCAGGCCCATCTTCCCGCCATTCCCCATGCGATCCGGGCACCCGCGGGAGAGGCTCCCCGGACCTGGACGCGGCGCCGGGCTGTGCCCGGCCGGGGTCCTTTTCCCCCAAGGGAGGCTTCCATGTTGAACCTTCGTTCCCTGCTCGTGGCTGGCGCCCTGCTGGTGGGTGGCCAGGTCTCCGCCAACGACTTCGAGGCCCTGATGGGCGTCGCCAAGGACGTGTGGCCGGAGAAGACGCACCTCGCCGTGGTGTGCAACTACCGGGATTCCGCCACGCGGGACCAGGTGCAGGACCTGGCGCTGGCCGCAGGCTCCGGCCGCCACATCACGGTCTTCGACATCCCCCACGGGGGGCACGTGGGCGGGGCGGCGGGCCTCGTGCCGCGCTACAACCCCGACTTCCTGGTGCTGCTGCCCCGGGACCGCGCGGTGCATGACGGGAGCATGGAAGCCTCCATGCTCATCGCCCGCATGACCCGCCACGGGAAGGCCGTGCTGGGCACCACCCGGGCCGCCTTCCGCCAGGGCGCGGCCTTCGTCCTGGGGCCGAACACCGGCGGCGAGCTGCTGGTGAACACCCGCCTCCAGGGGATCATCGACGTGATCCTGCCCGATCGGGCGCGCATTTACTCCCGCCAGGCCGGTCTCGCGCCCTTCGGGTGCGCCACGGTCACGGTGTGCAGCGCGCGGTAGCTACCCTCCGCAGCCCCCGGTGAAGCGCCGGCTCTGTTCCTCCGCCTGCCCTTCGAAGAGCTTCTGCCCTTCCACGAGGCGCAGGCCCGAGGCCTCGGCCCAGGCGGCGAAGGCCGTGTCCCGCCGGTAGACCCACTCCGCGGCCCAGCGCAGGCTGGGCCGCGCGGCCTCCAGCAGCTCCGGGAAGGGCGCCGGATCCTCCGCCTCCATCCCCAGGGCCGTGGCCTGGACCACGCCCACGGGCGCGAAGGCCTGCACGGCCTCCGGCGTCGCGGGGCCTCGGCGCGAGGCCTGGAGCACGGGCAGGCGAAGGGCTTCCAGGGCCCTGGCGGACGGGGCGGCCACGCCGCCGGAGCCCAGGAGCAGGGCGGGCCCCCGGGGCAGGTCGTCCAGCGCCCCCGCCAGGGCGATGGCGTCCGTGTCCGCGTGTTCCCAGGGGGCGCCGGGATGCCGGCGCCACAGGGTGTTCAGGGGGCCGGGAAGGCCCAGGCGCGCGGGCAGGGTGGCTTTCAGGGGCATGGTGAGGCTGGCGCCCAGGACGGGCAGGGCCTCCAGGGCCTCCGCGGCCTCCTCCGCGTCTCCGCAGTCCAGGGGCAGGTAGAGGAGGTCCTTGAAGGCGCGCTGGAACCGCGCGTTGTGGAAGGCGGGGCCGAGGGAGTGGAGCACCGGCGAGCCCAGCACGCCGCAGAGGCCGTATTCCGGCGTGAGGCGGTGGACGCGCCAGGCCAGGAGGGTGCCGAGGGGCAGCTGGCCAGGGGCGGCGGGCGGCGCGTCCTCCGCGGCGGCGTAGGTGAAGGCGCCCCCCCAGGCGCGCTGGAGGCAGCGGCTGGCGAGCCCCTTGGGGCCCATCAGGAAGGCGCTCAGGGACAGACCGCGCTCCCGGGCCCAGGCGAGGTGGGGTTTCACCCAGGCGGCGTCCGCCAGGCGCTCCGCCACGCCCACCCACTTGAAGGCATCCCCCTCGGGCAGGCTGGACAGGCGCTGTCCGAGATCCCGCACGCCCGCGGCCACGTGGACGCTGCGGAGCAGGCGCGTGCGCCCCCGGGCCTCCCGCATCCAGGCGGGCGGCTCCAGTTCCCACTCCAGGTCCACCCAGGCGGGGCCCCCCCCCGGGGCCCGCCGCGCGCGCCCCGGGCGGCCCGCCTCGACCCCCTCCCAGGCGCCCCCGTCCGCGCGGCGGCGGCAGCACACGAGGCAGCGGCGGCCGAGGGCCGCGACGAGCGCCTCGGGATCCTCCCCGGGCAGGAGGTCCAGGCGCAGCTCGGGCAGGGCCTCCTCCGGCAGGGCCCGGGCGCAGGCCAGCGCCGCCTCGGCGCTCCCGTGGGCCAGGGTGACGACGTAGAAGGGCAGGGAGCTCAAGGGCGCGCGCCGTCGCGCTCGCGGCGCTTGGCCGCCTGCCAGGCCGCCTCCAGGCCCTCCAGGTCCTGGGCCTCCCAGCCGCCCTTCGCCTGGGCGTGGTCCTCCACCGCCTCGAAGCGGGCGCGGAAGCGCTGCATCTGGCGGCGCAGGGCGCGGTCCGGGTCCACGCCCTTCTTGCGGGCCCACTGCACGAGGCTGAAGAGCACGTCGCCGAACTCCGCCTCCACCCGTTCCGCTTCCGTTTCGGCCTGGAGCTCCGCGAGCTCCTCCTTCACCTTGCCCAGCACGCCCTCCAGGTCCGGCCACTCGAAGCCCACCTTGGCGCAGCGCCTGCCGATCACCAGGGCCTCCTCCAGGGGCGAGAGGCTCTTGGGGATGCCCTCCAGGAGGCGGGACTCCGTGGCCTCGCCCCGCGCGGCCTTCTCGCCGCGCTTCACGGCGGCCCAGTGGACGAGCACGGCATCCGCGTCCTCCGCGCAGGTGTCGCCGAAGACATGGGGGTGGCGGCGCAGCAGCTTCTGCACCACGTCGTGCTCCACGTCGTGCAGGTCCCAGGCGCCGCGCTCGGCGGCGAGCTGGGCGTGGAAGGCCACCTGGAGCAGCAGGTCCCCCAGCTCCTCGCGGAGGTGGCGCTCCTTCTCCGGATCTCCGGGCACGTGGGCGGCCAGGGCGTCCAGGGCCTCGGCGGCCTCCTCCCGCAGGTGGCGGGCCAGGCTCTGGTGGTCCTGCTCCAGGTCCCAGGGGCAGCCGTGCGCCCGGTCCCGGAGGCGGGACATCACGGCGCGGAGGGTGGCGGGGGCGGAGGCCTTCATGCCCCCATTGTGGCCTACCGCCGCCCGCGCCGGAGCGCCTCGAAGCTGCAGAGGCGCCCCGCGAAGGCGCTGGCGGCCACGGTGGCGGGGCCGGCGAGCCACAGCGCCCCGGGGCCGAAGCGCCCGCTCGGGTTGCGTCCCAGCGTGCCCACGGCGACCTGGTCGGGCCGGGTGCTGGCGCCGGGGCCGGCGTGGATGCAGGCCCCGCAGCCCGGGCCGAGCAGCGTGATGCCCGCCTCTTCGAAGGCGCTGAGCCAGCCGCGGTCGCGCGCGTGGTGCCGCACGTCCTCGCTGCCGACCTGCAGGTGGAAGCTCACGTGGAGGGGCAGGCGCAGGCCGTGGTCCAGCGCCCACTGCACCACTCCGTGGACCTGTTCGAGATCCTCGCGCTTGCCGCCGGTACAGCTCCCCGCGTAGGCGAGGTCGATGCGCGGCGGCTCGGCCAGGGCCTCCAGGGGCAGCGCGCGCTCCGGGCACCCCGGCGGGGCCGCCATGGCCTGCACCGCGGCGCAGTCCACCTCCAGGGTGGCGGCGTAGACCGCGTCCACATCCCCGCGAAGCGCCTCCGTGAGTTCGAAGGCGGTGCGCCGGCGCTCCTTCAGGAAGTGCAGCGTCTCGGCGTCCGGGGCCACCAGGCCCGCGAAGGCGCCGAGGTCCACGGCGCCGTTGGTGAGGGTGGCGCGCGCGTCCGTGCCGAGCACTTCCAGCGCCTCGCCCTGGAACTCCAGCACGTGCCCCCGGAGGGTGCCCGCCTGCAAGGGGGGGTGGGTGTGGAGGTGGAGCACGAGGTCCCGGGCCGACACGCCGGGGCGAAGGCGTCCCTTCAGCAGGAGGCGGAAGGTGGGCGGCACCGCGATTTTCACGTCCCCCGTGCGCCAGGCCGCGGCCAGCTCCAGGGCGCCGATGCCCCAGGCGAGGCAGCCCAGGGCGCCGCAGTGGGAGGCGTGGGTGTCGGTGCCCACGAGCAGCTCGCCCGGAAGGGCGTAGCGCTCGGTCACCAGGGCGTGGCAGATGCCCTCCACGCCGCCGTCGGGGAGCAGGCCGTGGCAGCGGATCCCGTGTTCCGCGCAGAAGGCCGCCTGGGCGTCCCGCAGGCGGTGCGCGGCCTTCAGGAGGCCCTCGGGCCGCGCGGGCCCGGGCGCCCCCGGCACCAGGAAGGCCAGGTGGTCGGCGAAGGCGAGCACGCGCTCCGGTTCGGCGACGGGGGCCGTCGCGCCGAAGGCCTCCCGGAAGCAGGCCGCGGCGCTGGCCGTCACCTGCTCGTGGCTGAAGCGCCAGTCCGCGCGCACCAGGCATGCGTCCCCGGGCTGTACGGCTGCGCGCCCCGCGTGCCGCGCCAGGATCTTCTCCGCCAGCGTCATGGGACGGGGGGCGCAGGCAGGGCTCTCGGGGGGCGCTGACCCCGCCAGACGGGCGCGGGTGAAGGGCAGCAGCCCGCCATGGCGCACGAAGGCCGCCTCCAGGGGGTCTAACCCTTCCGTGAAGGCGGACCAGGGAAGGGCCTGGCCCCGCCGGAGGGCCTCCGCCAGGCTCAGGTCGGTGGAGGCGAGCAGGCCCACCCGGCGGCAGGCCTGCAGATAGGCGGGGTCGAAGGAGGATGCGAAGACGGCCCGGAGCCCCGCGGCGTACTCGGCCATGGGGGCCGCGTCGCGCAGGCAGCCCCGGCCCCGGTGCCCCGACACGGAGGCCACGAAGCCGCCCCGCCGCAGGGCCCCTTCGCCCACGGGCCAGCTCCCGCCACAGTCGAGGCCCAGGTAGGGGAAGTCGCCCAGGCGCCCCTCGAAGAAGAAGGCGGCCCAGCCCGGCAGGATCTCGTCGGCGCCCACGGGCTTGAGGGGCAGCGCCGCGGAGAGGGAGAGGTCCTCCCCCGCGAGCTGGCGCGCCACCGTCTCCGCCTCCTCGGCGAGGAAGAGCAGCCTGCCTTCGAGCTTCAGGGCGTCTGTGGCCATGGGAGGGGTCCCGAACGGGAAGGGCCCCGTTCCGGGGGGCCTTCCCGCGGAGGCGGCGGCGCCTACTGCGCCTCGCCCTCGGCCTCGAGCTTGGCGGCGATGTCGTCCAGGTGCTTGAGCAGGCGCTTGGCCAGCTCCTCGTCCTCCACGACGGTGAAGTCCTCGCCGCTCACCTCGAAGATCTCGATGGAGAGGTCGGCCTCCTCGTTGTCGTTCTCGGGGCGCTCGGTGTAGGCCTGGACCTCCGCGAGGGGGGCCAGGATGCAGAAGTGGCGGTCCTCGAAGTCGAGCTCGTCCAGGATGGCGAACTCCTCCTTCTCGCCGTTCTCGTCCTCGAGTTCGACGACCTCGATCTCGGCGTCGTCATGCTCGCAGTCGGGTCCGTGCACGTGTTCGTCGTGGGCCATGGCGGCGCTCCTCGTGAGGCCTCCAGACTAATACGGGCCCTTCCCGGCGGGTAGGACAAGCTTGCCCGTCAGGCGCCCCAGGCGAGGTCCACCGCGCCGGGACCCACCACCTTGCCCGTGAGCTGACGGCGGCTGGACAGCTCCACCCGCACCCGCTCGCCCAGGGCGCCCTGGCTGCGGGCCGTGGCCTCGGTGCGGACGGAGAGGGCACCGGAACGCAGGGTGAGGCTCACGCGGTCCCCGGTGCTCACGAGGGGGATGGGCTCCAGGTCCGCGCGGGTGAGGAGCTTGCCCGCCGGGACGTGCTGGCGCAGGCGCTGGCCTTCGGGAAGGCTCCCGAGGGCCCCCGGAAGCGGCGTGCCCTCGAAGGGGACCTCCTCGACGTCGGAGGCCTGGGGAACGGCCTTGCGGGGGAGGGCGGTGCGGGTGCGCAGCAGGGTGCCCGTCCAGCGGCCCTCCAGGTCCACCCGGGCCGTGCCCGCGAGGTGGCCGTCCACGTACACGCGGAAGGCCACGAAGAAGACGCCCATGGGCTCGCGCTTGCTGAGGTGGGAGGGCTCCAGGCGCACCTTGCCCGCCTTCACGGGGGGCAGCGCCGGGGGGCGCAGCACCTTCAGGGCGAGGTGTCCCGCCTGTCCCGCCCCTTGCGCTTCGGCGAAGGCGAGGGCCTCCTGCTGCAGGCGCTCCGCCAGCGGCAGCTCGGGCGCGGCCGCGCAGGCGAGCAGCGCCGCGAAGGCGGGGGCGAGGGCGCGGCGGATCATCGCTTCAGGGCGGCCACGAGGGCGAGCATGTCGTCCACGGTGCGGATGGTCTTGGAGTTCGCCTCGTAGGCGCGCTGGCCGATGATCATGTTCACCATCTCCTCGGCCACGTCCACGTTGCTCATCTCCAGGAAGCCCTGGCGCACCGTGCCCAGGCCGTCCAGCCCCGGGGTGCCCTCGATGGGCTCGCCGCTGGCGAGGGTGGGCTGCACGAGGTTGCTGCCGAGCTGGTTCAGGCCCGCGGGGTTGATGAACTTCACGAGGGTGATCTGGCCCACCTGCTGGGGCTGGGTCTGCCCGGGCTGGGTAACGCTCACCGTGCCGTCCGTGGCGATGGTCACGGAGGTGGCGTCCTGGGGGACGGTGATCTGGGGGTCCAGGTTGTAGCCGCTCGCGTTCACCAGGTTGCCGTTCTGGTCCACGGTGAAGGCGCCGTCCCGGGTGTAGGCCTGGGTGCCGTCGGGGAGGGTGACGCGGAAGAAACCGTCCCCCTCGATGGCCATGTCGAAGCGCCCGTTGGTGGTGCGGAAGTTCCCGGTGGTGTAGGTGCGCGTCACCGCCTGCAGGCGCGCGCCGTGGCCCAGCTGGATGCCCGATGGCAGGCTGGTGTTGGTGCTGCTGTTGGTGCCGGCCAGGTTCACGGTCTGGTACAGCAGGTCCTGGAATTCCGCCCGGGCCCGCTTGAAGCCCGTGGTGTTCACGTTGGCCAGGTTGTTGGAGATGGTGTCCATGTTGTACTGCTGGACCGCCATGCCCGCCGCCGCGCTCCACATCGCTCGCATCATGGGATCGTCCTCCGTTCCGGGGCGCTAGCGGCCGCCCGCAATATCGCTGATGGACTTGGCGTCCAGGTCGTTGGTGAGGGTGGAGGCCACCTTCATGCTCATCTCGAAGAGGCGGTTGAGCCGGATCATCTCGATCATGGCGCTCGGGGCATCCGCCGTGCTGGTCTCCAGCTGGCCCTGGATCACGCGCGCCCTGGGGGCCGCCTCCTCCTGGCCGGTGGCATCGAAGCGGCTGTTGCCCGCCCGCTGGAGCGCGCCAGGGTTCCGATAGGCCTTGAGCTCCAGCTGGCCCAGCACGGTGCCGTCCTGCTGTACCGTGCCGTCCGGGCTCACGGTCACCTCGCCGCCCCGGGGCAGCAGGGTGATGGGCTGGTTGTTTTTGCCCAGTACCGGGGCGCCGTCCACGGATTCCAGGCGTCCGCCCTCCCCGATGCGCAGGCGGCCGTCCCGGCTTGCCCGGGGGCCCTGGGGGGTCTGGACCATGAAGAAGGCGTTGCCCTCGATGGCCAGGTCCAGGCTGCGCCCCGTGGTGCGGAAGGCGCCCTGCTGGAAGTCCACGCTGCTTTGGGCCAGCACCGTGCCCTCGTTCACGTAGCGGGACAGCGGGAGCTGCCCGCCGGCCTTGTTGAAGACGCTGTAGAAGGTGCGCTCGGACTTGTAGCCGACGGTGTCGACGTTGGCCAGGTTGTTGGAAAGGGCCTCCAGCTGGAAGGATCGGGCCTTCAGGCTTCCGGCGGCGACGTAGTAGGCGGGGTCCATATGGGCAGCTCCGGCCCAGGGTGTGCCAGGGCCGTGCCAGAACGCGCAGGGGCTCTCTCCCCTGGCACACGGAGGGGCTTCCGGGCATCACGTGAAGGGACCCCGCCGGTGTGCGGGGGCCTTGGGATGACTCCGTGCCGCATGCGTCTTTCGCCGAGAAACAGAGGTTCCTCCTCAAGCTGGGGCGGATGCTCCACCGCTTCGGGACGCCCGCCTACCGGCTGGAGGGGCACCTCCAGGAGGTGGCCCAGATCCTGGGCATCCAGGCCTCCTTTGCCGTCTCGCCCACCCTGCTCACCTTCGTGACCCAGGAGCCGGGGGAGACCCACGAGCACGTGCATGTGGCGCGGGTGCTGCCCGGGGAGCTGGACCTCGGCTCCCTCTCCCGCACGGACGAGGTGGTGGAGGCGGTGGCCCGCGGGGGCCTGGGACTGGACGCCGCCATGGCGCGCCTGGAGACCATCGAGGCCATGCCCAACCCCTACGGGCGCGTGCTGAGCCTGGCGGCCTTCGCGGGCGCCGGAGGCGCCTTCGCCCTGCTCATGCGGTGCTCCTGGGCCAACGTGGGCTGGGCGGCCCTCCTGAGCGCCCTGGTCTACGCCTTCGTCTGCTGGGCCGAGGCCAGCTCCCGCATCACCCGCATGCTCGAGCCCCTGGTGGCCCTGGTGTCGGCTCTCGTGGCTACGGCGCTGGCGGCCACCGTGGATCCGGGGCTCCAGGTGCCCATGGTGGTGCTCTCCTCGATCATCGTCTTCATCCCGGGCCTGGCGCTCACCCTCGGCTTCGCGGAGCTGGCGGCGCGCCAGGTCATGAGCGGCACCGGCCGCGTGATGGATGGCGCGATGCTCCTCTTCAAGCTCTACTTCGGGGCCTTCCTGGGCATCGCCCTGGGGCACCGGCTCTTCGGGAAGGTGGCGGATCCCGGTCCCGCCCAGCTTCCGGCCTGGTCCTCCTGGCTTGCGGTGGCGGCCCTCTGCGCCGCCCTCGTGGTGGTCTTCCGGGCCCGGCCGCGCCACGCGCCCTGGGGCATCCTCTCGGGCTTCATCGGCTACGGCGCGAGCCTTCTGGGCGCCGCCCTCCTGGGGCCCGCGCTTGGCGCCTTCGTGGGAGCCTTCCTGGTGGGCCTCTACGGCAACGTCTTCTCCCGGGTCTCGGGGGTTCCAGCGAGCATCGTGACCCTCCAGGGCATGATCGTCCTCGTGCCCGGCAGCAAGACCTACATGGGGCTCAACGCGCTGATCTCCGGGGAGCGCATGGTGGCCACGGGCCAGCTGGGCCAGGACAGCTTCCTCATCTTCATGTCCCTGGTGGCCGGCTTCATTTTCTCCCTGGTGCTGCTGCCCCCGAGGAAGAGCCTGTAGGCGGCGCCTCCACCCAGGCCTCGGTCCCGTCGGCATAGCGTTCCCGCTTCCAGATGGGCACGTGGGCCTTGAGGGTGTCCATGATCCAGGCGGCGGCCTCGAAGGCCTCCCGGCGGTGGACGGCGGCCAGGGCGACGGCGACGGCCGGTTCGCCAAGGGGCACGGCGCCGAGCCGGTGGTGCACGAGGCAGCGCCTCAAGGCGAAGCGCGCCAGGGCCTCCTCCCGCAGCTCCGCCAGGCGCGCCAGGGCCATGGGGACGTAGGCCTCGAAGACGAGGGCCGCCACGGGGCGCTCCGGATGCCCCCCGCGGGGACAGCCTTCGAAGAGGAGGACTGCGCCCGCGTCGGGATCGGCCAGCGCCCGGCGCAGGGCGGCCGTATCGATGGGGCCTTCCGCGAGGGAGACGTCGGTGAGCATCGCCACCTCCGGCCTCCACGGTACACCGCGGGCCTCGGGTAGCATGGCCCCATGAGCCTGCTTCCTTCGGTCGACCTCTTCTGCGATGGTGCCTGCCTGGGCAACCCCGGGCCCGGGGGCTGGCCCTTCCTGCTGCGGGTGCGCACCCCCGAGGGCCCGCGCGAGAAGGAGGGCAGCGGCGCGGACGCGGAGACCACGAACAACCGCATGGAGCTCACGGCGGCCATCCGGGGGCTGGAGACCCTGACGCGCCCCTGCGAGGTGCGCCTGGTGTGCGACAGCCAGTATGTGGTGAAGGGGCTCGCGTCCTGGATGAAGGGCTGGAAGGCCAAGGGCTGGCGCAAGGCGGACGGATCCGAGGTGCTGAACGTCGAGCTCTGGCAGGCCCTGGACCGCCTGGCCCGCCTGCACCGGATCAAGACCGAGTGGGTGAAGGGCCACGCGGGCCACGCCGAGAACGAGCGGGTGGACCTGCTGGCGCGCACGGCGGCCGAGACGGTGAAGGCCCGGGGCTGACCCGGGCCTTCAGGGCGCGCGCCGGAGAGGCGCCTACTTGGGGGTGCGGAAGCTGTAGGACACCGTGGCCCAGCCGGGCACGGGCTTGCCGCCGCGGGTGGCAGGCCGGTAGGTGGACTGGAGCGCGGCCTCCCGGGCGGATTCGGCGTAGGGCAGGCGGGAGTCCACCCCGCCGCTCGTCACCTGGGCCTTGAGGGGGCGGCCCTGGGCGTCCACGAAGACGCGCACCTGGAGCTTCAGGTCCGCGTTGCGCTGGCTGGAGGGCAGGAAGTTGCGCTGCACCGCGTTGAGGGTGACCCGGGGCTGGGCCGCCTGCACGAGGGCCGCCGGTGTCTCCTCCTGGGCGGCCGCCTGGGGTGCGGGCTGGGCCTGCGGGGGCGCCGCCTGCTGCGGGGGCTGGGCGGAGGGCACCTGGGTGGGCAGGGCTCCCGGAGGCGCCATCATGGGCAGCGCGCCGGGGGCGTTGGAGGGACGGGCCGCCTGGGGCGTGCCCTGGGCCTGGTTCACCTGCCGGGGGACGAAGGGCGGGGGCGTCGCGGGCTGGGCCTGCTGGGGCGCCGGGCTGGTCTGGGCGATGGCGGCGGTCTTCTGCTGCAGTTCCTGGGTCTTGCGGAGCTGCTCCTGCTTCTGGCGGGTGATGTCCGCCTGCTTGGCCTGCTCCTGCTTCAGGGCCTGCTCGGCCTGCTTGCGCTCCTTCTCGGTCTTGGCGGTCTCCAGGCGCTTCTCGGCGGCCTTCACGTTCTCGGCCTGGGCGCTCTCCTTCTGCGCCAGGTCGGCCAGGCGGCCCTGGGCCTCGGCCTGCTGGCGCTGCAGCTCCACGAGCATGGCCTGGAGCTCCTTGTTCTTGCTGGATTCGTGCAGGTTCCAGAAGAAGAGGCCGCCGATGATGGCAAGAACGCCGGCGCCTCCCATGAAGACCCAGCGGCGCAGGCTGCTGCGGTCGGGGCCGAAGAGGCTCTTGGAGCCGCCCTCGTCCTCCTGCTGCACGAAGGGGGCGAAGTCCGCGGCCTGGTCGGCCTTCATGGCCTGCACGTCGTGCTCGTTCTCCTCCCGGAAGAGGGTGTGCATGAAGAAGGCCATGTTGAAGGTGGTGGGGCTGTAGTCCCCGTCGTAGAGCACCCGCTCCAGCTCCTGGCCGAAGGCGTTGATGTGCTCGAAGGGCTGCTCCACCAGGAGCATGCGCTTCATGAGGCCGAGGATCTCTGCGGGCACGGGGCCGTCCTCCTGGGCCGCCTTCAGGGTGGCCTTGGCGAGGGCGGTGGGGACCAGCTCCTGGGAGGGCAGCTTGTCCAGGGTCAGCAGCTCGTAGAGGATGGCGCCGAGGCCGTAGAGGTCCACGTGGAGAGGCGTTCCCTCGCTGCTCGGACGGTAGCGGGAGAGGCTCGCGGAGGCGATGGGGCAGCGGGGCAGCACCGCCTGAATAGCGGCGGCGCAGGGGGCGTCCAGGAGGGCCGTGGCGCCCTCGAAGCTCACCCAGACGCCGTGGGTGGACAGCACGCCGTGGTGGAGCCCCTGGCCGTGCATCTGCACGAGGGCCTGGGCGAGCCCCTGCATCACGGAGAGGGCATGGTCCACCCCGAGGGGGATCTGCTCCTGCTTGGCCTTCTCGATCATCTGCGCCAGGCTGCGCCCGGGCAGGTAGTCGCACACCAGGAAGCCCGGCTTGCCGGCCTCGACGTGGCAGTGCGTGGCGAAGCCCCGCTGGCCCGCGAGGGCCGTGGCGTGGCGCTCCGCCTCCGCCAGGCGGGCCCCGATGCCCGCCTCCTGGAGTTCCTCCGAGAAGCTTCGCACCATCAGGTGCTTCTCGAAGGCGCTGCCGCGGATGGTCAGGGCGCGGTGGACCTTGCCAAAGGGGTCCGTCGCCAGTTCACCGGCCAGCAGGTAGGAGCCGAGGCGGGAATAGGAAGCCATAGGTACTGTCTCCGGAGAGCTGAAGAACAAGGGTTGCTTGGAACGATAGCGCCAGGCGCGGAGGAATCCTAGTCCACGGGGGGCCAGAGGTCGCCCACGGAGCGCCAGGCCTGGATCCAGAGGTTGGCGGTGGCGTTCACGCCGGCGGAAAAGCTGAGCTGGAGCTGGGCGAAGGGCACGGAGAGGGTGTCCCAGCTGCCGAGGCGGCGGCGCTGCTCGGCGTCGTAGTGCTCCGCGAGGGCCTGGTGCCGCTCGTACTTCACGCGGTACATCCCCACCAGGGCCGGCCTTGGGTCCAGGGGGGCCGTCACGGCCCAGAAGGGTTCGCTGGTGACGACGAGGTGGGGAAGGTGCTCGTCCCCGTAGACCTCGAAGGCCTCCCGCAGGGGGGTCACGCCTCCCGTGGCGCTGGGGTCCAGCAGCAGCTGCACCTGGTGGGCCAGGATGCCCAGTTCCTTGGCGATGGAGGCTCCGTTCCTGCCCTGCTCGCTCAGGCGCACCACGCGCTGGAACTGTTCCTCCACCTCCTCGATGGTGGGGGCCTGGTCCGCACTCTGCCCCCGGGCGCCCGCGGCCAGCGAGGCGGCGTGGGCCTTCAGGAAGCGGGCCATGCCCTCGGGCACGAGGCCCAGGGCCAGGGCCGTCTGGGCCTCGTGCAGGCGCGGGCTCCAGGCGGAAAGGCTGGCCGTCCCGAGCAGGGCGGAGAGCAGGACGGCGGATGGGCGCTTCACGGGACCTCGCTGGAAGAACACCAGACTACTATCCTGGGCCATGCTCACGCGGGAAAGGCTGTGGCGCTGCATCGGCGGGGCGGGGTGGCGCGGGCTTCCCTGGGCCCTCGCCGGCTGCTGCCTGCTGCCCTGGCTCCTGCCCGAGGGCTGGGAGGGGCGCTTCGGGGTCGGCCTGCACGTCCTGGGCTGGGGCCTCGCCGCCGCCGGGCTGCCGCTGCTGGCCTTCCGCCGCCTGCGCGCCCTGGGGCTTGCCCTGGTCCTCGGCTGGATCACGCTCCTGGGGCTCGCCCGGGAGGCCCGCTGGGAGCGGGCGCTGCCCCGGGACCTGACGGAACTCTCCGGGAGCCTCGCGGAACCTTGGCGCGTGCGGGGGGAGCGGCGCCTGGGGGCCCTGGCGCTTCAGGAACCGGCCGCCCTGCGGGGCTGTGTACTGCCCCTGGAACTTCCGGCCGACGGGGAGGCCCCGCCGCCTCCGGGCACACCCGTGCGCCTGCGAGCGGAGTTGCGGCCCGTGGAGGCGGCGCCCGTCTTCCTGGGGGAGCGCCCCTTGTGGCGGGCCCGGGATGCCGGCTCACCGCGGCGGATCCGCCTCCGCTCGGCGCTCCAGTTCGAGGTGCTGGGCCCGGCCCGTCCGGGGCCGCTGCTGCGGTTGCGCTGCTTCCTCCAGCGGCGCTTCGAGGCGCTGCCCCTGCCGGAGGGGCCGGCCCGGGACCTCTGGGGTGCCTTGAGCCTGGGCATCCCGCCCGCGGGGGAGGAGGTCTACAGCGCCTTTGCCGAGAGCGGCACCCTGCACACCCTGGTGGTCTCGGGGCTCCAGGTGACCCTGGTCATGGTCTTCGCCGAGGCCCTCGCCCGGCGCCTGCTGCGCCGGGGCGCCGCGTGGGTTTCCGTGGCGACGGGCCTGCTGTATTGCGCCGCCGTGGGCTTCAGCGCGCCGGTCTGGCGGGGGCTGCTCATGGGGCTCGCCTGGGCCGCCGGGCGCGGCAGCGGGTGGCGCCTGCCGCCCCTGGTGACGCTGCACGGGGCACTGCTCCTGTGGCTGCTCTTCCATCCCGCCTCCGGGGCGGATCCCGGATTCCTGCTGGCCTGGTTCGCGCTGCTGGGGCTGCTCTGGGGGATGCCTTCCCTCGAAGGCCTCTTCGCGCCCCTGCTGGGGCGCTTTGCCCACGGCTTTGCCGTGCTGCTGGCGCCCTGGCTCTCCACGCTGCCCCTGCTGGCGCTCTTCCACGGCGGTGCGCCCCTGTGGGGAGTGGCCGCCAACGCCTGCGTGATTCCCCTCGTGGGCTTGGCCACGCCGCTCTGTCTGCTGCTCCTGCTGCTGCCCCTCGGGCCTCTGGCCCAGAGCCTCGGCCTTCTGCTGGGCTGGATGGGGGAGCGCCTGGTGCCCTTCTTCACCGGCATCGCGCCCCTGGGGACGGGGCTGTTGGCCCCCTGGTTCGCGCTGCTCCTCGGCTGGCTGGCCCTGGCGCACCGGACGCAGGCCCTCGCCCGCACCCGGGCCCTGGCGCTGGGGCTGCTGGGGACGAGCCTCGGGCTCCTGGCCACCGGGGGCACGGGGCGCGCGCCGCGCACCCTGGAGCTGGAGGCGCCGGACCTGGGCGGCGGAGAGGCGCTGCTCCTGCGCGTTCCCGGGGGGCGGGCGCTCCTGGTGGACAGCGGCGGCTCCCCCTGGGCCGCGCGGCGCTTGGCGCGGATCCTGAGCCGCCGGGGCGTGCGCGAGGAGATCCGCCTCGTGCTGAGCCATCCCCACGGGGACCACGCGGGCGGCTGGGCCACCCTGGCGCGCCTGCGCCCCTTCGCGGAGGTGCGGGGCGCGGCGGTGGCGGATCCGGGCGCCTGGGGGCCCTTCGCGCCCGGCGGCGTGCCGCCGGGGGAACTTCTGCGCGGGGTGGTCTGGCGGGAGGGCGAGGCGGAGATCCAGGTCCGCTGGCCCGTGTCGCCCATGGCCCTGGCGGACCTGAACATGGTGTCCGCCGTGCTGAAGGTGGCCTGGCAAGACCGGGAACTCTGGCTCATGGGGGACGCCCTGGCGATCCAGGAGCGGGATCTTCTGGATCTGGGCGACCCCGCGCTCCCGGTGCGCCACCGCCTCCTGAAGCCCGGGCACCACGGCAGCCGGAGCGCCTGCGATCCCGCGTGGCTGGCGGCGCTGCGCCCAGAGCTGGCGCTCATGGTGGCGGCCCGGGACAACCCATTCGGCCATCCACACCCCGAGGCCCTGGCGGCCCTGAAGACCGCGGGCAGCGCCGTGGCCGTGACGGGGCCTTCCGCCGGGTTGCGCGTGCGTGCGGGGGCCGGCGGCTGGGAGGTGGAGGATGGCCGGGGAGGCCGATGGCGCGTGCCCTTCCGCTGAACCCGGATTTGGCCTTTGGGGCTGACGCATCGGTTCACACGAGGCTGCGCATCATCCGGGCTGAAGGCCCCGCCTTGTGGCACCTTCAGGGGGACGGGAGGTCCCATGCGGGTGGTGGTGCAGCGGGTGTCGGAAGCGACGGTGAGGGCGGGGGAGGAGCGCCGCGGGATCGGCCGGGGCCTGCTGGTGCTGGCGGGCCTGGAGAGGGACGACACGGAGGAGACGGTGGCCTGGATGGCCGCCAAGCTCGCCGGCCTGCGGGTCTTCGAGGATGCGGAGGGGCGCATGAACCTGGGCCTTGCCGAGGTGGGCGGCGCGATCCTGGCCGTCTCCCAGTTCACCCTGGCGGGCAGCGTGCAGCGCGGGCGGCGGCCGGGCTTCGAGAACGCGATGGCGCCGGAGCCCGCCCGGGAGCTCTTTCAGCGCTTCGTTCACCATCTTCGCGCCACGGGCCTGCCCGTGGAGACGGGCTTCTTCCGGGAGCACATGGAGGTGGCTTTGGTGAACGAGGGGCCCGTGACTTTCGTGGTCGAGCGTCCCGAAAGGCTTTGACCTGATCCAGGCGAGGGACTAGAACGGAATCTTCCCATGATCCCTTCGCCTGGATGCTCCCCTGCACGGGCTCTCCCTGGAGCCGTGCCCGCGGCTTGCGGCGGAGAAGGCGGGCGCTTCGCGCGCTGGTCTGGCGTGCTGGCGAGCCTCGCCCTGGTGGGGCTTCTGCTCCTGCTGGCCCGCCTGGGCTTCCGGGTGCAGAACCCGAACCTCCTCTTCGCCCTCGCACTGGTGCTCGCGGCGTATCTGGGGGGCCTTCCGGCGGGGCTCTCGAGCGCGGCCATCGCCATCGCCTACACCCTGGTGGACTGGTCCACGCCGGGCCACCTCTTCATCTATGCGCCGGCGACCCTCCAGAAGCTGGGCGTGGTGGTGTTCTGCATGCCGGCCATGGCCCTCCTGGTGGGGGCCCTGCAGGCGCGTGCGGAACGGCGGCGGCGGACCATCGCGCACTACCTGGCGCTGGAGAGCGCCCGGAGCGCGGAACTGGCGGAGGCGCTGAAGCGGCGGGGCCTGGCGGAGGGCAGCCTTCCCCTGTGCGCGTGGTGCCACCACGTGCGCGAGGAGGACGGGCGCTGGGTGAGCCTGGAGGAGCACCTGCGCGAGCGCCACGGCCTGACGGTCACCCACGGCATCTGCCCGACGTGCAGCCCGGCCTTCTTCTCCGATGCGGCGGAGCCGCGCCGGGAGGGGTGAAGGCGGATTTCCTTTGGGCTCAACATGGCACTTACGCGGCTGGCCTTCGAGCGATCGCGGCTCGCGGGTCGGTTCCAAGCCGAGCCTATGGCCCCTTGGCCCGACACCGCTCCACGGCGTTTGTTCCGCAAACGGCCTGGCCGCCATCGCATCATCCGGGTGAAGGCGGGGGAGCCCTACATCCGGCGTGCGCTGCGACGGGGAGGCGCGGGTGCGGGCTCCGGCGGGGGCGCGGGGCGCTCGGCCTCCCGGGGGCGGGTGCCCAGCCAGTCCCAGAAGCCGAGCCGGTCCAGCCACTGGGGCTCCCGGGCGGGGCGCCGGGCCCCGGGGCCGCCGTGGCGCCGCCGCAGGGTCCTCCGCCAGCGGAGCTGAAGGGCGCGGGAGGGTGAGCTGGGGCGGAACACGGAAGCCTCCGGTGAACCCGTTCATCGGTCGTTCGCCCTTCCACCTGGAGTTCCGGGAGCCCGCCGCAGCGGCACGAAGGCCACGGGCAGGAGCGGGCGGGCCGAGAAGCGGCCCTGGCACCGGTCCAGGCGCACCAGCGTCTGGGGGCCCAGGGCGGGGCCCAGGGGCAGGAGCAGGCGGCCACCCTCCGCCACCTGGGCCAGGAGGGCCGGGGGCGGTGCCGGGCAGGCGCAGCTCAGGACGATGGCATCGAAGGGGGCCGCCGCGGGCCAGCCGAAGGTGCCGTCCCCGCAGCGGAGCTGCACCCGCGCCAGGCCGAGCCCGTCCAGGGTGCTTCGGGCGCGCAGGCACAGGGTTTCCTCCAGCTCGATGCCGTAGACCTCCCCGGCGAGCTCCGCCAGCACCGCGGCGAAGTAGCCCGAGCCGCTGCCGACCTCCAGCACGCGGTCGCGGGGCTGAAGGGCCAGGGCCTCGGCCATGAAGGCGACCATGTAGGGCTGGCTGAGGGTCTGGCCCGGGCCGATGGGGAGGGGGTGGTCGCCGTGGGCCGCGCTCCACAGGGCCCGCGGGACGAAGAGGTGGCGCGGAAGGCGCCGCAGGGCGTCCAGGACACGGGGGTCCCGGACGCCGCGCGCCTCGATCTGGTCGCGCACCATGGCCTCCCGGGCGCTGGGGAAGCGGTTCTCCATGGTCCGAAGGATCGCCTCTCCGGGCGCCTTTAGCCCGGTAGACTGGGGCATTCCCAGGTTCCACGATGCGCGCCCTGCTCCTGATCCCCTGTCTGACGCTTTGTGCCGCCGCCCCGGAGCGCGAGCTCTTCCCGCGCCTGAGCCCGCACGCCACCGTGAGCCAGACCATCGGCACCACGACCTTGAGCCTCGCCTACGACCGTCCCGCGGTGCGGGGGCGCAAGGTGTGGGGCGGGCTGGTGCCCTACGGCCAGATCTGGCGCAGCGGCGCGAACTGGGCCACCACCATCACCTTCAGCGATGCGGTCAAGGTGGAGGGGCGCGCGGTGCCCGCCGGGACCTACGCCCTGTTCACCGTCCCCGGGCCGGAGCACTGGACGATCATCCTGAACCGCCGGGCCAGGCAGTGGGGCGCCTTCGAATACCAGCCCAAGGACGACGTCCTGCGCTTCGAGGCCCGCACCAAGCTGGTGAAGGACCACACCGAGTGGCTCACCTACGAGGTGTACCCCGCGAGCCGCGCCAGCGCCTACGTGGACCTCTACTGGGAGAAGCTGCGGGTGAGCTTCCTGGTGGAGGTGGACGTGGACGCCCAGGTGGCCGCGCGCCTGAAGCGGGCCATGGCCCAGGCGAAGCCCGGGGACTGGAAGCTCTACGCCGACGCGGCGGAGTATTTCCTGGAGCAGGACCGCCAGCTGGGACAGGCCCTGGGCTGGGCCGACAGGTCCATCGCCATCCAGGAGAACCCCGTGAACCTGGGCGTGAAGGCGCGCCTCCTGCGGGCCCTGGGGCGCCCCGCCGAGGCGGTGCAGGCCCTGGAGCGGGCCCTGAAGGTGGGGCGCGCCCAGAAGGCCAGCGCCGCCATCCTGGGGCCCCTGGCCCAGACCCTCGACGCCTGGCGCCGGGAAGGGACGGGCGGGCGCTAGCTCCGTCAGAATCGTACCGGGGCCCTTGCCCCGGAGGACGCGCATGCGAATCGGCGACTGGCGGGTGGATCTCATCGTGGCGGACCGCTTCCGCCTGGACGGCGGCGCCATGTTCGGCATCGTGCCGAAGGTGATGTGGGAGCGCCTGATGCCGCCGGATGGGCGGAACCGCATCCCCATGGCGTGCAATGTGCTGCTGCTCCGGAACGGAGTGCGCACGGTGCTGGTGGAGAGCGGCAACGACGCCTTTGCCGACCCGGCCACCCGGGAGCGCCTGGCGCTGGAGGACGCGGACGGCCTGATGCGCGGCCTGGCCGCGCTGGGCATCGCGCCGGGGGAGGTCACGGACCTGGTGCTCACCCACCTGCACCTGGACCACGCGGGGGGGGCCACCCGTCCGGACGCCTCGGGGCGGCGGGTGCCGAGCTTTCCCTGCGCCACGGTGTGGGTGCAGGCGGCGGAGCTGGAGGACGCGCGCCGCCCCCATCCCCGCGCCAAGGGCAGCTACGTGCGGGGGCACTGGGGGCCCCTGGCCGGCGCGGGCCTGCTGCGGACGGTGGAAGGCTTGCACGCTCTGGCACCGGGGCTTCTCCTCCGCCCCCTGCCGGGCCACAACCGGGGCAACCAGGGCGTGGTGGTGGAGGGGGCTGGCGCCCGGCTGGTGCAGCCGGGGGGTCTCATCCCCACCCGCCACCACCTGCCGCCCACGTGGTGCATGGGCTACGACCTGGACGTGGTGGCCTGCGTGGACACGCGCCAGGCGCTGCTGGAGGAACTGGCGGACACGGACGCCCTGCTCGCCTTCGGCCACGACCCCGAGGCGCCCTTCTGCACCGTGGCGCGGGACGCGAAGGGGCGCTTCCGGGCCGAACCCGTCAGGCTTCCGTGATCCTCTGGCCCTCGCAGCGGGGGTCGAAGGCGAAGCCCGCCTCCTTGCAGGCGGCGATGAAGGCCTCCCGGTGCTGGCACTTCAGGTAGGCCTCCTGGGGCTCCACCTCGCCCCGGCGGATCAGCTGAAGCAGGGCCTCCGTGTGCCCCACCTGGCCGTAGCGACCGCCCTTCGTGGCGGCGGGCAGTTCCTCGAAGCGCCCTGCGCGGATGAGGGCGGCCAGGGCGGGGTTGCTGAAGAAGGTCTCCAGGGCCGCGGCGCGCCCGCCGCCGGGGCGGCGCAGCAGGGTGTGGCCCACCACCGCCTTCAGGCATTCGGAGAGGCGGTTGCGGGCCCAGCCCTGGCGCTCCAGGGGGAAGGCGTCCTGCAGGGTGTACAGGGTGTCGACCAGGGAGAGGGTGCCGAGGGTGGCGAGCACCATGCAGCCGGACTGGGCGGCCTGCAGGGCCAGCTCCACCAGGCTCGGGTCGCGCAGCTCGCCCAGCGCCAGGATGTCCGGTGCCTGCGCGAGGGCGGCCCGGATGGCCTGGCGGTGCCGCGGAACGTCCCGTCCCACCTCCCGCTGGCGCAGCAGGCAGCTTCCCTTCGGGTAGGTGAACTCGATGGCGTCCTGGATGGCGATGATGTAGTCCTGGCGGTGGCGGTTGGCGCGGTCCAGCAGGCTGGCCATGGTGGTGCTGCGGCCCGAGCCGCTGGCGCCCGTGAGCAGCACGAGGCCATGTTTCAGGCAGGCGAGGCGCTGGACCTCCTCGCTGAGGCCCAGCGTGGCGGCGTCCGGCAGCGTGTCCGGGATGACGCGGATGGCTGCCGAGGGGCCCGTGGCGTCGTGGAAGAGGCTCACCCGCTGGCGGCAGTGGAGTTCGGGTTCGGCATGGGAGAACTCCGTGTCCTGGCCCCCCTGGAAGGCCTCCATGCACGGGGCGGGTGCCCAGGGCTTCACCATCTCCTCCAGGTCGTTTGCCGAGAGGGTGCCCGTGTCCTCCAGGACCTCCAGGCGCCCGTCGAGGCGCAGGACCGGGCATTCCTCGCTGTTCAGGTAGAGGTCGGAACCCCCCGCCCGCAGCAGGCGCCGGAGCAGGCCGTCCAGGCGCCCCCCGGTGGAGGCCGTTCCTGCCGGTCCGCCGCTCGCCCCGGCCCGGCCCACCAGGATGCGGGTGCCCAGGGTGCTGCGCAGGAAGATGAGCTGGAAGCGCTCCTGTTCGAAGCTGTGGTCCACGCTGACCTTCTCGCCGCGCAGGTACGCCGTCTCCTGGTCCGGCGGCAGCAGCTCCTTGGCCAGGCCGTCCAGCACGGTGCCCAGCAGCTCGGAGCCCGGCAGGATCTGGCGGTGGCCACCCGCGAACTCCAGCAGGGGCGGATCGCCGGGATCCAGGCGCAGGATGGGTGCGCCCTTCTGGACCATCGTGGCGAGGAAGCGGTCGATCTTGGCCATGGCGTGCTCTTGGGAATGAGCCAGCCTAGGACGGAGGCTTCTTGGCTGTCGAGGAAAGCTTCAGTCCCCGCGGAAGCTGGCGCCCAGGAAGGCCAGGGCGGGGCCGAGGCCCGAGCGCCAGCTGGACCAGGAGCGCCCGCCCGGTCCCACGCGCAGGGCGGCCGGGGTGCCCTTGGCGCGCAGCAGGTGGTGCAGCTCCAGGGTGCCGGAGAGGAGGGGGTCCCGGTCCCCGCAGGCCAGGTACCAGTGCACCCGGGCCAGCTCCTCCGGGCGGGCGGCTTCAGCCAGGGCGAGGGGGCTGGCGGCGAGGAAGTCCGGGCTCAGGCGGGCCGCGCCCTTCAGCCCCGCGCCGAAGGGGCCGAAGCCCGTGCCCCACAGGGTGTCCGGCAGCGCCGGGATCTCGGCCTTCGGCGCCAGGGTGGCGCCCAGGGCCGCGCAGGCGCCGAAGAGGTCCGGTCGCTTCAGGGCGAAGCGCAGCGCGCCGCGCCCGCCCTGGGCCTGCCCCGCAAGGGCGCGGGCGCGGGGCAGGGGCCGCACCCGGAAGCGGCTTTCGATGTAGGGCATGAACTCCTGCAGGAAGTAGTCCTCCCAGCGCCCCTCGGGGCCGTTGACGTAGCCGCACTTCAGGCCGTCCGGCAGCACCACCAGCATGGGGGCCAGCTCCTGGGCCCCGATGGCCTTGTCCAGCACCTGCGCCACCTCCCCGAAGTGGATCCACGCGGTGTCGTCCTCCCCCGCGTCGTGCAGAAGGTAGACCACGGGGTAGGTGCGGCGGGTGGTCTCGTAGCCCGGGGGCACGTAGATGGAGTAGCGCATGGCCCGTCCCATGACCTTGCTGGGCAGCGTGAGACCTTCCCGGATCTCCCCTTCGGCCTTCAGCGCCAGCAGGGTGCAGAGGGTGAGGAGCAGGGTGCGGAACCACGCCATGGGGCGACCTCCGCCCTCCATGCTACGCCCGGGCTACGCTGGAACCGGAGGGGTGCATGCGTCCCGTACTCGTGAGTGCCTGCCTGCTGGGGGAAGCCGTGCGCTACGACGGGGGCAGCAAGCCCCTGGACAGCCCCTGTCTCGCCCGTTGGCGCGCCGAGGGGCGCGTGCGTCCGGTGTGTCCGGAGGCCCTGGGGGGGCTGCCCATCCCCCGCCCCCCCGCGGAGCTCCAGGCGGATGGCCGGGTGCGGGACCGGGCCGGCGTGGACCGCACGGAGGCCTTCGAAAGGGGGGCGTCCCGGGTTCTGGACCTGGCGGAGGGCGCCGCCCTGGCGCTCCTCAAGGAGGGAAGCCCCTCCTGTGGAAGCCGCCGGATCCATGACGGCAGCTTCCGCGGGCTCCGGATCCCGGGCGAGGGGCTGGCGGGCGCGGCCCGCGCCCGCCCGGGCATTTCCCGCTTCCGCGGAGAACCGATGAGAGGCTCCGGGGCCTGGCTGGCGCGGGGGGGGCAGGGCGGACCGGTGCTCCTGGAGCTGCGCCTCGTGGAGGGCGTGGCGCTCCGCCTCGCGGGCCTCCTCGCCCCCGGCGATCAGCCGGGTCCGCGCCTGGCGGCCCTGGCGTCCCGGGGAGCGCGCGATCCGGAAGCCTGGAGGGCGGGGCTTGGCGCCAGCGAGGTGCGCTGGGTGCCCGCGGAGCCTCCCGGCCCACGGGGCCTGGGCGCCTCGCTTGCCCTGGATGGGGGCCGTGGCGCGGTCCTGGATCTGGCCTTCGGATAGCAGACGGGGCCCACGCCAGCTGGTTGTTCGGGTGGGGCAGTCTGTAGGGATTGGACTATCCTGGTCAAGAATTTCCAATCCAGGTCGATGGTTCTCTCGAGCGTTGTCCGGGGTTGCGTGCGGGGTGCGCGATGAAGATCGGCAGGAAGATCTCCCTGACCAGTGGAGCCATGGCTGCGGCCACGACCCTGCTGGTGATGACCATCAGCATGGTCATCCAGTACCGTGCCCTCGGGGCCCAGGCGACCGCCATGCAGGAGAGCCGCATCAGGACCCTGCGGGAGCTCCTGGCCCACCAGGGGGCCGATTTCAAGGTGGCCGACGGAACCCTGTTCGTGGGGAAAGTCCCCCTGAACGGCAACAACGCGATTCCAGACAAGCTGAAGGATCTGTGCGGGGGAACGGCCACCCTCTTCCTGGGTGACACCCGGGTGGCCACCAACGTGCTGGATGCCGACGGGAAGCGGGCCGTGGGCACCCGGCTGGAGGGGCCCGCCCGGGAGGCGGTCCTCGTCCAGGGGCGCAGCTACCGCGGCGAGGCCACGATCCTCGGCGAGCGCTACTTCACGGCCTACGATCCCATCCGGGACGCCAGGGGCGAGACCGTGGGCATCCTCTACGTGGGCGTGCGCAAGAGCGACTACTTCCATTCCTTCTACCGGTTCACCTGGATCGCCGCGGGCATCACCCTCCTGGCCCTTGCGGTGGCCTTCGCGGTGATGCGGCGGCTGGCCTGGCGCATCAGCAGCCCCATCGCCCAGATCGTGGCTGGCATGGAGCAGTCGGACCTCACGCTGGTCCTGGAGGAGGCGGGTGATGACGAGGTCCGCGCCCTCGCCAGGGCCTTCAACGTGCACAACGGGATGCTCCGCGAGGCGCTGAAGCGCTTCGCGGGGGAATCCCACCAGGTGGCCAGCGGGAGCACCGAGCTCTCGGCCACCGCGGAGGAGCTTTCGGCCACGACCAGCGAGCTGGACCGGGGCATCGAGGCGCAGCGGGACCGCACCGACCAGGTGGCCAGCGCCATCACCGAGCTGACCGCCTCCATCGAGACCGTCTCCAGCAACGCGAAGCTCTCCCGGGAGGTGTCCCACCAGGCGGCGCAGGCGGCCGTGGCGGGCACCCAGGTGGGACACGAGACGTCCCGGGCCATGGACTCGGTGCGGGAGAGCACGAACCGCATGGTCCAGGCGATCCGGGTCATCCGGGACATCGCGAACCAGACCAACCTGCTCTCCCTCAATGCCGCCATCGAGGCGGCCAAGGCGGGCAGCCTCGGCAAGGGCTTCGCCGTGGTGGCCGAGGAGGTGCGCAAGCTGGCCGAGCGTTCCCAGGCCTCCGCCAAGGAGATCGAGGGCTTCATCACCAGCTCCCTGGCCTCGGTCGAGGAGGGGGCGCGCAGTGTGCATGCGGTGGTGGCCCAGCTCGAGGACATCCGATCCCACGCGGAACATGCGGCGGAGGCCGTGTCCCAGATCGCCCAGGCGAGCGGGGAACAGGCGCGCACGGCCGAGGAGGTGGCGCAGCTCACGACCCAGGTGGCCAGCGAGAACGCGCGGGCCTCCGCGGCGAGCGCCCAGATGGCCGTCACGAGCCGGGAGGTGGCCCGCACGGCCAGCGAGCTGGCCCGGATCGCGGAGCAGCTCCGCGCCGAGGCCGGGCGCTTCAAGGTCTGAGCTCCAGGGGCGGGTCCGGGCCAGGGGAAGGGCGCGCGGATTCCCGTCAGCTCCTTGCGGAGAGCTCCGCGTAGCCGCCCTGGAAGTCCTCGATGCGCCCGTGCTCCACGCGCCAGATGCGGGTGGCCACCTCGTCGATCAGGTCCTCGTCGTGGGTCACGAGCAGCACGGTGCCGGGGTAGTTCTGGAGGGCCGTGTTCACGGCGATGACGGCCTCCAGGTCCAGGTGGTTCGTGGGTTCGTCCAGCACCAGGATGTTGGGCTTCTGGAGCATGAGCTTGCAGAACATCAGGCGGCAGGCCTCTCCGCCCGAGAGCACCTCCGTGCGCTTCATGCCCTCCTCGCCGCGGAAGAGCATCTGGCCCAGGACGCCCCGCACCTGCTCCACGGTGGCGTCCGGGTCGAACTGCTGCAGCCAGTCCACCAGGGTCCATCCGCTGGGGATGCTCTCCTGGAAGTCCTGGGCGAAGTAGCCCACGTTGGCCTCGTGGCCCCACTTCACGGTGCCGCCGTCCAGGCTGAGTCCGCGTTCCGTGACGCCCGGCGCGTTGGCCAGCAGCGCGTTCAGCAGGCTGCTCTTGCCGGCGCCGTTGCGGCCGAGGATGGCGATCTTCTCGCCCCGCTGCACGGCGGCGGTGAAGCCCTGCACCACCTCCAGGCGCCCGCCGTCCACGTCGTAGCCCTTGCGCACGTCCTCGAACTCCAGGGCGTGGCGTCCGCCGGGCTTCTCCACGGTGAAGCGGATGTAGGGGCGCTGGATGTTGCTGCGGGCCAGGTCGCCCGGCGCCAGGCGCTCCACCTCCTTGCGGCGGCTGGCCACCTGGCTGGAGCGGGTGCCGGCGGCAAAGCGGGCGATGAACTCGTTGAGCTGGGCGATCTTCTTTTCGCGCTGGGCGTTCTCGGCCTCGATGCGGTTCCGCACCTGGGTCTTCTGCAGCACCATGTCGTCGTAGCCGCCGGTGTACTGGATGATCGTCTGGTAGTCGATGTCCGCAATGTGGGTGCAGACCTCGTTCAGGAAGTGGCGGTCGTGGCTGATGAGGATGACCGTGCCGTCGTAGGCGCAGAGGAAGCCCTTCAGCCAGTGGATGGATTCCAGGTCCAGGTGGTTCGTGGGCTCGTCCAGCAGCAGGGCCTCGGGCCGCCCGAAGAGGGCCTGGGCCAGCAGCACGCGCACCTTCTGGCCGCCCTGGAGCTCCGCCATCTTCCGCTCGTGGAGCGCCTCCGGGATGTCCAGGCCGTCCAGGAGCACGGCCGCGTCGGACTCGGCGGTGTAGCCGTCCTCGTCGCCGACCACGCCCTCCAGCTCCGCCACGCGCATGCCGTCCGCATCGGTCATCTCGGCCTTCGCGTAGATGGCGTCCCGCTCCTGCAGGGCCTTCCAGAGGGGCTGGTTGCCCATGATGACCGTGTCGATCACGCGGTATTCGTCAAAGGCGAACTGGTCCTGGCGCAGGATGCCCATCTTGCGGGGGCGCTGCACGGTGCCGGTCTGGGCCTCCGTCTCGCCCGCCAGCACCTTCATGAAGGTGGACTTGCCGCTGCCATTCGGGCCGGTCAGGCCGTAGCGCCGCCCCGGCGTGAAGGTGGTGGTGACGTCCTCGAAGAGGATCTTGGCGCCGAAGCGCATGGTGACATTCTGGACAGCGAGCATCGGCTTCCTCGAAACCCTCCATGGTACCGGAGCGGCATGGGAAACCCGAGCGTGCTTTTGTTCATGCGAAGCAGGCACTCTCCCGTAAAGGCCAGGGGATGCAGTCTGTGACGGGTATCACGAGTATCTTCTTGCGAGGTAAACCTTCCTGGGATTGTCCCGTAAAATCTGCCCGTGGAGACCAAGTCGGCTCCCGGTTCTTTCAAATCCAAAAGGAGGCTTTCGTGTCCACCATCCGAACGCTCATCACTGCCACTGTACTTGCCGCTGGATGCATGGGGCTGCGTGCAGATGCCTATGACGATGCCATGGTCTATCTGAAGAAGCGCGTTCCATCTGCAAAGACTGGGATTGTGATGTGCAATCCTGATGCCATGGCAGAACCGTTGAAGGGCCTTTTTGCTGCGGCAAAGCGCGCAAACATTAAGGTTCAGTTGTTTCGTGTGGACAACGCTGACTCCTTGGATAAGGCAAAGGGCATTGTTGGGTCTTGGCGTCCGGATTTCGTGATGCTTTTGGATCAGGATCCTCTTCTGGGAGCTGGCAGCAAGGGGTCCATTGCGCTCATCAATCGTGCCGGGATGGCGGGTGTCTTTGTGGTGTCCTGCGGCGGGGCGATGAAGGGCTGAAGGCGCTCTTCAGGCTCTCAGCAGAATCTCGTCCCTCCAGGCCTCCCGGGGTTCGCGGTGGAGCTGCCAGAAGGCCTCCGCCGCGGCCTCGGGGCTGAAGGAACCTCCCGTCTGGAGGAAACCCGCCACGGTGACGGTGGCGGCGTGGATGCCCTCGGACGCCAGCTCCCGGGCGAGGCTGCGCGCCAGGCTCCGCTGGGCGGCCTTGCCGAGGGCGGGACCGCCTTCCCCGGGCTTGGGCTCCAGGGCGAGCCCGCCGCCCGTGACGAGGAGCGTGCCGCGGCCTGCGGCGCGCATGGCGGGCTGCACCCAGCGCACGCAGGCCAGCAGGGAGAGCACGTTCACCTGGAAGGCGCGCCGGAGGGCCTCCGGCTCCAGGTCCACGGCGGGGCCGCGCGCGCCGGACGCCGCGTTGTAGACGAGCAGCTCCGGGAAGCCGAGGCGCTCCTGGATGCGGGCGAGGGCCCTCTCCAGGGAGGCCGGGTCGCCCAGATCTGCGGGAAGCGCCCAGGCCTCCGGGGCTCCCGCTTCGAGGAGCGCCATCTCGAAGCGCTCCGCCGGATCCTCCGCACGGCAGACAAGGGCCACGGCAAGGCCTTCCCGGGCGAAGCGGCAGCCCAGGGCGAGGCCCAGGCCGGGGCCGGCACCGACGACGAGGGCTAGGGGAGAGGGCATGGCGGCTCCGGGAGGCGTCTGGGGCAGTCTACGCCATGACGCCTGTCACAGGCGCCCCCGCGAGGGGCTGAAAGGCCCGCCATGGCTGGTATTTTGGGACGGTTCGCTTGTTGTCCATTCCCCTGCCGGAGACCTCCATGCCCATCACCAAGCTCGACCAGATCCTGGACGCCGTGAAGGCCAAGCCGAAGAAGCGCCTCGTGGCCGCCTGGGCCGTGGACGCCCACACCATCGAGGCGGTGAACGCCGCGCGGGAGCAGGGCATCATCGACGCCACCCTGGTGGGCGACGAGGCCCTGATCCGCCGGGTGTGCGGCGAGCTGGGCATCGATGCGGGCGCCTTCGAGATCGTCCACGAGGCGACGGATGTGGCCGCCGGCACCAGGGCCGTGGAACTCGTGCGCACGGGGCATGGCCAGATCCTCATGAAGGGCCTGCTCAGCACGGACAAGTACATGCGGGCCATCCTGAACAAGGAGAAGGGCCTGATGCGCCCGGGGGCCGTGCTCAGCCACGCCACGGTCATCGAGAACGCCCGCTACCCCAAGCTCATGATCTGCGGCGACGTGGCCGTGCTGCCCTACCCGGACCTCAAGCAGAAGATCGCCATCACCAACTACCTCATCGGCGTGGGGCACGCCCTGGGCATCGAGAAGCCCAAGGTGGCGCTGGTCTGCGCCACCGAGCAGGTGAGCGAGGGCATTCCCGCCACGGTGGAGGCCAGCGTCATCAGCAAGATGGCGGACCGCGGCCAGATCAAGGGCGCCTTCGTGGACGGTCCCATGGCCCTGGATGTGGCCATCGACCGGGAGTGCGCCGAGACGAAGGGCGTGAAGGGCGAGGTGCCGGGCGATGCGGATGCCCTGGTGTTCGCGAACATCGACGCCGGCAACGTCTTCTACAAGAGCAACACCAAGCTGGCGGGCTGCGAGCTGGCCGCCATGGTGGTGGGCGCCAACGCCCCCTGCGTGCTCTCCAGCCGCGGCGACAGCGCCAAGACGAAGCTCTACTCCATCGCCCTGGCCGCCCTGAGCGTCAAGTAGCCGGGACCGGAATGCGAGGAGGGCGGGGTGCACCCCCGCCCTCCCGCGTGTGGGGCCCTCTTGGGCCGCGGGGCGGGGGGGCACGCGCCC
>CAXYVC010000015.1:0-39099 GCA_964292295.1 uncultured bacterium
GGATCGGCGCTGGAGTCTCTCACTCGTCCTTCTCGTGCCTCTGACCTTCGGCTTGGCCTGTCGCCGGAAGGAGGCGCCGCCCAACCGGCTGGTCAATCCTTCCTTCGAGGAGGGGCGCAGGGGGTGGAGCTGGCGCAGCGCCAACCCCCGCTGGCACGACTTCGAGATCAGCTCGGCGCGGGCGCGAGAGGGCCGCTGCTCGGCTCACCTGCGCCTGAGCCCGCAGGGAGGGGACCACGACATCTGGGGCGTGGTGCAAGCCCTCCCCCAGCCCCGGCTGCCCGAGAACCTGGAGGCCTGGGTGCGGGTCGAGAACTGGCGCCAGCCCGCCATCCGCCAGTACATCCAGATCGTGGTCATGGCCCACGAGGGCCCCTCGATCTCCATCCCCGGCGACACCACCCGCCAGGTCCGCTACATCCTCGCGGGGCTGGATGGACCGCCCCTCGCCAACCCTTCGAACTGCAGATACCTGATGCGGGGCCCAAAGGTGCCGGTCCAGGGCGCGTGGACCCACATTGAGCTGCCCCTGGCTGAGGACTTCCGGAAGGCCTGGGGCGACCGATCCGGGAAGATCACGAAGGTCGAACTCTTTTTCGAGGTCCGCTACGACGACCCCGTTCCCGAAGGGGAGACGGCACGCGCGGATGTCTACTGGGACGCCATCACGCTGAAACCCTGAGCGCTTCCAGCTTCTCCAGCACCTCCTCCGCGTGGCCCTCCACGCGGACCTTGGGCCAGACGTGGCGCACGCGGCCGTCGGGGCCCACCAGGAAGGTGCTGCGGATCACGCCTTCGTGCTCCTTGCCGTAGAGGACCTTCTTCCCGAAGGCGCCCAGGGGGCGCAGCAGGGCGGCTTCCGGGTCGGAGAGCAGGGGGAAGGGCAGCCGCTGGGCGCTGGCGAAGGCCTGGTGGCGGGCGGTGCCGTCGCGGCTGATGCCGAGCACCTGGGCGCCCGCGGCCTGGAGCGCGCCGTGGGCATCCCGGAAGGCGCAGGCTTCCCGGGTGCAGCCGGGGGTGGCGTCCTTGGGGTAGGCGTAGAGCACCGTCCAGCGGCCCTCCAGGTCGGCGGGGGTCCACAGGCGGCCGGTGGCGTCCGGCAGGGAGAAGGGGGGCAGGGGCTGACCGATCAACGACATGGCTGTTCCTTTCGCAGGTTGGATGCCGCCCCGAGGCCGAGCGCCAGCAGGAGGGCCGCCAGGGCCAGGGGGCCCGGCTCCGTGGCGAGGCGGGGCAGCTCCTCCTGGAGCAGCAGGCCCAGGCTGTCCCGCTGGGGGCCGGGGCCCAGGCCCAGCAGGCGCAGGGTGGCCTCCGCCCAGAGGGCGTCGATCCACACGGTGGGCAGCAGGGGGCGGGTCTGGGCTTCCAGCCAGGGCGCCCAGGTGCGGAGGCGGTGCATGGGACCGGCGCCCAGCAGGCGCACCTGGGCCTTGGCGGTGGAGGCGCGGAAGGGCTCCAGGCGGGCACGCAGGGGGGCTTCCAGGTGGGGCGCCTCGAGCCCCGCGAGCACCAGCGCGAGGGTGGGCCAGCCCAGGCCCCCCGCGGCGGCGGCGAGGGGCAGCAGCACGAGCAGGGGCGGCAGGGCGCGCAGCGCGCTCCACAGGCTGGCCGGGCGTCCCTTCCCGCAGGCGGCGGGCAGGGCGAGGGCCAGGGCGATCAGGGCCACGGCGGAGGCGAAGCCGAAGCTGCGGGCGGCGGCCAGGAGCAGGCGCAGCAGGCCGTCCCGCCCGAGGGCGTCGGTGCCCAGGAGGTGGGGCCAGCCCATGGGCAGATCGCCCGAGGCCGGATGGAGGGGCAGTTCGGGCAGCCACAGGGCGGCGAGGAAGAGCAGACGCCAGGTCACGGGCGCTCCAGGCGGCGCCCCACAGCCCAGAGCAGGGCGAAGGCGCCCACCCACAGCGCCAGGCCGGGCCGGTCCCGGGCCACCACCCGGGCCATCCAGTCCGAACCCAGGGCGGGCACGCCCAGCAGGCGCTCCAGCACCAGGGTGGCCGTGAGCCACACCGGCGCCCGGGCGGCGAGCCAGCGGGGCAGGATGCGGGCGAGGGCCAGGCGCCGCACGCGCCGCAGTACCTTCGGGCCGTACGCCGCGGGGAAGGGGTGCTCCCCGGGCAGAGCCTGGGCCACCCAGCGCCATTCCGTGGGCAGGGCCGCCAGGGCGAAGAGGCCGCCCAGGGCCAGGGCACCGGGCGGCCCCCAGACGGCGGGCCAGCCGGCCAGGAGGCCCAGGCCCCAGAGCAGGGGCGGAAGGCCTCCCGCCGCGGCCAGCAGGGGATGCCCGGCGGGCGCCGGGCCCCCCAGGAGGGCGAGGCCGCCCACCAGGAGGAGCAGCAGGGCTCCGCCCGCCACGAAGGGCAGGGCGGCCTGCAGGTGGAACACGGGCGCCGGGGTGCCGGGCCAGGCGCGGCCCGGCAGCAGCCAGGCCAGGGCCAGGGCGCAGCCCCAGAGGAGCAGGCCGGGGAGGAGGGCGCGGGCCCTCACGGTTCCCAGCGCCAGCCCGCGGCGCCGGGGGTGCTCAAGTACAGGCCGAGGGGGCTGGGCGTCACCTTCAGGCGGGCGTCCACCCAGAGCACGCTGGAGAGGTCGAGCAGGGGCAGGGCGCCGGGGGCGGCGGCCCAGAGTGCCTGGAGTTCCGCCCAGGCGGGGGATTCCGGCGCGTCCAGGCGCGGCTCCAGGGCGGCGAGGCGGGGGTGTGCCCAGCCCGTGAAGTTCAGGCCCCCCTTGGGAAGGAGGTAGTCCAGCACCGCCCAGGGGTGGGGCTCGAAGAGGTGGCAGGCCACCGCCAGGGCGAAGTCCCCCTTCAGCAGGCGGGCGTAGAGCAGGGCCGCCTCCACGGGGCGCAGGTCCAGCGTCACGCCGTCCTGGGCGGCCCGGGCGCGCAGGGCCAGCAGCGCCTTCTGCACCAGGTCGTCCCCGGCGGTGTAGAGCAGCTCCCAGCGCTGGCCCCGGGCCGGAGGGGGCGGAAGGGCGAGCCCCCGGGGGGCGAAGCCGAGGCATTCGGGCCAGAGCCCGCGGCTGGGGCGGGCCCGGCCGCCGAAGAGCTCCGCCGGGACCGCCTGGCGCCAGCGCTCCATCCAGGCCAGGGGGCCCGGGCCCAGGCGGCTCCAGAGGATGGCCTGGGCGGCCATGGGCTGCACCAGCTCCCGGTAGCCCGCCGGGGGCTTCGCGCTTCGTCGGGCCGGGGCGGGGGCGAGGCTGAGCCAGCCCTTGGCCACCTGCTGCTGGAGGCCCAGCGCGTCCGGGACCAGGCGGAAGCGGAAGGCGGGGATGGCGGGCTTCAGGAAGTGGGGGCGGGCGGTGAGGGTCCACGCCGTGCCGCTGCACACGCAGGCGTAGGGGCCGCTGCCCAGGTCCGGCCGTCCGCGGCGGGCGATGGCCACCCGGGCCAGCTCGGCCAGGAGGCGCCGGGGCGGCCGCGGAGCCTGCAGCTCCACCTCGCGGGGGCCGCACACCCGGCAGGCCACGCCCTCCAGCAGGCCCCGGCGGCTGGGGCTGGCGCCCTCCCGGGTCTGGAGTTCCCGCAGGGTCCAGGCCACGTCCTCCGCCTCCACGGGGGCGCCGTCGGTGAAGCGCGCGTCCGGCCGCAGGTGGAAGCGCAGGGCCTGTTTCCGCACCTCCCAGCGCAGGGCGAGGCGCGGCACCACGCGGCCGCCCGCGTCCAGGCCCACCAGTGCGTCCCCCGCGAGGCTCTGGAGGATCGCCTGCTCCATGCCCTCGCCCCGGATGAAGTCCAGGGGACCGGGATCCCGGGCGAAGCTCTCCTCCACGGTCTGGGCGGAGAGGGGCAGCAGGAGGGCGAGGCCGAGGGCCGCGAGGCGGATGCCCATGGATGCACCTGTGGGGGATGAAGGCCTCAGGATGGTCCGGAGCCGGGGGGCGGGCAAGGGACAAGCGGGGAGCGCCGGGGGTAGGCTGGGGTCCCATGACCTCCCCGGCCCCTGCTCCGCGCTTCTGGTGGTGGAAGCTCCTGGCGCCCCACCGCGGCCGCCTGGCGGGGGGCCTTGCGGCCACGGTGCTCTGCGGCGTCTCGGCGGCCTGGGCGCCCTTCTGGGCGGGGCGCGCGGTGCACGCCCTGGAGCTGGGACGCTACGCCGCCAGTCGCCGGGCGCTCCTGTGGATGCTGCTCGTCACCGCCGTGGCGGGCCTGGGGCGCTACGCCATGCGCCGCGTCCTCATTGGGCTCAGCCGGGAGATCGAGCGGGAGCAGCGGGAGGCGCTCTACGCCTTCCTGCTGGGGCGCCCCTTCGCCTTCTATGCGCGCAGCCGGGTGGCGGACCTCATGAGCCGCGTGGGGGACGACGTGGGCACGGTGCGCATGGCCACGGGGCCGGGCCTCATGAGCTTCCTCCAGACCTTCAGCATCCTGCCCGTGACCCTGGCGCTGATGCTGCACGCCAGCCCGCGCCTCACGGGGGCGGTGCTGGCTCCCTTCGGCCTGCTGGCCCTGGTCTTCTACGCGGTGGGGCGCTGGAGCCACGCCAACCAGCAGCGCCTGCAGCTCGTGGCCAGCGAGCTCAACACCTTCAGCCACGAGACCATCAGCGGCGAGCGGGTGGTGCAGGCCTTCGGCCTGGAGGCGCAGCGGGTGGAGGCCTTCCGGGAACTCAGCGCCCGCCAGGCGCGCCTGAACGTCCAGCAGACCCTGCTCTTCGGCGCCTACGGGCCCGTCTCCGGCCTGATGATCGGCCTCGCGGCCCTGCTGCTGGTGGCCTACGGCGGACGCCTGGTGCTGGCCGGGGCGTTGGGGCTGGGCGACCTCACGGCCTTCACGGGGTACCTGGTGGCCCTGGCCTGGCCGGTGATGAGCCTGGGCTGGGCCCTGAACCTCTTCGAGCGGGGCCGGGCGGGCCAGGAACGCATCGACCAGCTCCTGGAGGCTCCCGAACCGCCCCTGCCGCCCCGGGCCCTGCCCCCCTCGGAGGGGGAACCCGCGGCCCTGGCGGCGCGGTCCCTGGGCCACCGCTTCCCGACGGGCCGGGGCCTCGGTCCCCTGGATCTGGACCTGGCCCCCGGCGACAGCCTGGCGGTGCTGGGGGGCATCGGGTCGGGCAAGACCCTGCTGCTCCAGCTGCTGGCGGGCCTGCGGGAGGGCGGCGGTGCGCTGCGGGTGGACGGGCGCCCCCTGGACCGGGAGCACCTGCGCGCCCACTGGGCGGGCCTGGGCTGGGTGGGCCAGGAGGCCTTCCTCTTCAGCGCCTCCCTGCGGGAGAACCTCGCCTTCGGCCGGCCGGAGGCCTCGGAGGCCGAGCTGATGGAGGCCGTGCGCGCCGCCTGCCTGGATGGCCTGGTGGCCCGCCTGCCCGAAGGGCTGGACACGGTGGTGGGCGAGCGGGGCGTCGCCCTCTCCGGCGGCGAGCGCCAGCGGGCGGCCCTCGCCCGGGCCCTGCTGCGCCGCCCCCGTCTGCTGCTGCTGGACGATGCCCTCAGCGCCGTGGACGCGGAGACCGAGGCCCGCATTCTGGAGAACCTGCGCGCCTTCCTGGGGCGCGCCACCCTGGTGATGGCCACCCACCGCGTCTTCGCCGCCGAGCTCTGCGCCAAGGTGCTGGTGCTGGGGGAGGGCCTGCCCGTGCAGCTCGGAGCCCCCGCGGTCCTGGCGGAACAGCCCGGCCCCTTCGCGCGCCTGAAGCGTCTCCAGAGCCTGGAACGCGAAGAGGCCCAGGCCTGATCCCGCGCCCGGGGGCTCCCGTCCCCGGCCACCTAGCGGCGGAGGCGGCCCGCACTGCGGGGGATCCCGCCCGGGCGGCGCGCCTGGAGGCGGCTGCGCTTCGCCTTCGCTCGGGGAAGGCCCCGGCTACGCCCCTTCCCGGAAGGTGACCTTGTTGATCTCCTGCAGGGTGGTGAGGCCGCGGCGCACCTTGTCCAGGGCGCTGTCGCGCAGGCTCTGCATGCCGTGGCGCCGGGCGGCGGCCTTGATGTCGCGCACGGAGGCGCGGTGGGTGATGAGCTCGCGCAGCTCGTCGTTCAGGCCCATGAACTCCACGATGGCCTGCCGTCCCCGGTAGCCGGTGCCGTTGCAGTCCACGCAGCCGACCTTCTCGTGCCACTGGTACGCCGCGGCCTCGGCGGGGTCGATGCCGTTCTCCCGCAGTTCCTCCGCCGTGGGAGCGGTGGCGGGGCGCTTGCAGCGGGGGCAGAGGGTGCGCACCAGGCGCTGGGCCAGGATGCAGTTGAGGGCGGAGACGAAGTTGTAGACCTCCACGCCCATGTGCTGGAAGCGGCCGAGCACGTCCAGCGTGTTGTTGGCGTGGACGGTGGTGAACACGAGGTGGCCGGTGAGGGCCGACTGGATGGCGATCTGGGCCGTCTCGCTGTCGCGGATCTCGCCCACCAGGATCTTGTCCGGGTCGTGGCGCAGGATGCTGCGCAGGCCCACGGCGAAGGTGAGGCCCTTCTTCTCGTTGACGGGGATCTGGGTCACGCCCTCCAGCTGGTACTCGACGGGGTCCTCGATGGTGATGAGCTTGTCCTCGGGGCTTCGGATCTCCGTGAGCACGGCGTAGAGGGTCGTGGTCTTGCCGGATCCCGTGGGGCCCGTCACCAGGAACATGCCGTAGGGCTCCCGGGCGTAGCGCCGGATGCGGGCTAGCTCCTGGGGGGAGAACCCGAGGATATCCAGGCTGAGGCTCTTGAACTCTTCGCTCAGATTTTCCTTGTCCAGGATGCGGATGACCGCGTCCTCGCCGTGGATGGTGGGCATGATGGAGACGCGGAAATCGATGGCGCGCCCGCGGACCTTCAGCTTGAAGCGCCCGTCCTGGGGCTTGCGTTTCTCGGCGATGTCCAGCTCGGACATGACCTTGATGCGGCTGATGATGGGAGAGGCGAAGCGCTTGTCGATGGGGTCCGCCGCCGGGTACAGGCTGCCGTCGATGCGGTACTTGATCTGGAAGCCCGTGGCGGTGCTTTCCATGTGGATGTCGGAGGCGCGGCGCTGCAGGGCGTTGAAGACGGTGGTGTCCACCAGGCGCACGATGGGGGCCTCGTCCTTGTCCGTGAGGCGCTCCAGGTCCAGCTCCTCCTCCAGGTCCTCCTCGCGCAGCACCTGCACCTTCAGGGCCTCGCCCGCCTCGTCCAGCACCTTCTGGCCGCTCTCGGACTTCTTGAGCACCTCCTGGATCTGGGCCAGGGGGGCGCCGGCGAAGCGCAGGGGGCGCTTCAGGGCCATGCGCAGGGCGTCCTGGGCCAGCACGTCCCCCGGGTCGGCCATGGCGACCACCAGCGCGCCGTCCTCCTCGTGCACGGGCACGAAGCGGTGCTTGAGCATCAGGTCGAGGGACACCGCCTGGAAGAGGGCGAAGTCCACGGGCTCCCGGGTGAGGTCCAGGGCCGCGTAGGGGCTGGCGTGGTGCTCCCCCCGGGGGCGCGGCGCGGGCTCCAGCGCGGCGCCCAGGCCGGGAGCGGGGAGGTCGCGGGAGGGCTGGATGGAGCTGGACATGATCCATGGTAGCCTGCGGGGAGCCGTTCCCGGGCAGTCCCGGGAACACCGTGCGGGATCGGCCCTTCGGCCTTTCCACCGCGCGGACGAGGGAGGGTCGGGCGTTGACCCCCCGTCGGCCGGGGTCCCAAAATGGGACTTCCCTTGAAGACGTGTCCCGGAGGACCCATGCGAGGCTATGCCCCGATCCTGCTCTTGCTGCTGATCGCCATCGCGCTCCCCGTGGTCATCTGGACCCTGAGCCGCCTGGTGCGGCCCAAGGCGCCGAGCGCCGTGAAGTACAGCACCTACGAGTGCGGCCTCACGGTCACGGGCGAGGCGCGGGACCGCTTCTCCGTGCGCTACTACCTGATGGCGGTGCTCTTCCTGGTCTTCGACGTGGAGACCGTCTTCCTCTTCCCGTGGGCCATCCAGATGAAGGAACTGGCCCTCTTCGGCCTCGTGGAGATCGGCATCTTCCTTTTCCTGCTGCTCTTCGGTTACGGCTACGTCTGGTCCAAAGGAGCCCTCACATGGGAGTGACGCCCGGCCCCACGGCCCTGGAACACATCCTCATCACCACCAAGGTCGAGAAGGTCATCAACTGGTCCCGGGCCACCAGCGTGTGGCCCGTCACCTTCGGCCTGGCCTGCTGCGCCATCGAGATGATGGCGGCGGGCGCCAGCCGCTTCGACTTCGACCGCTTCGGCGCGGGCATCTTCCGCGCCTCGCCGCGCCAGAGCGACCTGATGATCGTGGCGGGCACCGTGTCGTACAAGATGGCGCCCATCGTGCGCAAGCTGTACGACCAGATGCCCGAGCCCAAGTGGGTGATCGCCCTGGGAAGCTGCGCCACCTGCGGCGGCCCCTTCGACTCGTACCACACGGTCCAGGGCGTGGACCGCATCATCCCGGTGGACGTCTACATCCCCGGCTGCCCGCCCCGCCCCGAGGCCCTGCTCTACGGATTCCTGAAGCTGCAGGACAAGATCCGCAACAGCAGCGCCGCGGACAAGTACCTCGAACTCCTGGATACGGTGAGCTAGCGCCATGGTGAACGCGACCCCCGAGCCGAAGCCGGCAGATCCCAAGCGCCAAGTGGAGCTGCCCAAGACCGTGCCCCTGCCGGGCCTGGCGAACTGGCGGGAGGAGCAGGAGGCCGCCGCGAAGGCGGAAGAGGCCGCCTGGCAGAAGCGCCTCGCCGACTTCGAGGCCGCCAGGGCCAAGGCGGAGGCCGAGGGCAAGGAGGCGCCCAAGGCCCCCGTGCGCGTGCCGGCCAAGCAGGAGGAGGGCGACCTCTGCACGCCCCGCCCGAAGGAGGCCGAGGATCCGGACCTGCTGCGCCTGGCGGAGCTGCTGGGCGACAAGGTGGAGGAGGCCTTCGAGCAGGCGGGCGAGCTCACCTGCCAGGTGGGACGGGAGCACCTGCTGGAGGCCCTGCGCCTCTGCCGGGAGGAGCCCCGCCTGAAGTACGAGATGCTCGCCGACATGACGGGCACCCACTACCCGGCCGCGAAGGACTTCGCCTTCTCCCTCGTCTACCACCTCGTGAGCCTGCACCGCTGCAAGCGGCTGCGCCTGAGGATCCTGGTGCCCGAGGGGTTCGCGCCCGAGAGCGCCACCCAGGTCTACCCCGGCGCCAACTGGATGGAGCGGGAGGTCTACGACATGCTGGGCGTGCGCTTCCTGCACCACCCGGACATGACCCGCATCCTCTGCCCCGAGGACTGGGAGGGCCACGCCCTCCGCAAGGAATACCCCGTGGTGGGCCTGGGGCAGCGGGACATCGACCTGCGGGAGGACCGCAGCGGCGTGCTGAACCGGCGCGCCGTGGAAACGGCGGGACACCTCGCCCTGAACCTGAAGCCGCCCACGGCCGAGTGACGCAGCGAGACGGGAGCGATCCGTGTTCAAGAACCAGGAACTCGACATCAACATGGGCCCGCAGCACCCCTCCACGCACGGGGTGCTCCGCCTGAAGCTCAAGCTCGACGGCGAGGTGGTGAAGGACTGCTACCCCGTCATCGGCTACCTCCACCGGGGCGTGGAGAAGATCTGCGAGAACAAGACCTTCGCCCAGACCCAGATCTGGACGGACCGCCTGGACTACTGCTCCGCCGTGGCCAACAACCTGGGCTGGGCCGAGGCGGTGGAGAAGCTCCTGGGCGTCCGCGTGCCCCGGCGGGCGCAGTACCTCCGCACGATGTTCGCCGAGCTGAACCGCATCGCCTCGCACCTGGTGTGGCTGGGCACGCACGCCATGGACATCGGCGCCCTCACGGTCTTCCTCTACACCTTCCGCGACCGCGAGCTGATCCTCGACCTGTTCGAGGCCTATTGCGGCAGCCGCCTGACCACCAGCGCCTTCCGCGTGGGCGGCCTGCCCCAGGACCTGCCCGCGGACTTCGCCCGCAGGGTGGAGGACTTCCTGGCGGCCTTCCCGAAGGGCCTGGAGGAATACGAGGGCCTGCTCTCCGAGAACCGCATCTGGAAGAAGCGCACCATCGGCGTGGCCAAGCTCTCCGCGGAGGAGGCCATCGGCCTGGGCGTGACCGGCCCCATGCTCCGCGCGGCCGGCGTGGCCTACGACCTCCGCAAGGCCTTCCCCTACGCGGCCTACGCGGAGATGGACTTCGAGATCCCCACGCGCCCCGAGGCGGACACCTACGCCCGGTACCTGGTGCGCATGGAGGAGATGCGCCAGAGCGCCCGCATCATCCGGCAGTGCCTGGACGGCCTGCCCGAGGGCCCGATCATGGCCAAGATCCCGAAGGCCCTGAAGAGCGAGGTGGGCGAGGTCTACCACGCCACCGAGGCGCCCAAGGGCGAGATCGGCTACTACCTGGTGGGCGAGAAGGGGGCGGCGGGCCCGTACCGCTTCCACGTGCGCGCGCCGGGCTTCGTGAACCTCCAGTCCCTGGCGACGATGGCCAAGGGCGGCCTGGTGGCGGACGTGATCGCCGCCGTGGGCACCCTGGACGTGGTCCTGGGCGAGATCGACCGCTAGGGGCCCGCCATGCCGACCATGACCCTCACCCAGACCCTCCTGATGGCGCTGCTGCAGATCATCGCGGTGATCGTGCTGATCTTCATCATCGTGCCCATCACCATCTACATGGAACGCAAGGTGCTCGGCTACGTGCAGATGCGCCTGGGCTCCACCCGCATCGCCTCGGGCCTCACGGGCTTTCCCGGCTTCGTGAACCGCTGGATGTGGAAGGCGGGCCGGCTGCCCTTCTTCAGCATCTGGCGCGGCGTCGTCGGCCTGGTGGGCGACATCCTGAAGCTCTTCGTGAAGGAGGACATCATCCCCGCGAAGGCGGACCGCTGGGTCTTCATCATCAGCCCTGCCATCGGCATGGTGGCCTCGGTGTTCGTGTTCGGCGCCATCAGCTTCTATCCCGGCGCCCTTTTCACCTTCCCCAAGGCCTTCCCGGTGCTGGGCGGCCTGCCCTTCACCGGCGCCATCGCCGACCTGAACGTGGCGCTGCTCTTCATCCTGGGCGTGGCGAGCGTGGGGGTGTACGGCATCGTGCTCGGCGGCTGGAGCAGCAACTCCAAGTACCCGCTGCTGGGCGGCCTGCGCAGCGCGGCCCAGATCGTGAGCTACGAGGTGCCCCTGACCTTGAGCCTCATGGCGCCGGTGCTCCTGGCGGGCAGCCTGAACTTCAACGAGCTCGTGCGCCGCACGGCCACGGAGCTGCCCCTCTGGGGCGCGGTGCCGCTCTTCATCGGCTTCTTCCTGTACCTCACCTGCGGCTTCGCCGAGACGAACCGCCTGCCCTTCGACATGCCCGAGGCCGAGAACGAGCTGGTGGCGGGCTTCCACACCGAATACTCGGGCATGCGCTTCGCGCTGTTCTACCTGGCCGAATACATCAACATGATGGTGGTGGCGGCCCTGGCCAGCGCCTTCTTCCTGGGCGGGCCCTTCCTGCTGCCCTTCGGCCTGCACCGCCTGATCGCCCACTGGCCGGTGGTGGGGCCGCCGAACATCCTGTGGTACCTGGCCAAGATCGTGTTCCTGCTCTTCACCTACATCTGGGTGCGCGGCACGATCCCCCGCTACCGCTACGACCAGATCATGGCCGTGGCCTGGAAGTACCTGATCCCCTTCACCCTCGTGAACCTGCTGCTGGCGGCCCTGATCCGCTTCGCGATGTGAGGGAGGCGCCCGTGAAGAAGCTGCTCAAGACCCTGCTCCCCAAGGACATCGCGTCCGGGCTCCTCATCACCGGCCGCCACTTCGTGGACGTGCTGAGGACCGCCAACCGCCGCAAGGTGAAGCTGCACCTGGCCCAGGAATACCCGGAGGAACCGGTGGTGCTGGAGCCGCGCTTCCGCGGCCGCCTGCAGCTGCTGAAGGACGAGGCGGGCGACCCCAAGTGCGTGTGCTGCATGGCCTGCGTGAAGGCATGCCCCACGGGGGTCATCAGCATCGAGCCCACCAAGAAGGAGGGCCGCAAGACCCGCCTGCCGCTCAGCTACCAGTTCGAGCTGGAGCGCTGCGTCTTCTGCGGCTTCTGCGTGGAGGCCTGCGGCTTCGACGCCATCGCCCTGAACGACCAGTTCGAGCTGGCCGTCTATGACCGCGAGGATCTCGCCATGGGCATGGAGGGCGGCTACCAGAACCTGTACGACCCCACCCCCGTGGCGCGCTTCAGCGTGGCCGGGGACGAGGACTAGGAGGCCCCCATGCACACCCTCGAACAGGCTCTCCTCTTCCTCGGCCGCCACCTCTTCCTGGTCTTCGGCCTCCTGGCCCTGGCGGGCGCGGCGGTGATGGTCTTCTCCCGCCACGCGGTGCACAGCGTCATGGGCTTCCTCTTCGCCATGCTCGCCCTGGCCGGCTGCTACCTGACGCTGCACGCCGAGTTCCTGGGCGTGGCCCAGCTGCTCATCTACGCGGGCGGCATCGTGGTGCTCTTCCTCTTCGTGGTGATGCTCGTGGAACTCACCAAGTTCAAGGAGCAGCACCTCTTCCACCGCCTCCAGGCGCCCCTGGGCGTGGCGGCGGTGCTGGGCCTGGCGGGCCTCTTCCTGGTGGTCTTCCGCCAGACGCTCTTCGGCCCCGCGAGCCCCGAGGCGCTGGTGCTCCGGCCCGACGTGGCCCAGGGCCTGGACGTGGCGAAGCAGAACGCCCAGGCGGTGAGCCGCGGCCTCTTCACGGGCTACCTGCTCCCCTTCGAGATCCTGTCCGTGGTCCTCCTCGTCGCCCTGGTGGGCGCCGTGGTGCTGGCCAAGCGCGAAAGGGCCTAGCGATGCCGACCCTGAACACCGTCCTCTTCATCTCCTTCCTGCTCTTCGCGGTGGGGGTCGCGGGCGTCCTGATCCGGCGCAACGTCCTCATCGTGCTGATGTGCGTGGAGCTCATGCTCAACGCCGCCAACCTCAACCTGATCGCCTTCGCCCGCCACAGCGGGAGCCCCGCCGGCCAGGCCTTCGCCCTGCTGGTGATGGGCCTCGCCGCGGCGGAGGTGGCCATCGGTCTCGCCCTCGTGGTCGCCCTCTACCGCAAGAAGGACACGATCCAGGTCGACCAGATCAACCTGCTCAAGGGCTGAGGAGACACGCATGACCGTCGCAGCCACCATCGGCCCGGCCTTCAGTCACGGCGCCCACGCGTCCTGGCTCTGGCTGATCGTCTTCCTGCCCCTCTTCGGGGCCATCGCGAACGGCCTGCGGGGCCTCGCGGCGCGGCGCTCCGGGCGCCCCGCGCCGGCGCCCGGCGGCGTGGACGTGGTGGCCCTGGGCACCGTGGGCCTGAGCTTCCTGCTCGCCGTGGCGGCCTTCGTCTGGCTGCTGCAGATGCCCGCGGTGGACCGCTCCATCACCCAGCGGGTGTGGACCTGGTTCGACCTGGGCGGCGCCCGGGTGCTGGGCGGCCTGGCCCAGAACACCATGGCCTGGGGCTACCGCTTCGATCCCTTGAGTGGCGCCATGGCCCTGCTGGTGACGGGCGTGGGCTTCCTGATCCATCTCTTCAGCACCGGCTACATGGCGGAGGAGCGCGGGGACGGGCGGTACTACCGCTTCATGGCCTACCTGAACCTCTTCGTGTTCAGCATGCTGAACCTGGTGCTGGGCTCGAACATCGTGATGATGTTCCTGGGCTGGGAAGGGGTGGGCCTCTGTTCCTACCTGCTCATCGGCTTCTACTTCGAGAAGACCTTCGCCGCGGACGCGGGCAAGAAGGCCTTCGTGGTGAACCGCATCGGCGACTTCGGCTTCCTGGTGGGCTTCTTCCTGCTCTTCATGCTCTACGGCAGCGTGGACTTCGACACGCTGATGGGCATGACGCGGGAGCTGCTGGCCCGGCCCGAGATCACGCTCTTCGGCCACAGCGCCGCTCCCACCTTCTGGTTCAACCTGGCCGGCATCGCCCTCTTCCTGGGCGCCTGCGGCAAGAGCGCCCAGATCCCCCTCTACGTCTGGCTTCCGGACGCCATGGCGGGCCCCACGCCGGTCTCGGCCCTGATCCACGCGGCCACGATGGTGACGAGCGGCCTGTACATGATCTGCCGCCTGAACTTCGTCTACGCCAACGCGCCCCTGGCCCTGTCGGTGGTGCTCTTCGTGGGCGCGCTCACGGCGCTGGTGGCGGCCTCCATGGGCCTGGCCCAGTACGACATCAAGAAGGTGCTGGCCTACTCCACGGTGAGCCAGCTGGGCTTCATGTTCATGGGCATGGGCGCCGCGGCCTTCACCGCGGGCATGTTCCACGTCTTCACCCACGCCTTCTTCAAGGCCGCGCTCTTCCTGGGCAGCGGCTCGGTGATCGTGGCCTGCCACCACGAGCAGGACATGCGCAACATGGGCGGCCTGCGGAAGTACATGCCCAAGACCTTCCTGGCCATGCTGCTGGCGACCCTCGCCATCGCGGGCATCCTGCCCTTCAGCGGCTTCTTCTCCAAGGACGAGATCCTGTGGAAGGTCTTTGAGGGCTGGTACCGCCACGGCCATTACGACGGCCCTGTGCTGAACCTGGTGGCCTGGATCATGGGCATGATCGCGGCCTTCATGACGGCCTTCTACATGACCCGTCTGATGGTGATGACCTTCGCCGGCGAGTACCGCGGCAACGGACACGACCCCTACGGCCATGGCATCCAGCCCGAGGGGCACCACCACCACGCGGACCCCGCGACCCACACCACGGACGACCCGGCGGACCACGACCACGTGCACGGCCACACGCCCCACGAGGTGCCCTGGACCATGTGGCTGCCCGTGGGCATCCTGGGCGCCCTGGCGCTGGTGGCGGGCTTCCTGAACATCCCCCACAGCCTGCACTGGATCGGCGGCTCCCACTTCTCCGACTGGCTCTCGCCCCTGCTCTTCCAGAAGGAAGCCGCGCACGCGGCCCACGGTGCGGCGCCGGCCATCGAGTACGGCCTCATGGCCTGGGCCACCTTCGTGTGGGCGCCGGGCGCCATGCTGCTGGCCTGGTGGCTCTACGGCATGGATCCCAGCTGGAGCCGCCCGAAGGCCTTCGTGGCCCGCTTCCCGGGCCTCTTCCGCTGGGTTCACCACAAGTACTACGTGGACGAGTTCTACGAGGCTGCCGTCATCCGCCCCTGCAAGCAGTTCAGCGCACAGCTCTGGGCCTTCGACGCCTGGGTGGTGGACGGCTGCGTGAACGGCGCGGCCCGGGCCACGCTCCTCTGGAGCCGGGGGTGCTTCTGGTTCGACAGCCGCGTCGTGGACGGGCTCGTCAACCTGGTGGCGTGGGTCCTGAAGGCCTGCTCGGGCGGCCTGAAGGCCGTGCAGACGGGCCGGGTGCAGAACTACGCCTTCGTGATGATCCTCGGCTTCCTGGCCATCGCCTTCTGGAAGTTCCTCGGCTGAATCCCTTCCTGACGCATACGTAGACCGCCGGAGTCCCCATGCAGCCTCACGAACCCCTCCTCTGGTACCGGAACCTCCTGTTGTGGGTCACCGCCCTGCCCATGCTCGGCGCCCTGCTGCTGCTCTTCGTCCCCAAGGGCAGGCGGCGCGTGCTCGAGCTGGGCGCCCTGGCCGTGGTGGTGGCGGACTTCCTGCTGAGCGTGCCCCTCTGGTTCACCTACGACCGGACGAGCAGCGCCGTGCAGTGGGCCACGAAGCTGGACTGGATCCCCTCCATCGGCGTGAAGTTCAGCGTCGGCATGGACGGCATCAGCCTCGTGCTCTTCCTGCTGACGACCTTCATCGGCGTGATCACGGTGTGGTGCTCCTTCAGCGCCATCCAGGAGCGGCACAAGGAATACTACGTGTGGCTCCTCGTCATGCAGTTCAGCATGCTGGGCGTCTTCATCTGTCAGGACATGTTCCTGTTCTACCTGTTCTGGGAGCTGATGCTGGTGCCGATGTACTTCCTGATCGCCATCTGGGGCGGCCCGCAGAAGCTCTACGCGGCCCTGAAGCTCTTCCTCTACACCCTGGCCGGCAGCGTGCTGATGCTGGTGGCGATCCTGGCGGTCTACTTCCTGCAGTACAAGGCGACGGGACGCTACGACCTCTCCATCGAGAGCTTCCAGGCCATGGCGCCGGTGATCGCGGCCCAGGCGAAGCCCTTCCAGATCCTGCTTGCGCTGGCCTTCTTCGTGGGCTTCGCCATCAAGGTGCCCATGTTCCCCTTCCACACCTGGCTGCCGGACGCCCACGTGCAGGCGCCCACCGCGGGCTCCGTGGTGCTGGCCGGCATCCTGCTGAAGATGGGCACCTACGGCTTCGTGCGCTTCCTGCTGCCCATCGTGCCGGACGCCACGCGGACGCTGCTGCCCTGGTTCCTGGGCCTCGCGCTTATCGGCGTGATCTACGGCGCGCTGGTGGCGATGATCCAGAAGGACTTCAAGAAGCTCGTGGCCTACAGCTCCGTGAGCCACCTGGGACTCTGCATGCTGGGCATCTTCGCCCTGAACCCCAACGGCATCACGGGCGGCATCTTCCAGATGATCAACCACGGCATCAGCACCAGCGGCCTCTTCCTGGTGGTGGGCATCGTCTACGAGCGGCGCCACACGCGGCAGATCGCCGACTTCGGCGGCCTGTCCAAGTCCATGCCCGTCTATGCCACGGTCTTCATGATCCTCACCATGAGCTCCATCGGCCTGCCCGGCCTGAACGGCTTCATCGGCGAGTTCGCCATCCTCCAGGGCGCCTTCCAGGCCTGGCCCTGGGCCGCGGTGGTGGCCACGAGCGGCATCATCTTCGGCGCCGCCTACATGCTGTGGCTCTACCAGCGCGTGATGTTCGGCACGCTGGACGAGGTGAACGCCAAGATGCCTGACCTCACCGCCCGGGAGCTCGGCTACTTCGCGCCCCTGCTGGTGGCGGCCTTCTGGATCGGCCTCTACCCCAAGCCCATGTTCGACGTGCTGAAGGCCCCCGTGGAGAAGCTGGTGCGCCAGGTGAACCCGGGCTTCTACGAGGCCGAGGCCCTCGCGGCGCGGCAGGCTGAGGCGGCGAAGCAGGGCATGTCCGCCATGCAGGCCCCCGCGGCCCACGGCGAGGCGACGGCGCACGGAGGCCACTGATGCCCTTCGCGAACGTTCTCTGGGAGTCGCTCAAGGCGGAACTCCCCCTGATCTTCCCCGCCGTGCTGCTGGTGGTGGCGGCCACGGTGATGCTGTGGCCCGCGGACCTCTTCGTTCCCAAGGGCGAGAAGCGCCGCTGGGCCGGCGCCACGGCGATGATCCTCCTGGTCGTCCTCGGCCTCGTGCTCTTCCACGATCCCGGAAGGGTGGTGGGCTTCTCGGGCATGTTCGCGCTGGACGGTGTGACGCGGGGCTTCCAGGCCCTCTGCGTGGTGGCCACCCTCGTGACCGTGCTCCTGAGCCAGGCGCCCCTCAACGTGCTGCGCGAGCAGACGGCGGAGTACTACGCCCTGCTGCTCTACAGCCTGGCGGGCATGCTGCTGCTCGTGGGCGCCACCGACCTGGTGAGCCTGTATTTCTCCCTGGAGCTGATGGCGCTCTGCATCTACATCCTGGTGGGCTATCTGCGTGACCAGGAGCGCAGCATCGAGGCGGGCGTGAAGTACTTCCTGCTGGGGGCCTTCTCCAGCGGCATCCTGCTCTACGGCATGAGCCTGCTCTACGCGGCCGCGGGCGGCACCACGACGAACCTCGCGGAGCTGGGACCGAAGCTGGCGCTGGCCACCGCCAACCACCAGGGCCTCGTGTTCGGGGGCGTGCTGATGGTGCTGGTGGGCTTCTGCTTCAAGGTGGCCGCGGTGCCCTTCCACCAGTGGAGCCCGGACGCCTACGAGGGCGCGCCCACGCCCATCACGGCCTTCATGAGCATCGCGCCCAAGGCCGCGGCCCTGGCCGCTTTCCTGCGGGTGTTCGGCTCCGCCTTCCACGGCATCCACGACCAGTGGAGCGCGCCCCTGGCCTTCGTGGCCGCGGCCACGATGGTGTGGGGCAACGTGGCGGCCCTGCGCCAGCAGAGCATGAAGCGGCTGCTCGCCTACTCCAGCATCGCCCACGTGGGCTACATGCTGCTGGGCGTGCTGGCCACGGATGCCACGGCGGGCGCCCAGGCGGTGTGGCTCTACATGCTCACCTACCTGCTGATGCAGTGCGGCGCCTTCGCCATCGTCATCCACCTGCAGGGGAAGGGGACGGGCGAGCGCATCGAGGACTTCCGCGGCCTGGGGCGCAAGCACCCCGCGCTGGCCTTCGCCATGCTGGTGATCCTGCTGAGCCTGGCGGGCATCCCGCCCATGGTGGGCTTCTTCAGCAAGTTCTACCTCTTCATGCTGGCCATCAAGGAGGGCTACACCGCGCTGACCACCCTCGCGGTGCTCGCCAGCGCCGTGAGCGCGACCTACTACCTGGGCGTGGTGCAGGTGATGTACTTCCGGGAGCCCGCCGAGGGCGAGCGCAAGCCACTGGCCTCCGCCACGGTCCTGGTGGCTACCGCCGCCTGCGCGTTGATCCTCGTGGGTACGGCCTTCGGGCCCTGGCTGCTCACGTGGGCGGGCAAGCTCGCCTGGTCCTGAGGCCCGGGACCGCTATGCTGAGGGGCGCGGCTTCGGCCGCGCCCTTTCGCATGGAAGCCCCCGCCCGATGATCTTCCGCCCGCGACCCGATGATGCCAGCCCGAAGGAGCGCGCCCTCTGGGGGGACCTCCTGAGCCTGGGCCTCGTCTTCCCCACCGCCATCGTGCTGGGTTTCTACCTGGGGCGCTGGATCGGCGGGAAGCTCGGCCACCGGGAGGCGGGGCAGTGGGTGGGGCTCGCCTGGGGCATCGCCACGGGCTTCTACGAGCTGTACAAGGTGGCCCGCCGCCTGGAGCGCCTGGACCCTCCGCCTCCGGGCCCGCAGCCGCCGGAGGACGGCCGTGGCTGAGGCTCCGGACCCCGGCAGCGCCCACCTGCGCTGGATCACGCGCTTCCAGGTGCTCCTGCTGCCCATCGGGGCGCTGGCCTGGCTCCTCCGGGGCCCGCGCGCGGCGCTGGCCTTCGCGGCGGGCGCCTGCGCGAGCCTCGCCTTCTGGGCCCTGCACCGGGTCATCGTGGCGCGCATGCTCACGCCAAAGGTGCGTCTGCGCTGGTTTTACGGTGTGCTCGCGGCCCTGAAGCTGGCGTTGATCGCCCTGGTGCTGCGTGGCATGATGATGGCGCTTCCGGCGGAGGGGCTTCCCCTGGCCACAGGGCTCCTCCTCTTCGTCGTCGGCATCCTCCTGGAGGCCTTGCGGATCGCCTGCACGGGGGAAGCGGGGACGAAGGCTCCCTGATCCGGACCCACGAGGACACCATGGAACACCACGCTTCGTACCTCGCCCAGTTCCTCACGTGGCTCTTCGGTCTGCAGCGCCACGTCTGGCCGGGCTTCGCCCACGGGCAGCCCCTGAGCGTGCTGGAGCGCTACGACCACCTCTTCGCGGGGCTGATGGCGGCGCTGGTGGTGGTGGCCGTGGTGGCCTACTCGCGCCGCCGCATGGAGCGCGTGCCGGGGCCCTGGCAGCAGACCATGGAGTACCTGGTCTCCTTCGTGCGCGGCATGGTGTCGGACAACATCGCCCATCACCCCGAGAAGTACGTGCCCATGGTGGGGACGCTGGGCTTCTTCATCCTGCTGAACAACCTTTTCGGCCTGACGCCGGGGATGCCCTCGGGCACGGGCAACTGGAACGTGACCCTCGGCTGCGCGCTGGTGGTGTTCTTCTACTACAACTTCCACGGCATGCGGGAGCAGGGCGTGCTCAAGTACTGGGGGCACTTCGCGGGGCCCATCTGGTGGCTGGCGCCCCTGATGTTCCCCCTCGAGATCCTGGGTCTGCTGAGCCGCATCCTGAGCCACAGCCTCCGCCTCTTCGGGAACATCGCGGGGGAGCACGTGGTGTCGCTCATCTTCTTCAGCCTGGTGCCCCTGCTCGTGCCCATCCCGCTGATGTTCATGGGCCTCTTCTTCGGCCTCATCCAGACCTTCGTCTTCATCATGCTGGCGACCATCTACATTTCCGGTGCCGTGGCCCACGAGCACTGAAGCCCCTTCCCGGCGAAGGGATTCCGAACCCCTCCGCCCTTCACCCACGAGGTGTCCCATGAAGAAGTTCCTCACCACCGCCTTCCTCTTCACGGTCGCCGTGGCCGCCTTCGCCCAGGTGCCCGCCGCCGCGCCCAAGAGCCTCTTCGAGGGCCAGTACCTGGCCCACCTGGCGCTGGCCATCGCCGCCGCCGGCTGCGGTCTGGCCCAGGGCAAGGCCGTCGTGGCCGCCTGCGAGGGCATCGCCCGCAACCCGCAGGCCGCCGGCAACATCCGCACCACCATGATCATCGGCCTGGCCCTCATCGAGGCCCTGGTGATCTACGTGCTCGTGGCTGCCTTCGCGGTCAAGTAGGACGCCTGCCCGGCCGATTCGACGGGGCGCCTCCCCCGGGGGCGCCCCGCGTTTTTTCCCGGACCTGTCCGGAGGACGACCGCCCGATGCTGAGGCACCCGATCTTTCCGCTGCCGCCCGAGATCACCCGCGTGGTGCTGGGCGGGGGCTCGGCCGTGGACCAGCAGGGCCTGCGCCTGGCGGACTGGAAGGCCGCCCGCGACTTCGCCCTCTGCTACGGCTATGACGTGGAGCTGCCCCACCACCGGGCGCACCTGGTGGGGGCCTTCGAGGACGCCATGGCCTTCCTGGAGGAGGTCATCCTCGAGGGCACGGGGTTGGACATCCCCGCGCCCTTCTTCGAGCTGCAGGATCCGCTGGAGCTGCTCCTCTGGGCCTCGGAGCGGCCCAGGGGCGAGCGGGCGCGCTGGAGCTGCGCCATCCTCCGCGTGATGCACACGCTGCTGCACGTGGACAACGACCTCTTCCTGCGCTTCCTGCCGGAGATCCAGCAGCAGATCTTCGACCGCTACGACCGCTTCCTGGTTCCGGCGGAAGGGAGCGCCTGGATGCTGCGGGGCGCCTACGAGGTGCCGCTGCTGGCGGTGGTGCGCAAGGAGCGCAAGGACCGCGTCTCCATGCTGCTCAAGCTGCTCCACAAGCCCGAGAACGTGGCCGAGACCATCTACGACCAGGTCGGCATCCGCCTCGTGGCGGAGGACCTGGTGGGCGTCCTGGCGACCATGCGCTTCCTCCTGGACCACCACGTGGTGATGGAGACCCACATCAAGCCCAGCCGCACCCGCAACCTCATGGCGGACCTGGGAGAGCTGGACCGCTGGATGCAGGAGCTGCCCCAGGGCTTCACCCTGGAGCACCTGTCCGTGGACGCGCGCGCCGCCCTCAACGCCCGGCTGACGCTGAAGGCGGCCCGGGCCGATGCCAACCCCTTTTCCGCCAGCAGCTATTCCGCCGTGCAGTTCACGGCCCGCACCCTGATCCGCCTGCCCCATCCGGCCTCCACCGCCCTGGAGAAGCTGCAGGCGCGCCTCGGCCACATGGGACGCCCGGAGCTGGGCGATCTCCTCCACATTCCGGAGTTGATCCAGGAACAGGAGGAGTTTACTTTCTTCTTTGCACACGAAGTCCAGCTCATGGAGAGATCCGGGTTCGAAAGCGTCGCCTCGGGGCCTGCCTCGCACGCAGAGTACAAGCTGCGCCAGCGCGAGGCGGTCCGGAAGCGCGTCCTTCAAGGCATCGTGGCTTAGGAGGCCCCATGTTGAACATCCAGACCCGACAGGAAGGCAACGCCTCCGTGGTGACCATCCAGGGGAAGGTCAACTTCGAGGTCACGGCGCAGCTCCGGGACGTCATCCGGGACACGGTGACGACCCAGCAGCCGAAGCTCCTCGTGATCAACCTCGAGGGCGTGAACTTCATCGATTCCTCGGGTCTCGGCCTGCTGGTGGCCGCGCGGAACAGCGTGGACAAGAACAGCGGGAAGCTCCACCTCTGCTGCCTGCCGCCCCAGGTGAAGAAGACCTTCGACCAGACGAACCTGACGAACTACTTCTCCATCTTCGCCACCGAGCAGGACGCCCTCCGCGGCGCCTGAACCCTTCCCGCCCGGGCCCGCCGACATGAACAAGGGCGTCGTGCTCGTCGTGGACGACGAGGCCCAGATCCGGGACATCCTCGGCTTCTACCTCAAGCGGGCCGGGTACCACGTCCTCCTGAGCGAGAACGGCGTCCAGGCCCTGGAGCAGATGGACAGGCTCCAGCCGGACCTCATCCTCTCGGACATGCGGATGCCCGGGATGGCGGGGGACGAGTTCTGCCGCGCCGTGAAGGGGAACCCCGCCACCCGCGACATCTACTTCATGCTCGTCACCGCGATGGACGGCACGGCCTCCCGCATCGGCGGCCTGAACCTCGGGGCGGACGATCTCATCACCAAGCCCTTCCATGCCCAGGAGGTGATGGCGAAGGTGGAGAGCGCCTTCCGCATCATCGGAATGCAGAAGGAGATCAAGCGGCAGAACCAGGCGCTCACGCGCTTCCAGGAGCGCATGACGGCGGAGCTGGCCCTGGCGGCCAGCCTCCAGGCGGGGCTCCTGCCGCCGCTTCCGGGGCTGGCGCCGGGCATCCGCTACACCCACCGCTACCTGCCCGCGGAGGGCCTGGGAGGGGACATCTACGCCATCCTGCCCCGGGCGGACGGCACCACCGGCCTGATGGTGGCCGACGTGAGCGGCCACGGCGTGACCGCGGCCCTCATCAGCGCCATGGTGAAGAGCTTCTTCGACGGCCAGGTCCACCTGGGGAGCGATCCCCTGGCCTGGGCTTTGGCCATGAACCGCGACCTGGCCCGCAGCACCCTGCCCGAGCAGTTCGCCACCGCCTTCCTCGCCTGCGTGGATCCTGCGTGCAACGCGCTCCGCTACGTCTGCGCAGGGCAGACCCCCCCTCTGCTGATCCCCGCGGGGAGCGGGGGCGGGCGCTGCACGCCGCTTCCCCTCCGCACGCCGGGCTTCATGCTGGGGCTGGAGGACGGCCTGCCCTTCGAGGCCCGCAGCTGCCCCTTCGCGCCCGGGGACCGCCTGGTCCTGTACACCGACGGCCTGGTGGAGGTGGAGCGGGAGGACCGCTCCATCCTGGGGGACGAGGGGCTGCTGGAGATCTGCCGGGAACTGCCGGCGGATGCGGAGGCCGCCGCGGACCGGATCGTGGCCCTGGCGAAGGCCTCCAATGGTCCGTCGGCCTTCGTGGACGACGTCACCCTCGTGCTGGTGGACCGGGCCTGAGCCGGGGGCCCAGCTCCGCCAGGAGCATGGCCGCAAGGATCACGCCGCCGCCCAGGAGCTGGACGGGGGACAGGTGCTCGCGGATGCCCGGGACGAGGCCGGACAGGGCGATGAGGGCGGTGAAGACGGGCTCCAGGGTGTAGACGACGGCGGCTTCCGTGTCCCCGAGGTGGGGCTGCAGCACGCTCATGAGCAGGAAGGCCAGCGCCGTGGCCAGCAGACCCTGGTAGGCCACGGCCCAGAGGGCTGGGGAGACCCCGCCAAGGAGGGGCAGGCCGGCGAGGCCGCCCAGGCGGCTGCCGTTCGCCAGGGGCGCGGCGGGCAGGGGCACGGGCAGGCCCCCGCTCAGGGGGGGCACGACCCCGCCCTGCGGGAAGGCGGGCACCCAACCACCGCTGCGCCGCCCGAAGTGGCCGGTGAGGACGATGTGCAGGCCGCAGAAGGCGGCGCAGAGGAGGGTCTCCGTGTCGCCGCGGTTCCACCCCCCGAAGGAGGCTTCCGGGTCGTGCACCAGCAGGGCCAGGCCACAGGCGGCCACCAGGGCGCCGAGGACGTGGGCCCCCTTCAGGCGGTTGCCCCAGAGCAGGCTGACGAGGGGGGTGAAGAGCACGTAGAGGGCCGTGATGAAGCCCGATTTGCTGGTGGTGGTGAAGCGCAGCCCGTCGGCCTGGAGCCAGAAGACCGCCGTGAGGGCGAGGCCCATGAGCGCGCCGTCCCGCAGGGCCTGGCGCGCCACGGGCCTTCCCCGGAGGCGCAGGGCCAGCCCCAGCACCAGGGCGCCCAGGGTGAAGCGCACCGCCAGCATCTCCCCCACGCCCAGGCCCGCGGCGAGGGCGGCCTTCATGGCCGCGAAGCCGGCGCCCCAGACGAGACAGAGCCCGGACAGGCCGAGGATCGCCGCCCGATGGCGGCCGCGGGCTTCCACCATGGGGTGGCTAGCGCAGGACGGCGGAGACGCGCAGCTCGACCTGGGGCTGGTCCGGGTCGTCGGTGGCGAGGAGGATGCTTTCCGTGTAGCGCCCGGCCCGGGCGGAGGCCGCCAGGACCACCTGGAGCTCCTGGCGCGGCGAGGCGGCGCGGCCCAGGCCGTCCACCCACAGGGAGGCGTGGCTGGGCTTGGCGGAGAGCACGCGGAAGGGGCGGCCGGTGGCGTGGGTGAGCACCACCTTCGCCCGGAGCTCGCGGCCGGCGTCCTCCATCCAGGCCACGCGCACGGGCTGGGTGAGGATGGCGGTCTTCAGGGACCAGCTCACGTCCAGGGGCAGCAGGGGGGTGGTGCGGCTCGCGGTCACCACGACGACCTTCTCCACGCCGTCCCGGCGGCCGGCGGGCACCTTGCGGCCGTCGAAGAGCAGCTCGACCACCGCCCGGCTGCCCTCGTTGCGGAAGGTGGCCGCCAGGTAGGGAACCCCGGGCACGCGCACCTCGCGCACCACCACGGGCTGGTTCGTGCCGGGCTCCAGGCGCACCGATGTTTTCTGGAAGGTGGCGCGGGGCACGTCATGGAAGAAGACCGCCCCGGGCACCGGGTTCACCTCCTGGACCACCTCGGCCTCGAAGGTGAGGGTGAGGGACGGGTTCCTGGGGTCGCTGGAGACCACCTGGAGGCTCTTGCGCACCAGGCCCCGCATGCCCTTCGGGTCGAAGGTGACCTCCACCTCGGTGCTCTCGCCGGGCTTCAGGTACCACTGGCCCAGCACGGTGGAACTGCACCCGCAGCTGGGGTTCAGGCGGTGGATCTGGAGAGGGGCGTCCCCCTTGTTCGTCAGGCGGTACCGCGTGCTCTGGCGGTGGTCCGGAGAGACCTTGCCGAAGTCGTGGTGGGTCTTCTCGAAGTGGATGACGGGGGCCTGGGCCACCAGGACGGGGCCCGCCAGGAGGAACGCGGCAAGGGGGGAGGCGAGGCGGGGCATAGGAATCACCTTGCGTCCAGCGTAGCGCCGGCGGGGGTCAGCGGAACAGCGTGTTGGCCGCGTCCAGGTCGGTGGCGAAGTCCACCTCCACGCAGCGGAGCTGCCCCACGTCGACGGCCCGGAAGACGTCCCCCCGGTCCTCGATCAGCAGCTCCATGGCCCGCTCGAAGTAGTCGTTGTCGTCCACCTGGGCCAGCTTCTCCCGGAAGGCGGGGAGGTGCTCGGCCTTCACGAGGTTGATGCCGAGGGCCTCCCCCAGGGCGCCCTGCACCGTCTTGGAGATGCTCTGGATGAAGCCGCGGGGGTTCAGGGTGTACTTGATCTCCTCCTCGGCCACCCGGGCGTTGTTCACCGCCACCGCGGAGGTGGGGGAGGCGAGCAGCAGCTCGAGGACGCCCTCGTCGAACACCACGTCCCCGTTCACCCACAGCACGTCGGTGTCGTCGTCCAGGTTGCGCAGGGCCGCCAGCAGGCTCTTGGAGGTGTTGGTGGTGTCGTAGTCGGGGTTGTAGGCGAAGAGCGCGTCCGGGAGGGCCTCCATGATCAGGTCCTTCTTGAATCCCACCACCGCCAGCATGGGAAGGCCGAGGGACCGGAAGATGCGGCTCTGGCGCTGCAGGATGCTCTCGCCGTAGTCGAGCTTCGTCAGGGCCTTGGGGTAGGGGCGGCTGAGCCGGCTCCCCATGCCGGCCAGCAGCATGACGACCTTGATCTTGCGCATGGGCGAACCTCCGGGCTTGTTCAGGCGACGATCGTGTGTTCGTGGAGCGCGCAGTCCCACTCCTTGACGGGGACGCTCCAGTCGCCGTACTTGGCGCTGAGATAGTCGCGGTAGTCGTTGGGCACCTTCAGCTTCACGCCCTGGTACTCGACCTCCTCGTAGGAGCGGTAGAAGCGCGATTCCACGCGCATCAACTTCTCCTTGGCCTCCCAGTACACGAAACCCTCGTGCTCGTGCTTCACGAAGATGTCCAGGCACATGCGCCCCGAGAAGAAGAGGCCCACCCGGTCCTTCACCTTGAAGATGCGGTTCTGGGAACTGCCCATGGCGGGGTGCCCGCAGTGGAAGCCCAGGCGGGTGCGCACGATCCAGTGCCGGCTGGAGAGCTTGGACAGGCAGGCCTTGAAGCGCTCCAGGTCCGAGAAGGGGATGGAGATGTCCAGGTCGTGGTCCCAGGGCAGCAGGTCCCCGTCCCGGACGATGCCCAGAAGGGTGCCTCCCTCCAGGTGGTAGCGCACCTGGTGCTTGTCCAGGACGCGTGCGGCGTGCAGAAGCAGGCGCCGCGCCTTGGCGAGGGTCCGGTCGGTCAGCTGGATGGGTGTGCCCATGCGGATGGGGTGTCCTTGGGGAGGGGAACGGGTCCCGAGCCACCCCGGTCGGGATGGCGTCTTGCGAGGTATTGGTGCCGGTCCGCCCTTCCGCCTTGGAGGCAAGCGCGAAGGCTGCACGGAGCCCGGCTGTCCACAGATCTGCCTCAAATCCTGCGCGAAGGACTTGTATTTTGTCAAGAACGTGTAACATCTCCGCCAAGCGTTCCGGCGTGCCTGTTGTCCAGGAGCAGCTCCGCGATGCGGCGGGAGGCTTGGCCGTCCACGGGGCCGATGAGCTCGGCGGTGGTGCGGGCCCGGGCCTCCGCCAGGCGCTCCGGGCGCTCCAGCTCCCCGCGCACGACCCGGGCCAGCGCCTTCGGACTGTCCACGTGGGCCGCGACGTCCGCGTACTGCAGGATCGTCCGGTCCATGCGCCGGTTGAAGCGGAAGCGCAGGGGCCCCCGGTAGGTCCAGCGCAGTTTGAAGAAGTCGAGCCAGACCACCGGCCGGTCCAGGGCCGCGAACTCGAAGAGGGCCGAAGAGGCCTCGCTGATGAGCAGGTCCGCCCGGGCCATGTAGGGCAGCAGCGAATAGTCCGCGGCCCCCGCGAGGCTCACGTGGTCGTAGCGCGCCGCCCAGGCCTCCAGGCGGGCGCGCTGCCTGCGGTAGGCGGGCATCGTCATGCTGAAGAAGTGGGGCTTCAGCAGGATGTCGCAGTCCGGGAAGGCCTCGGGCCAGTCCTCGGGCATGAGCTCGATGGAGCTGGGGTAGAAGGTGGGGGCGTAGAGCAGGACGGGGCGTCCCCCGGCGGGCCTCGGCGCGGCGGGCAGCAGGGGGTCGAGCTTGGGGAAGCCCACGTCCGCGAAGCGGGCCTGGGGGTAGCGCCGCTGCAGCTCCCGCAGGCGGTAGGGGCCCTCCACGAAGCGCAGGTCCATCTCCGCCAGGCGGGGCTCGTAGTAGCAGGCCTTCACGCCGATGCCGTGGTAGAGCAGGGCGGTGCGCGTGCCTTCGGGGAGTTCCCCGCGGAAACGGCAGTGGTTGCCGAAGACGATCCAGTCGGGACGCTCGGCGGCGTACAGGGCGGGCAGCTCCTCCGGCGCCACGAGGCGCGCCGGCCAGGGGGCCTCCCGCAGGACCTGCTCCAGCTGGTCGAGGGCCTGGGCCTGGCGGTGGAGCACGAAGCCGCAGGAGGCGCCCCGGGCGGCGAGCGCCTCGTACACCGGGATGAACTGCGGCAGGTAGTAGAGGTGCTGGGCGTCGAAGAGGATGCGGGTCGTCACGCCTCCGATGCTCCCGTGCCGGCGCCCGGGATTCAAGCGGTGCGACCTTCGGGCCGGGAATGCCGCATGATGGTTGCATCGCCCATGCGCCCTTCTCGGAGTCGCCATGTCCCAGCGGAATGCCCCCAAGCGCATCCTCCTGGTGGAGGACGAGGCCGGCTTCCGGGAGATCCTCCAGCTGGGCCTGGAGTCGGAGGGCTTCCGCACCGCGGCGGCGGGGGGCGTGGCCGAGGCCCGTGGGCTGCTGGAGCGGGAGGCCTTCGACGTGGTGGTCTCGGACCTGCGCCTGAAGGACGGCAGCGGCCTGGAGCTGCTGGCCTGGATGAAGGAACGTGATGTCGGGACGCCCACGGTGATCATGACGGCCTTCGCCACCACGGAGACCACGGTGCAGGCGCTGAACCTGGGCGCGGTGGACTTCCTCACCAAGACCAAGAACGACCTCCAGGAGCTGACCAAGGTGCTGAACGGCCTCTTCGCCGTGGCGGAACCCGCGGCGGAGGCCGAGGAGATCGGCGACCTGGTGGGTGTGGGCGGGACCATCCGGCGCGTCCAGGCCCTGGTGGGCAAGGTGGCCCGGGCGGACTCCACGGTGCTCGTGACGGGGGAGAGCGGCACGGGCAAGGAGGTGGTGGCGCGCCTGGTGCACCGCTACTCCGAGCGTGCCAGGGGGCCCTTCGTGCCCGTGAACTGCGGCGCGCTGCCCGAGAACCTCCTGGAGAGCGAGCTGTTCGGCTACGAGAAGGGCGCCTTCACGGGGGCGGACCGCCCCAAGCGGGGCCTCTTCGAGGAGGCCGAGGGGGGCGTGATCTTCCTGGACGAGGTGGGCGAGATGCCCCTCGCGTTGCAGGTGAAGCTCCTGCGGGTGCTCCAGGAGCGCCGGGTGCGGCGCCTGGGGGCCACGGTGGAGCGCCCGGTGGACGTACGCGTGATCGGCGCCAGCAACCAGAAGCTGCGGGAGCGCGCGGAGCAGGGCCTCTTCCGCCAGGATCTGTACTTCCGGCTGAACATCCTGCACATCGAGCTGCCGCCCCTGCGGGAGCGGCTGGAGGATCTGCCCGTGCTGGTGGAGCACTTCCTGGCCCGCTTCTGCCGCAAGCTGGGCAAGGCCCCCATGAGCCTGACGGGGGAGGCGCTCGAGTTGCTGCGGGCCTACCGCTTCCCGGGCAACATCCGGGAGCTGGAGAACCTTATGGAGCGCTGCGTGGCGCTGAACCCCGGCGGCGCCATCGGCCCCGAGCTCTTCCCGGACAGCCTGCTGGAGGAGATCCGCCGCGGTCACGCCGAGCCCCGGGGGCCCGGTATGGCGCTGCCGCCCCAGGGCTGCGACCTGGAGGCCTGGCTCGCCGCCCTGAAGGGGCACCTGATGCTCCAGGCGCTCCACCGCTGCGACGGCAACCGCACCCGCGCCGCCCGGATGTTGGGCATGAGCTTCCGGGCCTACCGGTACTGGCTCCAGGAGCTGGGTGGGCAGGAGCACCTGGCGGAGGCCTTCCCGTGGCCGGAGGCCTTCCCGCCCGCTCCCCCCGCGGAGGGGGCGGATTCCAATGATTCCTTGTAACCCGGACGCTTTCTGGCACACTGGAAAGCTCGAACGGCCCTCCGGGGCAGGTTGTTCCCTGCCCGCGAACCCCTCCGCGCGAGACGTCCCCATGACCCGCACCGCAACCCGCAAAGCCCAGACCGGTTTCTCGCTCCTGGAGCTGCTCGTCGCCATGACCATCCTGGCCGTGCTCGCGACCGTCGGCTTCCGGGAGGTGCGGAAGCACACCGCCCAGGCCCGCTACGTGAAGGCGCAGGACGTGCTGAAGCTCGTGAACGACGGCCTGACCACCTACTACCTGAAGCACGGGGCCTATCCCGAACTGGGCAGCTGGGAGGCCATGGTGGACGCCAACGGGCCCCTGGTGAAGCAGAGCATGATCCCCGCGAACACCCCGGCGAAGGACCCCTGGGGCCAGCCCTACGAGGGCAGCTCCACCAAGGCGAACTTCGTCCTGAAGAGCCAGGGGGATCCCACCAATCCTGAGGACTACGGCCCGCTCAGCATGGAGCCCGGCCGCTTCTCCGGCGCCGGCCCCGCCGCGCCCGCCGGTGCGCCCGCTTCCCCCGCCGCCCCTGCGGCTCCCGCCGGAGCACCCGCCAAGTGATCGACCTCGCGAAGCTCCCGCCCGAGGGCCTCCGTGTGGAGGGCCGGGCGGCGTCCATCCCCCTGGAGGGCGGCCACGCCTTCCGGGAGGCGGCATGGTCCCTCTTCCTGCTGCCCTCCGGCCGGGACATCTACCTGGAGGCGAAGGGCGGTGCGGTGTGGGAAGGCACCTGCTGCCGCTGCCTGGAGCCGCTGGACCTTCCCCTCGCCCTGGAGAGCCGCTTCCTGGGCAGCCAGGACCCCCAGCTCGTGATGCGGGGTTCCCATACCCTCGGTTCCCAGGACCTGGACGTGGTCTTTCTGCCGGAGCCGCTGCTGGACGCGGATGGCCTGGTGCGGGAGCAGCTCGAGCTCCTGGTGCCCATGCACCCCCTGTGCCGGACCGACTGCCAGGGGCTCTGCCCCCAGTGTGGTAAGAATTGGAACAAGGGGCGGTGCCAGTGCCACCCCGAATCCCGCAGGGAGCCCGGCGCCCTGGCCAAGGCCCTGGCGGGCCTGAAGCTGGACCTGGAATCCTGAAACCCCGAACCGAACCCGCCCAACGAAGAGGAGCACGCCATGCCGAATCCCAAGCGCCGCCACAGCAAGGCCCGCCGCGACCGCCGCCGGACCCACGACTCCCTGGACGTGATGAGCCAGACCACCTGCCCCAACTGCGGCACCGCCAAGATGCCCCACCGGGTCTGCCCCTCCTGCGGCTTCTATCGCGGCAAGCAGGCCGTCCGCAGCGCCCAGACCGCCTGAGGCCTGGGTGGACAGCCCCAGTTTCCACCGGGTTGCACTCGACGTGATGGGGGGGGATCGCGCCCCCCACGCCACCCTCGAGGGGGCCCGGATCGCCCTGGAGCGCCACGACGACCTCTTCCTCCTGCTGGTGGGGGATCCTGACCGGGTACCCCAGCTCCTGGAGGGGCACGGGATTCGCGGCGAGCTCGCCGCGCGGGTCGCCTTCGTGCCCGCCGCCTCCGTCGTCGACATGGACGACAAGGCGACGTGCATCCTCAAGGACAAGAAGGACAGCTCCATCCGCGTCGCCGCCCAGCTGGTCCGCGAGGGCCAGGCCGACGGCGTGGTCACCATGGGCCACACCGGCGCCGCCATGGTGGCCTCCAAGCTGGTCATCGGCACCCTGGACGGCATCGACCGCCCCTGCCTGGCCACGGCCATGCCCAACATGAAGGGCGGCCCCACCGTCCTCCTGGACGTGGGCGCCAACGTGGACTGCAAGGCCGAGCAGATCGCCCAGTTCGCCCTCATGGGCGCCGTGTACGCCGAGCACGTGCTCGGCGTCAGCTCCCCGCGCATCGGCGTGCTGAACGTGGGCGAGGAGGACGGCAAGGGCACCGAGGCCACCCGCAACGCCGCGGCGGCCCTGCGCGAGATGGACCTGAACTTCGGCGGCAACGCCGAGGGCCGGGACATCTGGAACGGCCGCTTCGACGTCATCGCCTGCGACGGCTTCGTGGGCAACGCCCTGCTGAAGTCCGCGGAGTCGCTCTCCGAGGGCATCATCCACGGGCTGAAGGACCAGCTCATGGCCGGCTGGATCAGCCGCCTGGGCGGCCTGCTGGTGAAGCCCGCCATGCGCCGCTTCATGAAGCGCCTGGACTACGCCGAATACGGCGGCGCCCCCCTGCTGGGCGTGAAGGGCGTGAGCATCATCGGCCATGGCCGCAGCGACGGCCGCGCCGTCGCCAGCGGCATCCGCGCCGCCCTCCGGGGCTGCGAGCACCGGGTGAACGAGCGCATCCAGGAGTCCGTGTCCCATCTCCTGCCCCAGGCAGCCGCCGCCGGCAGCGACACGACCCGCTGAAGGGCCCCGGCCTTGACGTCCCGACGCCCCGGCCCGTTGCGCCGGGGCGTTGTTTCATCCGAACCCAGGGAGTCCCCATGAAATACACCCGCATCCTCCTCAAGCTCTCCGGCGAGGCGCTCATGGGCGGCCAGCAGGGCGGCATCGACCCGGCCGTGGTCTCCATGGTGGCGGAGCAGGTGAAGGCGATCCGCGCCATGGGCGTGGAGGTGGGCCTGGTCATCGGCGGCGGGAACATCTTCCGCGGCCTGGCGGGTGCGGCCCGGGGCATGGACCGCGTGAGCGGGGACCACATGGGCATGCTGGCCACCATGATCAACGCCCTGGCCTTGCAGGACGGCCTGGAGCACGCGGGCGTGGAGACCCGGGTCATGAGCGGCATCGAGATGCCCAAGGTGGCCGAGAGCTACATCCGCCGCCGCGCCGTCCGCCACCTGGAGAAGGGCCGCGTGGTCATCTTCGGCGCCGGCACCGGCAACCCCTACTTCAGCACCGATACCGCCGCCGCCCTGCGCGCCAGCGAGATCAACGCCCAGGTGGTCATGAAGGCCACCAACGTCGATGGCGTCTACACCGCCGACCCCAAGAAGGACCCCGCCGCCACCAAGTTCGACCGCATCAGCTTCCAGGAGGTGCTGCAGCGCCAGCTGAAGGTCATGGACGCCGCCGCCATCGCCCTGTGCATGGACAACAAGTTGCCCATCCTGGTCTTCGACATGAACGTGCCGGGCAACCTGCTGAAGGCGGTCCAGGGCGAGGTGGTGGGCACCCTGGTGGGCTGATGGACGCCCTGCGCCGCCTGCCCGAGGCCACCGTCCTCCTGGCGCCCGAGGCCCTCGAGGGCTACCGGCGGGACGAGTCTCACCTGGAGGGGCCCCGGCCCCTGGCGGTGGTGCGGCCCCGGGGGCCACGGGCCCTGCGGGAGCTGGTGCGTCTGGCGCGGGCCGAGGGCTTCGCCCTGGTGCCGCGCGGCACGGGCACGGGCAAGGCGGGAGGCTGCGTGCCCACGGCGCAGAGCGTGGTGGTGGAGCTCTCCGAGTGGCCGGGCGAGATCCGCGTGAGCCGCCCCGACGGGACCCTGAGCGCCCCGGCCAGCGCGCTGCTGCGGGACGTGAAGGCTGCCGCCGCCGCGGAGGGCCTCTTCTATCCGCCGGATCCCAACTCCTGGGACCAGTGTTCCTTCGGCGGCACCCTCGCCACCAACGCGGGCGGTCCCAGCGCCTGCAAGTACGGCATGACCCGCCACTGGGTGCTGGCCCTGGACGCCCTGCTGGCCGACGGCGAGGTGCACCGCCTGGGCATCGACACGGTGAAGAACAACGCAGGGCCAAACCTCGCCCAGCTCCTGGTGGGCAGCGAAGGCATCTTCGGCCTGATCCTCGGCGCCACGGTGCGCGTGATCCCGAGCCCCGCCCAGCGCCTCACGCTGCTGCTGCCCGTGGAGGACTGGCACGGCCTGCTGGACCTGCCCGGGCGCCTCGTGGGGGCCGGCTTCCTGCCCGCCGCCTTCGAGTTCTGGGACGGGGCGGTGCTGGAGGAGCTGCGCCGCTTCGGCCCCGAGGAGGCCCGCCGCATGCCGGGCCGGGCCCTGGCCCTGCTGGAGTTCGACGACCCCGACTGCGCCTCGGAGGCCTTCCTGGAGCGTCTCCTGGAGCTGCTGGGGCCCCTGGCGTCGGAGCTCGTGAGCGCCACGGACGCCCGCCAGCGGGAGGCGCTCTGGGCGGTGCGGCGCATGACCAGCGTGGTGCTGAAGGAGCGCTACCCCCGGAAGGTGAGCGAGGACGTGGTGGTGCCCCGCTCCCGCATCCGCGCCTTTTTCGAGGGGGTCGCCGCGCAGGCGCTGCCCCTCGTGGCCTACGGCCACCTGGGCGACGGCAACCTGCACGTGAACCTCCTGGCCGCGGGGGAGACCGACCCCGCGGAGCTGCGCGCCCAGGTGGAGGCCCTCTTCCGCCTCTGCCGGAACCTGGGCGGCACCCTCACCGGCGAGCACGGCCTCGGCCTCGCCAAGCGCGAGCCCTTCCTGGCCCTGGCCGACCCCTTCCAGGTGGCGCTGCTCCGCGGCCTGAAGCACGCGATGGACCCGGACGGCCTCTTCAACCCCGGCAAGGTGATCTGACCTGCCCCTTCCGGCTCCGCGCCGCGTTCCGGTGACCATGCGCCACCTGACCCTGCTTCTGGTCCTCAGCCTGCCCTTGGCCCTTCCCGCGGCACCCCCCCGCCGGGGCCGCAAGGCGCCCACCCCGGTCGCCAAGCCCGCCGCCCTTTCTGTGCCACCCGCCGCCTTCGCCCCGGGCGAGCTGGCAGAGACGGGCGGTCGCGCCCTGGCCATCGGCGCGCCCCTGGAGAGCCACCAGGACGGCCAGGCGGTGGCCTTTCCGGACGGCCGGGTGCTCCTGGTGGGGGGCGGGGCGAAGCCGGGCACCGAGTGGTTCGATCCGGCCTCCCGCGGCTTCCGCGCCGGCCCTGGGCTGGGCCGCGTCCGCAACGGCCTTGCCGCCCTGCGCCTGAAGGACGGCGGCGTGCTGGTGCTGGGAGGCACCGAGGCGCCCGCGCCCGCAGAGTGGTTGGCGCCAGGGGCCGCCCGTTTCCAGGCCCTGCCCGGGAAGGCCCTTTTCGGGCTCAGTTGCGCCGCCCTGGAACTGTCGGACGGCCGGGCCCTGCTCGTGGATGGCGCCAGCGGCAAGAGCTGGCTGTGGGACGGCAGGGAGCTCGCCTCCGCAGGCAGCCTGGCGCGGCCGCGCCTGCTCTTCCGCGCCACGCTGCTGGCGGACGGCCGGGTGGTGGTGAGCGGGGGCCTGCCCGCCGAGGCGCCCGCGCCCCGTCGCACCGCGGGCTGGCGCGGCCGCGTCGCCCCCAAGGCCGAGGCGCCGGATCCCCGGCTGCCCGCGGAGCGCGTCGATCCGAAGATGGGCCGCTGGAGCACCCTGAAAGCCACCCTGGTGCCCCGGGCCCGCCATCAGGCCACCGCGCTGCCGGACGGCCGCGTGCTCCTGTGGGGCGGCTGCGGGGCGGACGCCCAGGCGGTGGTGCCCGAGCTGGAGCTCCTCGACGCGGCTACCGGCACGGCCACGCAGGTCGGCCACCTGGCGCCGGAGCTGGGCGCCCTTCCGGGCCTGACGGAGGACGGCGCGGGCCTGCTGCTCCTGGCGGAGCGCGGGCGGGCGCTGCTGCGCGTGGCCTCCCCCGCCGCCCTTCCCGGCGCCCTGCAGGCGCCTTTGCGCCTGCCCGTGGCGGCCCGCCTCTCCAACGCCTACCTGGAACCGTCCCTGCTGGCCGCGGGTTCCCGCACCCTCGTGCTGGGCGCCCCCGCGGGCGGCCTCTCCCTGGAGCGCTGGAACCCCCTGGGCGGCGGCGGGGCCCACCTGGGCTTCCTGCGGCCGGGCACCGAGGCGCTCCTGCTCCTGGCGGACAAGCGCATCGTGGCGGTGGGTGCGGTGGTGGACCTGCTGGATCCGAAGAGCGGGCAGCTGCGTCCCCTGGGCTGGCGGGAGGACCTGGAGGCCCTGCTGAAGAAGGCCGTGAAGCCGCTGCCGCTTCCCCAGAATGCCGCGCCTGTGGCGGAGCCCCGCAGCGGGCACCTGCTGGTGGCCCTGGACCGGAACCGCGTGGCGGTGCTGGGCGGCGCTCCGGCGCAGGGCGCGCCGGACGGCTTCCTGGGCCTCTGGGACCTGAAGCGCCGCACGGTGGCGCCCGCGGGCGCCCTCAACACGCGGCGCGTCTTCGGGGAACGCCCGGGCGGGGCGCTGCGCGCCCCCGACGGCAGCCTGCTGGTCTGGGGCGGCGCGAAGGAATAGGCCGCCCTGGCATCATGGAGGCCTGGAGCCTTCCATGACGCTGATCCTCGGACACCGCGGCCTTTCGGCCTCCCACCTCGAAAACTCCCTGGAGGCCTTCCGCGCCGCGCTGGAGGCGGGCATGGACGGCTTCGAGGTGGACGTGCAGCCCACGCTGGACGGGGTCTGCGTGGCCCTCCACGACGCGGACCTGGCCCGCACCGCCCGGGAGGGCGGGATCCTGCGCCGCCTGAAGAGCACGGCCCTGCCGCCGCTGCAGAACGGCGAGCCCCTGCCGCGCCTCTCCGAACTGCTGGAGCTCCCGGCGAAGCTCGTGAACGTGGAGCTGAAGGGCGAGCCCGGCTGGAAGCAGGCCCTGGCCGCGGTGGAGGCCGCGGGCGCCCTTTCCCGTGTGCTCTTCAGCAGCTTCGAACCCAGCGAGGTGCTGCAGCTCTGGGCCGAGTGCCCCGAGGCGCGCTGCGGCTTCCTGTGGGAGGCGGGCGAGGCCATGGAGCTCACCGAGGAGGAGCTGGCCGATCTGCCCGAGGCGCTGATGCTGCACGTGCCCCTGCGCGCGGTGCAGGAGCGCCCTGCCTTCTGGAAGCCCTACGCGAAGCGGCTGGTGCTCTGGGAGATGGCGCGCCCGGAGGAGGCGAAGGACCTGGGCTTCGCCCCGGCCGCCCTCATCGTGGACGGGCTGTAGCGGCCTCGCCCCGCCGCACCCGCCGCCCCAGGAGCCCCGCGCCGCCCAGCCAGGCGGCCGAGAGGGCTGCGGCGGGGCCGCCCAGGGGGATGGACAGCCCGCCCAGAAGGGGCGTGAGCCAGATGCCCAGCAGGTCGCCCGAGCGGTAGACGAAGGTGTCGATGAAGCTCTTGGCCTTGTACTTCACGTCCGGCGCCAGGGGGATGTAGAGCATCTCCCGCACGGGGCGGTCCACGGCGTAGTGCAGGCCGCGCCGGGCCACCTGGAAGGCCGCCAGCACCGCGAAGCAGGGCCAGAGGGCCAGGGCCGCGAAGCCCACCAGGGTCACCAGGGGCAGGATGGCCAGGGCCGCTGGGATTCCCACGGCCCGCACGAGGCGGTGGGTGAAGAAGAGCTGGGCGCCAAGGGTGAGCAGGTTGACGAGCAGGTCGATGCGGGCGAAGGCCGCCGTGCGCAGGGCCCGGTCCGCGAAGGCATGCTCCACCACGCGCCCCTGGAGCACGTACAGGAAGGTGCTGGTGAGGCTGAAGAGCAGGATGTAGAGGGCGATGAGGCGCAGGAGGCCCGAGCGCCGCACCAGGGCCAAGCCCTCCAGGGCGCCGGGGCCGGGCTCCCGGCCGGGCTCGGCCTTCCCGCCGATCTCGGAGCGGCGGAGCAGGAAGCGCACGCAGGCCACCGCGGTCTCCAGCACCAGCGCCGCGAGGAGGAAGAGCCAGAGGGGATCCGGGTGCAGGCTGCGGGAGAGGGCTTCCGCGAGGGCCGAGCCCGCCAGGGCGCCCAGGGTGCCGCCGATGGCCACGAGGCCGAAGAGGCGCGCGCCCTGCTCCGCGTCGAAGAGGTCCCCCAGGAAGGCCCAGAAGACGGACACCACGAAGAGGTTGAAGACGCTCAGCCACACGTAGAAGACGTAGCCCAGGGCGTGGCCCCCGTGGCCGGGCAGGAGGGCGTAGAGGGCGGCAAAGAGCAGCAGGCAGGCGGCAAAGACGTGGTACGTGCCCGGGATGAAGCGTCGGCGGGGGAAGCGGGCCACCAGCGCCGCGTAGAGCGGGTTGGCCAGCAGCATCAGCAGCAGGGTCCCGGTCCAGATCCAGGGCAGCTTGTCCGCGCCCTTGGCGATGCCGAAGGCCTCCCGCAGGGGGCGCAGCAGGTAGTAGCTCATGAGGAGCAGGAAGAAGTAGCCCGCGGCGCCCAGGACCAGCGGCCCCTCGCCGGGCCGGACGGGGATCAGGCGCGCCAGGGGCGAGCGGTGAGGGGACGGGGACGAAGGGGCCATGGCTGCACCTTGAAGGCGGGGGAACTGCATACATAATCTTGCGAGGCCAGCAACACGCCGCCGAGTCCATTCACCCCTCCAGGAGGCCCCCATGCCCCTCGACCGCCGCACCTTCCTGAAGCTCGCCGGCGCCTCCGCCGCGGCGGCCTCCCTGCCGAAGGCGCTGGCCGCGGCCGAGCGGGGGGCGAAGCCCCTGCGCATCCTGGTGCTGGGCGGCACGGGCTTCCTGGGGCCCTCCACGATCGAAGTCGCCCTGGCGCGGGGCCACCAGGTGGCCATGTTCAACCGCGGCCGGACGCGTCCGGACCTCCTGCCCGGCGTGACCCGCCTCCAGGGGGACCGCGATCCCCGCAAGGGCGAGGGGCTGAAGGCCCTCGCCCAGGGCGAGTGGGACGTGGTCATCGACAACAGCGCCTACTATCCGCGCCTGGTGAAGGCCAGCGCCGAGCTGCTGGCGCCGCGGTGCAAGCACTACATCCTCATCAGCTCCATCAGCGCCTACCGGGAGCCGAACCCCCTCCACGGGGACGAGACGGCACCCCTGGCCACCATGCCCGATCCCACCGCCGAGACCATGGGGCCCAACTACGCCTGGTACGGCGCCCTGAAGGCCCTCTGCGAGCGCGCGGCCGAGGCGGCCATGCCCGGCCGGGTCACCATCGTGCGGCCCGGCTACATCGTGGGGCCCGACGATCCCACGGGGCGCTTCACCTACTGGCCCGTGCGCTTCGCCAAGGGGGGCGAGGTCGCCGTGCCCGGGAGCCCGGAGGACCCCCTGCAGCTCATCGACGTGCGCGACCTGGGTGCCTGGCTGGTGCGCCTGGCGGAGCGCGGGAAGCCCGGCACCTTCAACGCCTGCGGTCCCGCAGAGCGCCTAGCCTGGGGCCGCGTGGTGAAGGCCTGCCAGCGCTCCGGGGCGGCGGACGCCCGCCCGGTGTGGATTCCCGCCGCCTTCCTGGAGAAGCAGGAGGGCCTGGAATTCCCCATCTGGGCCCCCGGCTACGGCTATACCGCTGGCTTCCACCGCTGGTCCAACGCCCGCGCCCTCCAGGCGGGCCTGCGCTGCCGCCCCGTGGAGCAGACCGTGAAGGACACCCTGGCCTGGTTCCGCACCCAGGAGAAGCTCGAGAAGGGGCGCAGCCGCCTGGCGGGGCCCTCGGCGGAGGCCGAGGCCAAGCTCCTCGCCGCCTGGAAGGCCGCCCAGGCGCGGTAGCGGCCCCTGGACCTCGACGCCCCGCCCGTGGTGAAATCTTTTTTTCACCCGGGCGGAGGGTTGCGCGCGTCCCCTCCCCAGCTGGGTTGTCCCAATGATGCCGACGGAGGATTCCCCCATGGCCGTCAACCTCAAGGGTCGCAGCTTCCTTACCCTCATGGACTTCACCCCCGCCGAGGTCCGCTACCTGCTGGACCTCAGCCACGACCTGAAGGCCAAGAAGCGGATGGGCCTGACCGGCGACCTGCTCAAGGGCAAGAACGTCGTGCTGCTCTTCGAGAAGGCCTCCACCCGCACCCGCTGCGCCTTCGAGTGCGGCGCCGCCGAGGAGGGCGCCCACGTGACCTTCCTGGACTCCGCCTCCTCCCAGATGGGCAAGAAGGAGAGCCTCGAGGACAGCGCCAAGGTGCTGGGCCGCTTCTACGACGGCATCGAGTACCGCGGCTTCAAGCAGGAAGTGGTCGAGCTGCTGGCCAAGCACGCCGGCGTGCCCGTGTGGAACGGCCTCACCGACGTGGACCACCCGACCCAGATCCTGGCCGACTTCCTCACCGTCGAGGAGCACTGCGCCAAGCCCCTCAGCAAGGTGAAGCTCGTCTTCTGCGGCGACATCCGCAACAACATGAGCTACGCCCTG
>CAXYVC010000016.1:0-38291 GCA_964292295.1 uncultured bacterium
ACCAGCTTCACCAAGGCCGCCCTGGGCGCCGAGGGCGTGGGCAAGGACGTGACCATGATCGTCGGCAACGGCTACAGCAAGGACCACGCCGAGATCACCCTGTGGGAGCTGCGCGAGAATCCGAGGCTCCGCAAGCTCTTCGAAGAGCGCTACGTCAAGAGGAAACACCCGCCGGGACGCCAGGGCGCGGAGTGGACCCGCGGCCATGGCGCCCCGGCGCTTCACGTTTTCCGAATCCTTCGAGACCCGAGCAGGAGCCTGGCCATGGACAACAAGCTCATCATCACCTGCGCCATCACCGGTGCCGAGACCACCAAGGAGATGCAGCCCGCGCTGCCCGTGACGCCTGAGGAGATCGCCGCCGGCGCCTTTGAGGCCTACGAGGCCGGTGCCTCCATCCTCCATCTCCACGTGCGTCAGGCCGACGGTTCGCCCACCCAGGACGTGGCCATCTTCAAGAAGGCCATCGACCTCGTGCGCGCCAAGTGCGACATGGTCATCGAGGTGACCACGGGCGGCGCCGTGGGCATGACGCCCGAAGAGCGCCTCCAGCCCGTGACGCTGAATCCCGAGATGGCCAGCCTCGACTGCGGCACCGTGAACTTCGGGGACGACTACATCGTCAACACCCTGCCCATCATGCGCCAGTTCGCGAAGGAGATGCGCGCGCGCGGCGTGCGGCCCACCCTGGAGTGCTTCGACCTGGGCCACGTGTACGCCAGCCACATCCTCATCAAGGAGGGCCTGCTGGACGAGCCCTACCACTACGGCCTGGTGCTGAACGTGCCCGGCGCCGCGAAGTACGAGGTGGACGTGCTGGACTTCATGGTCCGGAAGCTCCCGAAGGGGGCCTTCTTCACGGCCTTCGGTATCGGAGGCAAGGCGCACGTCGACAGCATCTACGCCACCATCGCCCTGGGCGGCCACCTGCGCGTGGGCTTCGAGGACAACATCTACTACAGCAAGGGGCGCCTGGCGAAGTCCAATGCCGAGCTGGTGGAGCGCGCCGCGCGCATCGCCAAGGACTGCGGCCGCGAGCTGGCCCGTCCCGAGGACGTGCGGCAGATGCTCAAGCTGCGGCGGGCCTGATTCCATCCGGCACGAGGCAAGGAGAACACGTGATCCACCGATACGAATCCGTCGACTGGCGGGGCATCGACCTCTTCAAGGATGTCACCGCGGCCCAGTGGAACGACTGGCACTGGCAGCTCCAGCACGCCATCCGCGACGTGGAGACCCTCGAGAAGGTCATTCCCCTCACGGACGAGGAGCGCGCCAACCTGCGCAGCTGCCTTGCGAAATTCACCATGGAGATCACGCCGTACTACGCGGCGCTGATGGACCGGAAGGACCCGAACTGCCCGGTGCGCCTGCAGAGCGTGCCCCGCCTGCAGGAGCTGCACGACGACCCGAGCGACCTGGCCGATCCCCTGCACGAGGATGTGGACAGCCCCGTGCCCGGGCTCACCCACCGCTATCCCGACCGGGTGCTGCTGCTGGTCACGAACATCTGTTCGATGAACTGCCGGCACTGCACCCGCCGCCGTCTGGTGGGCGACACGGACGTGCACATGCCCGAGGAGAACATCCAGAAGGCCATCGACTACATCCGCCGCACCCCCCAGGTGCGCGACGTGCTGATCTCCGGCGGCGATCCCTTCGTGCTGCCCGACGACCGCCTGGAGTCGATCATCCGCCGTCTGCGCGAGATCGAGCACGTGGAGATCATCCGCATCGGCACCCGCACGCCCGTGGTGATGCCCCAGCGCATCACGGACGACCTGGTGGGCATGCTGAAGAAGTACCACCCGGTCTACGTCAACACGCACTACAACCACCCGAAGGAGATCACCGCCGAGGCCCGCGAGGCCTGCCGCAAGCTGGCGGATGCGGGCATCCAGGTCGGCAACCAGAGCGTGCTGCTGCGCGGCATCAACGACGATCCGGTGGTGATGAAGAAGCTCGTGCACAAGCTCCTGACGGTGCGCGTGCGGCCGTACTACATCTACCAGTGCGACCTGAGCCTCGGCATCAGCCACTTCCGCACCTCCGTGGCCAAGGGCATCGAGATCATCGAGAGCCTGCGCGGCCACACGACGGGATTCGCGGTGCCCACCTTCGTGGTGGACGCCCCCGGTGGCGGCGGCAAGATCCCGGTCATGCCGAACTACCTCATCTCCATGGGCGACGGGCGCGCCATCCTGCGCAACTACGAGGGCGTGATCACCACGTACACGTGGCCCGTGCAGCTCCGGGACGTTCCCCAGGCCACGAAGGAGGCTGGCGACCAGGAGCAGTACAAGGCGAAGGACGGCGTGGCCACCCTGCTGGCCGGGGACCGGCTCTGCCTGGAACCCGCGGGACTGTCGCGCAAGCAGCGCGTCTCCCACTGAAGGGTGCCATGCGGGGACTCGACGGCGTCGCGGGCGGGGTCACGGTGGTGACCGGCTACGAGAAGGGCTCAGGCAAGACCACTTTCCTGAACCTGGCCCTTCCGTACGCCCGCAGCGCCGGCCCCGTGGCCGTCTTCAGCATCGGCGTGGACGGCGCCCAGAAGGCGCGGGGCGGCCACGCCCCGAGCCCGGAGGTCCGCGTGGAGCCGGGCGACCTGGTGCTCACCACCGAGCCCTTCGCCCGGCTCGCCGGCGCGCGCCTGGAGGTGCTGGAGTCCCTGCCCGGGCGTGCCGCCCTCGGGCGCCTGATGCTCGGACGCGCCGTGCGCGGCGGCTCCGTCACCCTGGTGGGCTGCGAACACTTCAGCCTGCTGGCGGAGCTGCTGGCGCAGGTGCGCGCCGAGGGCTGGGCGGCCTCCGCGCTGGTGGACGGCGCGGTGAACCGCATCACCCAGGTGGGCGCGCTCGGCGAGCTGCGCTTCGCCTTCACCGCGCGGGTGAACCGCGCGAACCTCTCCCGCAGCGCCGCGCGCATGCGCGCCCTGGCCTCCCTGGCGGAGCTGCCCGAGGAGGCGGACCCGGAAGCTGGAATCCTGCGCCTGGAGGGGCCCCTCACCCGGGAGGGGCTCAAGGAGCTCCCCGAGGAGCTGCCGGCCCTTTCTCTGGAGGACTTTACCAAGGTCTTCCTGGAGCCCGAGGAGCTGGCGCGCCTGCTGGGGCGCTGCCGCGTCACCGTGCGCCGCCGCTTCGAGCTGCTGTGCCTGGCCGTGACCCTGCGCGACGTCAGCCGGGACGCCTTCCTGCGGGAGCTCGGGCCGGAGGCCGCGGGCCGCGTGCTCTTCAACCCCCACGAGGTGGCGGCGTGATGCAGGACGTCTTCGCCTACGCCGAGTTCGAGGCCTTCTGGGCGCGCTTCCGCCCGGAGACGCCCTTCGGCCGCCACGCGCAGGCGCGCAGGGAAGTGTGCACCGACGCGGCGGAACTGGAAGCCCTCTGGGACCGCACGGACGCGGCCCTGCGGCTGCTGGACGGGGCGGATGCCGTCCGCCTGAGCCGGATCGCCCACCACCTGAAGCGCCTGCCGCGCTTCCCCGAGGAGCCCCAGACCTCCTACGACGAGGTGGAGCTCTTTCAGGCCAAGAAGTTCCTGCACAACTACAAGGCGCTGCTGGGCCTGCTGGATTCGGAAACGCGGAACCTCTTCTCCCTGGACTACGCCTCGGAGGCCTTCGAGGTCCTGATGGACCGCGGGCGCCAGAGCGCCGAGAGCTTCTACGTGGCCGACGCCTATTCCGAAGCGCTGGCCGAGGTGCGCGCGGAGCTCCGCGCGGCGGATGCGGCCCTGGCGGAGGCGCGGGCGAAGCGCGGCGCCGAGATCGAGGCGGCCTTCGGGTTTGCCTTCGGCGCCCGGGACTTCCTGCTGGTGCCCCGGGAGCGGGTGGCGGACCGCGAGCGGGCGGAGCGCCTGCTGGCGCTGGAGCCCTACGACGAGACCCTGGTGCTGGTGCGTCCCCTGCGCGGGGCGGGGGAGCACGCCGCCGCGGAACGGCGCGAGGCCCTGCTGGCCCGGGAGCGCGTGGCGGAGGAGGCCGTGCTGGAGACGCTTTCGGCGGCCCTCCGCGAGGAACTGCCCCGCCTGCGGCAGTACCGGGAGGCCGTGACGGCCTTCGACCTGGCCTTCGCCCGGGCGCGCCTCGCCCGGGAGGCGGGGCTCGTGCGCCCCGTGCTCGGGGAAGGGCCCCTGCGCGTGGAGGGCGGGCGCTTCGTCCCCTGCGAGGAACTGTGCGAAAAGCTGGGCGTGGACTACGTGCCCCTGGACGCGGCCTTCGACGCGGGCGCCACGGTGATCTTCGGCTCCAACATGGGCGGGAAGACCGTCGTGCTGAAGACGCTGGCCTTCCTCCAGCTCTGCGCCCAGACGGGCCTCTTCGTGCCCGCCCGGCGCTTCGAGACGCGGGTCTTCCGGGCCTTCCACTACATCGGCGAGGGCCGCAGCCGCGAGGAGGCCCAAGGGCTCTCGGGCTTCGGCTTAGAGATCCGCCAGCTCGCGGAGGCCTGGCCCGATCTGGAACGGGGCGCGCTCCTGCTCTTCGACGAGTTCGCCCGCACCACCAGCTCCCGGGAGGCGGAGGCCCTGATCTCGGCCATCCTCGAGCGGCTCGTGGCGGCGGAGGGCAGCCTCGCGCTCTTCTCCACCCACTTCCGCGGCGTGCGCCGCATCCCCGGCGTGAGCTACCGCCGCATGCGCGGCCTTCGCCGCGAGGGGCTCGATTTCGCCGAGGCCGCAGGCGCCGAGCTGGCCGCCCGCATCCGCCTCATCGACCGCCGCATGGACTACCGCCTGGCGGAGGACGAGGGCGAATCCCGCGTCTCGGACGCGGTTGCCGTGGCGGTGCTGCTGGGGCTGGAACCCGCGGTGGCCGCCCGGGCCGATCACTTCTTCAAGGACAACTGAACCGCAAGGAGGACGCATGGAGAGGAAGCTGGGCCTTCCCGAAGACCGGATCGCGCGCGCGAGGGAACTCTCGCAGCGCATCGTGCAGCCGGTCCTGGACTTCATCGAGACGCACACCACGGTCACCGTGGAGCGGGCCACGCTGCGCCTCGCGGGCGCGGACGGCGCGGATGCGGACGGCGTGCCCGTGCCCAACCTCGTGGTGGACCAGCTCAAGGGCCGCCTGGAGGACGGCGCCCTGCTGCACTACGTGAACGCCCTGGTGCGCAGCGGCGAGACCGTGGAGGGCCTGAACCGCAAGATCGCGGAAGGCCTGAAGGTGACGGACTTCCCCATGGGCGACCGCGAGGCCATCGCCCGGAAGGCCGAGGCCCTCGTGGCGGCCTTTGCCGAGCGCGTGACGCGCAACCGGAAGCACCGCGAGGCCAAGCTGGCCCAGTTCGAGGGCCGGAACCACAGCCCCCTCCTCTACGTGATCGTCGCCACGGGCAACATCCACGAGGACGTGAAGCAGGCCCAGGCCGCCGCCGAGCAGGGGGCGGACGTGGTCGCCGTGATCCGCACCACCGCGCAGTCGCTGCTCGACTACGTGCCCTACGGCGCCACGACGGAAGGCTTCGGCGGAACCTACGCCACCCAGGAGAACTTCCGCATCATGCGCGCGGCGCTGGACGAGGTGGTGGAGAAGCAGCAGCGCTACGTCTACCTCACGAACTACGCCTCGGGCCTCTGCATGCCCGAGATCGCGGCCATGGGGGCGCTGGAGCGCCTCGACATGATGCTGAACGACTCGATGTACGGAATCCTCTTCCGCGACATCAACATGTACCGCACCTTCGTGGACCAGAAGTTCAGCCGCATGATCAACGCCTACGCGGGCGTGATCATCAACACGGGCGAGGACAACTACCTCACCACGTCGGACGCTGTCGAGAAGGCCTACACGGTGCTGGCGAGCCAGTTCCTGAACGAGCGCTTCGCCTATGCCGCGGGCCTGCCCGCGAAGCTGATGGGCCTCGGCCACGCCTTCGAGATGAACCCGGGCATCAAGAACGGCTTCCTGCTGGAGCTGGCCCAGGCCCAGATGGCGCGCGAGATCTTCCCCGAGGCGCCGCTGAAGTACATGCCGCCCACCAAGTTCATGACCGGCGACATCTTCAAGGGCGTGGTGCAGAACGCGCTCTTCAACTTCGTGTCCCAGGCTACGGGGCAGGGCATCCACCTGCTGGGCATGCTGACGGAGGCCATCCACACGCCCTTCATGCAGGACCGCTTCCTGGCCCTGGAGAACGCCAAGTACGTCATGGAGAACATGGCGGATCTCTCCGGCGAGATCGCGTTCCGCAAGGACGGCGTGATCGTGCGCCGGGCCCACCAGGTGCTGGAGGAGGCCGTGGCCTTCCTCGAGAAGATCGAGCAGGTCGGCCTGATGGACGCGATGGAGCGCGGCGAGTTCGCCGACATCAAGCGTCCCCGCGACATGGGCAAGGGGCTGGACGGCCTGGTGGAGAAGGGCCCCGGATACTTCAACCCCTTCGAGGGCTACCTCGAGGGCGAGCTGGGCCTGAAGGCTTAGGAGGACCGAAGGATGACGATGATCGTACGACCCTACGGCGACACCCTGGACGACGGCGCCGTCCAGCTCTCCTTCACCCTTCCCGTGCCCGACGGCCCCCGCGGGCGCGAGGCCGCGCGCCTCTTCGTGGAGAAGCTCGGCTTCAAGCACGCGGACATCGTGCATTCGAGCCCCCTGTCGGGCGGCTTCTCGATGTACGTGGCCTACGGCAAGACCGAGGTGGGGGTGGACTTCGACACCATCCAGATCGAGGAGGCGGTGGGCGAGACCGTGTACGGCATGGACGAGGCCTGCGAGGTGATCCGCGAGAAGCTCGGCCGCAAGGTCGTGATCGTGGGCGCCTGCACCGGCTTCGACGCGCACACGGTGGGCATCGACGCCATCATGAACATGAAGGGCTACAACCACCACTACGGCCTGGAGCGCTATCCCCAGATCGAGGCGCACAACCTGGGCGCCCAGGTGCCCAACGAGAAGCTGATCGACTACGCGGTGAAGGTGAACGCGGACGCCATCCTGGTGAGCCAGATCGTCACCCAGAAGGACGTGCACATCCAGAACATGACGGAGTTCGTGGAGCTGCTGCAGGCCAAGGGCCTGCGGGAGCGCTTCATCGCCTGCGCGGGCGGGACGCGCATCGGGAACAAGCTGGCGGTGGAGCTGGGCTTCGACGCCGGGTTCGGGAAGGGCACCTACGCCGAGCACGTGGCGACCTTCGTGATCGATCGACTCATCGAGCGCCAGCAGGCGCGATAGGAGGCACGCGGTGATCCAGAAACCGGTCATCTCTGCCGCGGAAGCCGCGGCCAAGGTCCAGGAGGGCAACCTGCTCCTCGTGGGCGGATTCCTGGGCTGCGGCTCTCCGCACACGGTCATCGAGGCGCTGAAGCAGCAGGGCACGGGCAAGCTCGGGCTGGTGTGCAACGACACCGGCGTGATCGACGCCAAGAGCGGGCGGGTGTACGGCGTGGCCCACCTGGTGGTGAGCAAGCAGTTCAGCCGCATCGTCGCCAGCCACATCGGCCTGAACGCCGAGACGCAGCGCCAGATGAACGAGGGCGAGACGCAGGTCGAGCTCGTGCCCCAGGGCACCCTCGCCGAGTGCGTGCGTGCGGCCGGCGCGGGCCTGGGCGGCGTGCTCACGCCGACGGGCATCGGCACCGAGGTGGAGAAGGGCAAGCAGCGCGTGCTCGTGGGCGACAGGCCCTTCCTGCTCGAGCTGCCCATCAAGGGCGACGTGGCCCTCATCAAGGCCAAGAAGGCCGACCGCGCGGGCAACCTCGTCTACAACGCCACGGCGCGGAACTTCAATCCGCTGATGGCCACCGCCGCCGATCTCGTGATCGCGGAGGTGGAGGAGATCGTCGAGATCGGCGAGATCGATCCGGACCAGGTCCACACGCCGTCGATCTTCGTGGATTTCCTGGTCAAGGCCGAGAAGCTGGACTAGCGGGGGCAGCCATGGAATACGTTGCGAACAAGGAAGTCATCGCCAAGCGCATCGCCCGCATCTTCAAGAACGGCGACGTGGTGAACCTCGGCATCGGCCTGCCCACCCAGGTGGCCAACTACCTGCCCGAGGGCGTGACCATCATCCTCCAGTCCGAGAACGGCATGATGGGCCTCGGTCCCGCCGCGCCCAAGGGCCAGGAGGACCGGGACGTCACCAACGCCGGCGGCGCCCCCGTCACCGTCCTGCCGGGCGGGAGCTACTTCGACTCCGCCACGAGCTTCTCGATCATCCGCGGCGGGCACGTGGACTACACCGTGCTCGGCGTGCTGGAGGTCGACCAGGAGGGCAACCTGGCGAACTACATGATCCCCGGGAAGATGGTGCCCGGCATGGGCGGCGCCATGGACCTGACCTGCGGCGCCCGCGTGGTGATCGCGGCCACCCTGCACTTCGACCCCAAGGGCGCCAGCCGCATGAAGCACCTCTGCAAGCTGCCCCTCACCGCCGCCCGCGAGGTGAACATCGTGGTGACGGACCTGGGCTACTTCGAGGTGATGGGCGACCGCTTCTACCTGCACGAGGCCTTCGCACCCTACACGCCCGAGTGGATCGTGGAACACACGGACGCCAACGTGGTGGTCGCCAGCGGCTGCCAGACCGTGACCATCGATTGAGGAGGAACCCATGAGCAAGGTCAGCATCATCGGCGCCAGCAACACGAAATTCGGCAGCTTGGTGAAGAAGAACAAGGAGACGGGCGAGGTCACGGACCTGGCTTCCATCTACGACCTGATGATCGAGGCGGGCCGCGGGGCGCTGGCGGACGCCGGCCTTTCGGGCAAGGACGTGGACGGCGTGTGGGTCGGCTCCTGTGCGCCGGGCCTCTTTGCCAACCAGGAGCACCTGGCGGCCTTCGCCACCGAGATCGACCCGGAGGGCCTGCGCTTCAAGAGCATGACCCGCTGCGAGGACGCCTGCGCCAGCGGTTCCGTGGCGCTGTACGACGCCCTCTACGCCGTGGAATCCGGTCGCGCCAAGGTGGCCCTGGTGGTGGGCGTGGAGAAGATGAACCTGCTGGACACCAAGGGCGTCACCCACGCCCTGGCGACCTGCTCCTACTGGCCCGAGGAGGGCGGGAAGGGCGGCTCCTTCCCCGGCCTCTTCGCCGAGTACGCCAAGGGCTACCGGGACCACTACAAGCTGGACCCCAAGGAGCTGGAGCGCATGCTCGCTTCCGTCTCCGCCCTCTGCTACCGGAACGGCCTGGACAATCCCCTGGCCCACTTCGGCAAGGGCGGTCCCACCGACAAGCTCGGCCTCGTCACGGCCGAGGCGATCCTGAACCTGCCCCCCGAGAAGAACCCCGTCATCGTGGAACCCCTGAAGCTCCACGACTGCTCCCTGGTGACGGACGGCGCCGCCGCGGTGGTCATCATGCGCACCGAGGAGGCCCTGGCCGCCGGCAAGCGCGTGGTGGAGATCGCGGGCATCGCGCACGTGAACGAGCGCCTCGCCATCAGCGTGCGCCCGAACATGCACGAGCTGATGGCCGGCAAGGAGGCCGTTCGCCGCGCCTTCGCCGAGGCGAGGATCGCGATCCAGGACGTGGACCTCGCCGAGGTGCACGACTGCTTCACCATCAACCAGCTGCTCTGCACCGAGGCCCTGGGCCTGTCGAAGGACGGCCGCGCGGGCTACGACTACCTCGAGGGCCGCTTCACCCGGGACGACGCGGCCTGCGCCGTGAACATCTCCGGCGGCCTGAAGGCCAAGGGCCACCCCGTGGGCGCCACCGGCACCTCCATGCATGCCCTGGTCTACAAACAGCTGGTGGGCGAGCCCATCGGCGCCACCATGAGCGCCAAGCAGCCCCAGATCGGCGTCACCTTCAACGTGGGCGGAAGTTCCGTCACCAACTGCGTGTCGGTGCTGCGCCGCCTGAAGTAGGCCCGGCAAGGCCCGCTGGTCCCAGGCCCCGGACGGTCCGCCCCAGGACCTCCGGGGCCTCGCCTATGGGGCGGGCAACCCTGGTACCCTGGGGGCACCGACCCGATGCGGGCCATCGTTCCATCCTTCCGGAGGACATCGTGAGTGACGTGATCGCCAACCTGGAACCCAAGCTCGTGTGGGAATACTTCTCCGAGCTCTCCAAGATCCCCCGCGGGTCCAAGCACGAGGCCGCCGCGGCGAAGTGGGTGGCGGAACAGGGCCGCAAGCTCGGCTGCGAGGTGATCGAGGACGAGGTCGGCAACGTCGTCATCCGCAAGAAGGCGACGCCTGGCCGCGAGAACCGTCCCGGCGTGGTGCTCCAGGCCCACGTGGACATGGTCTGCGAGAAGAACGAGAACACGGTCCACGACTTCGAGAAGGATCCCATCCGCCTGCGCCGCGAGGGTGACCACCTCTACGCCACGGGCACCACGCTGGGCGCCGACAACGGCATCGGCGTGGCCGCCGCCCTGGCCGCGATGGCCTCCAAGGACCTGGAGCATGGCCCCCTGGAGGCCCTGATCACCATCGACGAGGAGACCGGCCTCACGGGCGCCAACCACTTCGCGGGGGGCGTGCTCCAGGGCAAGTACTTCCTGAACCTGGACAGCGAGGAGGAGGGCTACCTCACCATCGGCTGCGCCGGCGGCATCGACACCATCGCCCGCTACAAGGCGGCCTGGCAGGCCCCCGCGGCCGGCGCGAAGGGCTACCGCGTGAAGGTCTCGGGCCTGAAGGGCGGCCACAGCGGCATCGACATCAACGGCGGCCGCGGCAACGCCATCCGCTTCCTGGCCCGCGTGATCTACCGCCTGCAGCAGGAGCTGCCCGTGGCGCTCGCCTCCATCAAGGGCGGCAACAAGCGCAACGCCATCGCCCGCGAGGCCTCCGCCGTCCTGGCGCTGGATCCCGCGAAGGGGGGCGCGCTGAAGGCCCTGGTGGCCCGTCTCGAGGAGGAGGCCAAGAGCGCTCTTGGAGCCTTCGATCCCAACCTCGCCATCACGGTGGAGGGCGTCGACGCCCCCGCCCAGGTCATGGCCGACGCGGATGCCCGCAGGATCGTGGCCACCCTCTTCACCATGGTGCACGGCGTGGTGGCCATGAGCCCCGATATCCAGGGCCTGGTGCAGACCAGCACGAACCTGGGCGTGGTGGACACGAAGGACGGCGTGGTGGAGTTCAACATGCTGCACCGCTCCTCCATCGACAGCTCCAAGGCGGCCCTGGTGGACCGCGTGACCGCCCACCTCGGCCTGGCGGGCTGGGACGTCGAGCACGTGGGCGGCTACCCCGGCTGGAAGCCCGAGCCCGACGCGGAGCTCGTGAAGATCGTGGACGGCGTGCAGAAGGACCTCTTCGGCAAGCCCATGATCATCCTGGCCATCCACGCCGGCCTGGAGTGCGGCATCATCGGCAAGCAGTACCCGGGCATGCAGATGGTCTCCATCGGCCCTGACATGTGGGACGTGCACACCCCCGACGAGCACCTGAGCATCCCGAGCGTGGCGAACTTCTGGAAGCTGCTCGGCGCGGTGCTGGCCAAGATCTGATTCCTGTCGGCACGGAAAAAGAGGAAGGGCGCCCGGTTCGCTGGGCGCCCTTCCTCTTTCTCTTTGGCGAGTTCGGCTACATCCGCTCGGCGGGCTTCCAGCCCTCGGCGTAGGTCACGGGCACCTTGGTCTTCAGCTCCTGGAGGAGGGCCTTCTTGGCCTCCTCCTGCTGCTGCTGCTGCCACATGCCCTTGAGCTGCGGCTTCACGGCCTCGAAGGCCGGGAAGTCCTTGTCCTGGCCCGCGGAACGGGCCACGGCCAGCCGCTCGTCGTAGATGGCGCGCAGCTGGGCCTCGGTGGGCTCCACCTGGGCGCCGGCGCGACGCTCCATCATCACCTGCAGGTAGGCCTGGGCTGCGGCCTGCTCCAGGAGCATCTTGGTGCCGGGCTCCTTGTCCAGCCCCTCCTTGGCGGCCAGCTGGTTCACGGCGCGCATCATGGCGAGGTTGCCGAGCAGCTCGTTGCGGCGCTCCCGCATCTCCGGGTTCTGGAAGGCCTCCTCGGCCTTCTTGTCGTCCTTGAGGACGAGGCGCAGCAGGGCGCGGTATTCCGTCTCGGTGACCTTCTTGCCGCCGACGTTGGCCAGGACGGGGCTGGTGTCCCGGGAGAGCCTTCCGCAGCCGAGGGTGCCCAGGGTCACCAGGGCGGCGAGGGGCAGGGCGGTGTGCATCCTCATGCAGCACTCCTTTCTTTGCTGGAACCAGGATGACAGTGCGGAGCCCCGCTTCCCAGCGGACTGTCCAAGGGGGGCGGATCGTGCGAACCTAGGAGGTTCAAGCGGAGTGTGAAGTGCCCCATCCCTTCTCGAGCCAGTTCTGGTCCAGCCTCTTCACCACCGACCTTGCCATCGACCTGGGCACGGCTTCGGTGCTGGTCTACACCAAGCAGTCGGGCCGCATCGTGGTGTACGAGCCCTCCATCGTGGCCCTGAACACCGTCACGCACGAGGTGGAGGCGGTGGGCGACGAGGCCAAGCAGCTGCTGGGCCGCGCTCCCCAGGGCGTGCAGACCATCCGTCCCATGAAGGACGGCATGGTCTACGAGGTGGACGCTGCGGAGAAGATGCTGGACGCCTTCATCCACAAGGCGCGGCCCAACCGCGGCCTGGCCCGCACCCGCGTCGTGGTGAGCGTGCCCCCCAGGGCCCACCAGGTGGCGCGGCGCGCGGTGAAGCAGGTCTGCTACGACGCCAAGGCCGGCGAGGTCTTCCTGGTGGACCAGACCATGGTGGCCGCCATCGGCGCCGGGCTGGCCATCAACGAGAAGCGCGGCTGCATGATCGTCGATATCGGCGGCGGCACCACGGACGTGGCCGTGATCTCCTACAACGGCAAGGTCTTCGCGGACTCGCTGCTGGTGGCGGGCGACGAGATGGACGAGGCCATCATCAAGTACATCCGCGAGAAGTACAACGTGCTCATCTCCGAGGCGGCCGCCGAGGAGGTGAAGTGGAACCTGGGCAGCGCGTACCCCAGCGACAAGCCCCGCACCATGAACGTGAGCGGTCGGGACCAGTTCGAGGGGCTGCCCAAGACCCTCACGCTGAACGACGCGGAGATCCGCGAGGCCCTGGCCGAGCCCATCAGCGCCATCGTGGACCTGGTGCGCAAGGCCCTGAACGAGACGCCCCCCCAGCTGGCCGCGGACCTCATCGACCGGGGCATCTGCCTCACGGGCGGCGGCAGCAAGATCCAGGGGCTGGACGTGCGCATCAGCAAGGAGACGCACCTCCCCTGCTTCCGCGCCGAGGTGCCGGAGACGGCCGTGGTGCGCGGTACCGCCATGCTGCTCGACGACATCCCGTTCCTCCGCCGCATCCAGATCCACGACTGACCTGACCCGCCGGCCGGTTCTGCCGGCGTCCCCGCCCATGACCCGAAGCCATCTTCCGCGCATCCTTCCCGGGCGACCGTGCGGCGGGGCGTGGGCGTGAACCCCCGCAGGTTCTTCCGCAGCCCCTCCTCCCTGCGGGGCTGGGCCATCCTGGTGATCGTCCTCGGCCATCTGGCCTGGGTGCTGCTGGGGCGCGGGCCGGGAAGCCACTGGCAGAACCTGCTTTCGCTCGGCTCCCGCCCCAGCCTGGCCGTGGTGGGCTGGTGGCAGGGCGTCCAGGCGCGGCGCCACCAGAAGGTGTCGGACCTCCGGCGCGCCGAGGCCGAGCTCGCCCAGCTGCGGGCGGAGCGCGACGGGCTGAAGCTGGCCCTGGCGAAGGAGGCCGTGCGCCTCGCGGAGGCGGACGAAGCCGTGCGCCTGCTGGGGCTTAAGCGCCAGTTCCCCCTGGAGCTGAAGGCCGCGCGGGTGATCGCCAGCGTGCGGCGCGCGCCCTTCGGCGGCATGGTGATCGACCAGGGCTGGGATGCGGGGCTCCTGGCGGACCAGGGCCTGATCTGCCCCGAGGGCGTGGTGGGCCGCGTGTGGGCGGTGGCGGCCAACCAGTCCAGCGTGGTCCCCCTCGACGCCTACAACGCCTCCACCGCCGTGATGCTGGCCCGCAGCCGCGCCACGGGCGTGCTCATGGGCACGGGGCCGGGGCGCGCCGAGATCCGCTACGTGGGCCCCCAGGAGGTCGTGCAGGTGGGCGAGCCCGTCTACACCTCGGGGCTGGACCGCGTCTTCCCCCGGGGAATGCTGGTGGGCCATGTGACCTCCGCCAAGGTGGCCGATGCCGAACTGAAGGTGGAGGTCGCCCTGGCCGCGCCCCTGGACCGGGTGCGCCTCGTCTTCGTGCTTCCGCCCCATCCCCAGCTCCAGCTCGCGCCGCCGGAGGCGCCGAAGCAGGTGCCCGGGGACACGGCCACGGGAGGCACGCCATGAAGCCCGGCGCCATGTCCGGTCGCGGCCCCAGGCACCTCGTCCTGGCGATCCTTTCCCTGGCGGGGATCTGGGCGAGCGCGCCCTGGCCCGTGCTCCAGGGCTTCTTCCACGCCTTCCTGGTGGTGGGGCTCGTGCCCGAGTTCCGCAGCCGCCTCACGGGCGTGCTGTGGGCCGCCGCCGCCGGGTGGGTGCTGGAGGGCACCCTGCGCACCTATCCCGTGCTTGGCGGCACGCCCCTGGCAGACATGCTCGTGGGCCTCGTGGGCGCCGGGATCATCCGGCGCTGGCCGCCGGAGCAGCCGAAGCTCTTCTGGCTGCGATCCGCGGGGCTCGCGCTGCTCCAGGCCGGGCTCGTGCATGCCTGCGTGCGCATCGCCGCGGGGCCCCACGCCTGGGGCCTCGGCTGGGTCGGCGCCCTGGCGGGGGTTCCGCTCTGGGCTAGCCTCGCCTTCCGGGTCCACCGGCCCCTCCACTGGCGGTAGGCGTGGATCCTCGCCAGCGGATCCTGCTGCAGCGGCGCCTCGCGGGGCTGCGGGGCTTCCTGTGGCTCGGGCTGGGGCTGCTGCTCGTGGCCTACGTGTGGGTGCAGCTCATCAAGCGGCGGGAGATGCAGGACCTGGCCCAGCGCCAGGCGGTGAAGAACCGCACCACGCCGGCGCCCCGGGGCATCATCTTCGACCGCAACGGCAACAAGCTGGTGGACAACCGCCGGGCGCTCCACCTGGTGATCCAGGCGGAAGACCTGCCGAAGGATCTGGCGCCCATCGAGGCCCTGGCGGCGGCCCTCCAGCGGGATCCGGCGGAACTGAAGCGCCGCATCCAGCTCAGCCGCCAGGCGGGAGCCAACCGCATGGTGGTGCTGCAGGACAACCTGGACGAGGCGGGGCTCGCGCAGGCGGAGCTCCTGCGGGCGCGCTTCCCCTTCCTGAGCGTCCAGGTGGCCCCCCGGCGGGTGTATCTGGGGGAGGACCTGGCGGGACACCTGCTGGGCTACGTGGGCGAGGTGGACGACCGCCTGATGGCCAAGGAGCCGGGGAAGTTCCAGCTGGGCGAGATCATCGGCAAGGCCGGCTTCGAGTTCTCCCACAACGCCGAGATCAAGGGTCGGGACGGGCAGCGGCGCATCGTGGTGGACCACCTGGGCCGCGAAGTCGCCCTGAGCGGCGTGGTGGAGCCCATCCCGGGCCACAGCGTCTTCCTCACCCTCGACGCAGGCCTCCAGCAGGTGCTGAAGGAGGCCTTCGGTGCGGAGAACGGCGCCGGGGTGGTGATCGACCTGCGGGACGGGGGCATCCTGGCGCTGTATTCCAGCCCCTCCCTGGACCCGAACGTCTTCCTGAACCGCCTCAGCCAGGAGCAGGTGGACTACTTCATGCGCAATCCGGTGAAACCCATGCTGAACCGGGCGGTGCAGGGCCTCTATCCGCCCGGCTCCACCTTCAAGCTCCTGGTGGCGCTCGCGGCCATGGACAAGGGCATCCTGAAGGCCGACACCGTCTTCCACTGCTCGGGGCAGAAGACCTTCTACAACCGCGTGTTCCGCTGCGATGCGGTGCACGGCTCGGTGAACCTGGTGCAGGCCATCGCGCAGAGCTGCAACAACTACTTCTACGAGCTGGGGGCGCGCCTCGACGTGGATGAGATCCACGCGGCGGCGGTGAAATACGGGCTGGCGGAGAAGACCGGCGTGGACCTTCCCCACGAGGCCACCAGCCGCGTGCCCAGCCGGGAGTGGGTGAGGAAGGCGCGCCCGAAGGAGCCCAGGTGGTACGCCGGCGAGACCATCAGCGTGGCCATCGGCCAGGGGGCCAACGCCGTGACGCCCATCTCCCTGGCGCGCTTCTACGCCATGCTCGCCACGAAGGGCAAGCTGCTGAATCCCCATCTGCTCTACGGCTGGCGCAACGAGCAGACGGGAAAGGTGGACCTCTTCACGCCCCCGCCGCCCCGGGACACGGGCCTCGATCCCGCCGTCTGGGCGGTGCTGGACGAGGGGCTCTACCAGGTGGTGAAGGCGGGCACCGCCAAGGCGTCCGATATCCCGGGCTTCGACATGGTGGGGAAGACGGGCACCTCCCAGGTGCGTTCCCTGGGCGCCAGCCGCGAGGAGTCCCGGCGCCAGGAGAAGAAGTTCCGCGACAACGCGCTGTTCGCCGGCTACGCCCCGCGCAACAACCCGCAGATCGCCTTCGCCATCGTGGCGGAGAACGCGGGCTTCGGCGCGGCCTCGGCGGCGCCCGTGGCGAAGAAGCTCTGCGAATACTGGTTCCTGCAGCGGCCCCTGAAGCCGCTCCCCCCGCCGGGCGTGCGCCCGGCGCGTGCGCCTGAGGCGTCCGCCGCCTCCCAGGGGGTGCAGCCGTGAGGAAGGCCCTGCGCACCCTCGACCTGCAGATCCTCCTGCCCATGGCACTGCTGGTGCTGATGGGCACCCTCACGCTCTACTCTGCGGGGCGGGGCACCAGCCAGTCCGCCCTGTGGATCAAGCAGGGCTGCTGGAACCTGCTGGGCTTCGCCTTCATGGCCTACCTGGGGGTGCAGACGCCCCGGCGCATCTTCCGCTGGAGTCTGGTCGCCTACGTGGCGGGCATCCTGCTGCTGGTGGCGGTGCTCGTGGTGGGCAAGAAGATCGGCGGGGCCCGCCGCTGGCTCGTGATCGCGGGCCAGACCTTCCAGCCCAGCGAGCTCATGAAGTGGATCACCCTGCTCTTCGTGAGCCACCGCCTGGGCAGCCGCTCGCCCGAGCAGTGGCGCGGCCTGGAGCTGGCGGGCGTGGTGGCGCTGGTGGTCTTCCCCATGCTGCTGGTCTTCAAGCAGCCGGACCTTGGCATGGCCATCAGCTTCCTGCCCATCCTGGCGCTGGTGCCGCTGCTGAGGGGCCTGCGCATGAAGTGGGTGGCCCTCGGCCTCGTGGCGGTGGCGGGCCTCGGGACCCTGGCCTGGCACAAGGGGCTGAAGCCCTACCAGAAGCAGCGGGTGCTCACCTTCCTGAACCCCGAGGCGGACACCCAGGGCAAGGGCTACCAGGTGAACCAGAGCCGCATCGCCATCGGCGCGGGGGGCCTGCTCGGCCAGGGCTTCACGTCGGGCAGCCAGACCCAGCTGAACTTCCTGCCCGTGAAGACGACGGACTTCGTCTTCAGCGTGTGGGCGGAGGAGCGCGGCTTCCTGGGCGTGCTGATGGCCCTGGCGCTCTTCGGCGCGCTGCTCAGCCGCCTGCTCGCCGTCGCGCGGGACGCCCTCAGCCTCGCCGAGTCCTGCTTCTGCGCAGGGGCCGCGGGCATCCTGGCGCTGCACGTCTTCGTGAACGTGGGCATGGTGGTGGGCGTGCTGCCCAACAAGGGCATGGTGCTTCCCTTCTTCAGCGCGGGCGGCAGCTCGACCCTGAGCTACTTCCTGGGGCTGGGCGTGGTCATGGCCGTGCAGCGGCACGCGAAGGTGCGGTGATGGACGTGATGGCGCGCATGCGGGAACTGGCGGAGCTGGTGCGGCAGCACCGCGTCCGCTACTACGTGCTGGACCAGCCCACGATTTCGGACGCGGAGTACGATGCCCTGGAGCGGGCGCTGCGGGAGCTGGAGGAGGCGCATCCCCTGCTGGCGGACCCCAACAGCCCCACGCGCCGCGTGGGGGCGCCGCCCCTGGAGCGCTTCGAGAAGGGCATCCACGACACGCCCATGCTCAGCCTCGACAACGTGTATTCCGAGGGCGAGCTGCGGGAGTGGGAGGCGCGCGTGCGCAAGGGGCTTCCCGGCGAGGTGCCCCGCTACACGGCCGAACTGAAGGTGGACGGGCTCTCCCTGGCGCTGCGCTACGAGGGGCGCGAGCTGGTGCGGGCCCTCACCCGGGGCGACGGCACGAGCGGCGAGGACGTGACCGCCAACGCGCGCACCCTCGCAGACATCCCCCTGCGCCTGCCCGGGGAGGCGCCCGAAGTACTGGAGGTGCGCGGCGAGGCCTTCCTGTCCCGCCGCCGCTGGGAGGAGCTGAACCGGATGCGGGACGCGGCGGGCGAGCCCCGCTTCGCCAACCCGCGCAACGCCGCCAGCGGCACTCTGAAGCTGCTGGACAGCCGCGAGGTGGCGCGCCGCCGCATCTCCTTCCTGCCCTGGCAGGTGCTGGGCGCGCCGGAGCACGCGGCGTCCATGCGCCGCCTTGCCGCCTGGGGCTTCTGCGCCATGCCCGCCGTGGCGGAGGGGGACCTGGAGGCGGTGCTCGCCTTCATCGCGGAGCAGGGGCTTGCGCGCCTGGCGCTGCCCTTCGACACGGACGGCGTGGTGGTGAAGGTGGACGACCGCGGGCTCCAGGAGCGCCTGGGTGCCACGGACCGCGTGCCCCGCTGGGCCATCGCCTTCAAGTATCCGGCCCAGCAGGCCACCACGGAGGTGAAGGGCATCACTTGGCAGGTGGGCCGCACGGGGCGCCTCACGCCCGTGGCCGAGCTGGAGGCCGTGGAGGTGGCCGGCTCCACCGTGCGCCGGGCCACCCTGCATAACGCCGAGGAGCTGGCGCGCCTGGGTGTCACGGTGGGCTGCCGCGTCTTCGTGGAGAAGGGCGGCGAGGTGATCCCCAAGGTGGTGGCGGTGGTGCCGGGCAGCGCGCGGGAGGGCGCGCCCGCGCCGGAGGTGCCCGCGGCCTGTCCGGTGTGCGGGGGCGCGGTGGGCAAGGACAGCGAGGACGAGGTGGCCGTGCGCTGCCTGGAGCCCGAGTGCCCCGCCAAGCTGGCGGCCCGCCTGCTGCACTTCGGGGGCCGCGCGGCGCTGGACGTGGAAGGCCTTGGCGATGCCCTGGTAGAGCAGCTCGTCGCCTCTGGGCGTTTCCGCCACCCCTGGGAGCTCTTCGCCCTGCTCGAGGATCGCCGCGGCGCGCTGGCCTTCCTGGCGGGCCTGGAGCGCATGGCGGAAAAGAGCGCCGGCGCGGTGCTGGACGCGCTGGAGGCCGCCCGGCGCAAGCCCCTGGCCCGCTGGATTCACGCCCTGGGCATCCCCATGGTGGGCGCCCGCACGGCGGAGCTGCTCGCGGAGGCCTTCCCGGGGCTCGACCTGCTCTGGGCCGCGGAGGACGAGGCCCTCCAGGCCGTGGACGAGGTGGGTCCCAAGGTGGCGGCCTCCCTGGGCGCCTTCGCGGCCCTGCATCCGGAGCTGCCCGCGCGCCTGGCGGCCCTGGGCGTCCTGCCGGAGCCGCCCGCGCCCAAGGACCGCACGGCCCTGCCCCTGGCGGGCCTGAGCGCCGTGGTCACGGGCACGCTGCCGAGCCTCTCCCGGGAGGAAGCCGAGGCCCTGCTGAAGCGCCTGGGCGCGAAGGTGGCGGGCTCCGTCTCGAAGCGCACGAGCTTCCTGGTGGCGGGCGAGAAGGCCGGCAGCAAGCTCGCCAAGGCTGAAGAACTGGGCATCCCGGTGCACGACGAGGCCTGGCTGCGGGAGCGCGCGGCGGAGTTGTAGGGACGGCATCAGCCGCCGAACTCCTCCACGCGGCGCAGCATCCACGTGCTCCCGCGCCGCTCCCACTCCAGGCGCAGGAGGCGCCGCGTACCGTCCTGGGGAAGGAGGCCTCCCCCCTCGCGCCCCGTGAGGAGCAGTTCCAGGTCCTGGCGGGCGCGGTTTCCAGTCACCTCCAGGCGCTCCGAGAGCACGGTGACGCCCACCCTCTGGCGCCGCAGGACACCCGCGAGGTAGAGCCCCGCCGCGGCGCGGTCCATGCCGTCCGGGCCCTGGAAGGACGGGGCCAGCCTGGACGCGGCGCGGTCGGCGCGGCCCTCCTCCACGGCCCGGATCAGGTCGCGGGAGGCCTTCCGCACCTGGACTTCCGCAGGGTCCCGGTCGCAGGCGAGGCCGGCAAGGAGGAGCAGGGCGGCGGCGGGGGCGCGCATCGGGCTCACAGGGCGACGCTCAGGGCGCGCTCCCGCTGCTGGACCCAACTCCGCACGGCGGCGGGATCGGCCGCCCGGCTGCGGAAGGGCCAGAGCCCCAGCATGTCCTCGGGGCAGCCCACCTGCTCGTAGATGCGCTCCACGGCCACGGCCAGGGCCGCCGGAGCGAGGGGGGCCTCCAGGGCGTCCCGGAGGAGGGCCAGGCGCCAGCGGTCCTGGGCGTGGGCCCAGCGCCGGCCGCCGGGGCGGGGCACGCGCCCCGTGGCCTCCGCGCAGGCTTCCCAGAGGCAGGGCTCGAAGCCCTCCAGCGCCCCGCCCTCCAGGCCGGCCAGGCTCCGGCAGGCGGGCGTCTCCGGGCCGTTCTCCCGCACCCAGGCCTGGACCTCGGCGGGCGTGAGCAGGCCGAAGTCGTAGCCCACCACCAGGTCGCTCCAGTCCAGGGGTGCCTCCGGCGGGAGCTGGCGCTGGAGCAGGGACAGCCAGGATCCGGTGTGCATGGGGAGCTCCCGGGAGGGGGACACAGGGGGATGGGAGGGGAAGATGGCCTCCATCATGCCAACAAGTGGAGGGCGAGGTGGACCGCCAGGCGGGCGCTGTCCTCGGCGCCGGGCAGGGTGGGGGCCAGCTCCATGAGGTCCGCGCCCGTCCAGGGGTGTTCCCACCGGTGGACCTGGCGCAGGAAGGCGACGAGCTCGCGCGGGGCGACGCCCGCGGGCACGGGCTCGGCCACGGCGGGGCAGAAGGCGGGATCCAGCACGTCCAGGTCCAGGCTGACGTAGGCGGGCCCCTGGCCCACGCGCAGGAGATCCCCCGCGAGCTGGGAGGCGAGGCGCGGGTCCGCGAGGTCCCAGGGGGTCCACAGCCGGGCGCCGCATTCCGAGAGGAAGGCCAGCTCCTCGCTGTCCATGCGGGGCGCGCGCAGGCCCGCCACCACCACCCGGCCGCGGTCCAGCAGGCCCTCCTCGAAGGCTTGGCGCAGCCAGGTGCCGTGGTGCAGGGGGCTCCCCCAGCGCGCGCCGCAGGCCGCGTCCGGGTGCGCGTCCAGGTGCAGCAGGCCCAGGGGGCCGTGGCGGCGCGCGTGGGCCCGGAGGGCGCCAAGGGTCATGAGGTGGTCACCGCCGAGGAGCAGGGTGCGGGCGCCGGCCTGGAGCCAGGCCGAAACGCCTTCCTCCACGGTGGCAAGGGCTTCCAGTAGGCCGAAGGGGCGGGTGGGGAGGTTGCCGCCGTCCATCCAGTCGCCCGCGGCCCACCCGCCGCCGCCTTCGTCCTGCCCCTGGAGCCGCAGGGGCATGGGCCGCCGCCCCAGACCCAGGCTGGCCTGGCGCAGGGCCCAGGGGCCCAGGCGCGCGCCGGGCCGGTGGATCACGCCCCCGTCGAAGGGAACGCCCAGCACCACGCCGCTTGCGGGCGCCGGCCGGGTCTGGTGCGGAAGGCCCAGGAAGGACACGGTTCCGCTGACGAGGGCCTCCAGGGCGGGATCGGGCGCCAGGGCGCCGCCCTCGCTCACGAGACCAGCCTCAGGCGGGTGTACTTAGCCCGCAGGGCCTCCAGGTCGGCCTCGTCGATGACCGACCACAGGCGGCGGTCGCCGCGCACGTAGCAGTCCTCCTGCGTGCCCACCACGCGTGCGCCGAGGCTTTCGTGGACGCTGCGGGCCTCGGTGTTCTCGGGCGCCACCAGGAAGCGGCACGCACGCATGCCCTCGCGCAGGAGCTTCTGCACCGTGGCGCGCACCAGCAGGTAGTTCACCCGGGACTTGCGGTAGGCGGGCCGCACGGCCAGCGTGGCGCAGTAGTTGGTCTTGCCGCAGGGGAAGTTCAGCACGTAGCCCGCGGGGGTCTCGCCGTCGAGCACCAGGAAACACCATGCCCCGTAGTGGTCGGTGCAGAGGCGCAGGTAGTGGGGGCAGAGGGCCCCGGCGGGCTCGTCGCCGAAGATCTCGCCCTCCAGATCCCGCAGGGTCCAGTAGTCCTCCGGCGTCAGGCAGCGGACGGTGTAGCGGCCTTGGGTTTCGGAGTCGCGCATGGGGAACCTCCCGGAGCGCAGGATGGCGCCCCGCCGTGAAGGCCCCGTGCCGGGGACGTAGCAAGGTTGCGACGAATGTCCTACGCCAGGCCGTGCAGGCGGAAGAGTTCCGGGTAGCTGCGCGTCTCCGCCAGCTCCGGCCCCAGGCCGAGCGCCTCCATGCAGGGGAGGATGGCTTCCCGCGCGCCCTCGAGCTCCAGGTAGTCCCCGAAGGGCGTCTGGTCCAGGCAGGCGAGGAGTCCTGCCCGGCGCCACAGCTCCCGCCGCTTCTCCATGGCCAGGGTGGGCGCGTAGCCCAGGGCCCGGAGGATGGCCTCCATCGCGTCGGGGTCGGCGACGGCGGTCTCGCGCTCGGGGCGGATCTTCAGCAGGGGATCCGGGCTGCGGGGGCCCTTCCAGGTGAGCCAGGCGCCGTCCCCGTAGCGGCGCAGGCGCAGGGCGCCGCCCTGCGCGCGCAGCTCGCCCGCGCGGTCCCAGAGCACGCTGCGGTCCACCTGCGAAGGGATGTCGCAGGTGAAACCCAGGGTGGCGAGGGCAGGCGCGAGGGCCGGGGCGGAGGGCACCCGGAGCTTCACCTCCGTTTCCTGGGGATCACAGGGGGGCGGGCATGGGAGCATCATGGGCGTGGAGCCTCGACGGTGATCCCCAAACGGTATCTCATCGCCACCCTGTTCATCGCCGCCATGCTTCTGCTCGTGGCGGTGGTTCAGGGACCGCGCGTGATGAGCATCGCGGGCGGCAGCGCCGAGGCCCCGTCGGTGCTGGCGCTGGACAGCTTCGAGACCCTGGCCCAGACCCGCCTCCAGGACGGCTGGGCACCCCGCTTCCAGGGCGCCCAGGACCCGGACCAGGCGGAGCCATGGCCCTTCCCGGGCGGCTTCGGCGCGCCCTGGGAACCCGCGAGCGCCTTCCTGGGAGACCAGGGCCTGGCCCTGAACGGCCCCCTGGGGCGCAGCGAGGTGCAGCTCTGGCGCGGGCTGGAGTGGCGCCGCTACCGCTTCGACGCCCCCCTGGCCTCCGCCCGGCTGGACCCCGCGAAGGGCAACCGCCTGCTGGTGACGCTGCGCCTGGGCGAGGGGCGCTACGAGACGCGCCTCCTGGAGGTGCCCGAGGGACGGGTGCTGTGGACCTGCGACAGCGGGCCCTGGAGCCGCTTCAGCTGGGACGGCCGCGCTGTCCTTCTGGGCCTTGCCGCGCGGCCGCCCCTGGAGGGCCTGCTGCTGGCCAGCCTTCCCGTGGACGGGCCGCCTGCGGAGGCGAGTCTGGCGCCCTGGGACGAGAAAAACCTGCCCCCGCCCCCTCGGGGGTGGCCCGTGGAGGCGGAGCAGCTGAGGGGGTACGGCCGCGAGCTGCCGGGCAGCCGCCTGCTCGTGCCCTGGCGGGGGGGCGGCCGGATCTGGTTCCCCCGGGAGGACCGCCTCTGGATCGCATCGGGCGGGCAGTGGACCCTCTGGGCCTGGGAGGACGGCATCTGGCGGCGCCAGGACGCCGGGGCGGGGGGGCTCGCCGCCCAGCCGCCCCTGCGCATGGGGCGGATCCAGGGCGAGGGGCCCCGCGCCGTGAGGGCCTGGAGCCCCCTGGACGCTTCCCGCTGGGAGGCGCTTCCGGCGGAGGAGGAAGCCTGGCCCGCCTACGACGCCGCCTGGGCCTGGATGGCTCCCGATGGCGCCCTCACCGCCTGGGATCAGCGCTGGGGAAAGGGCGTCGCACAGCTCCCCAAGGAACGCCAGCGGGATGCACTGGTGCGAATCTACCGCCCCGAGTGGCGCGCGGCCTCCAAGCTGCGCGCCAGCGTGGGGGGCTGGCTGCCCTCCGGGCCCGACGTGGCGTTGCGCGAGGCCCAGGGCGTGGCCTGGGTCTGGGTGGGGGACCGGGTGCTGCTGCTGCGCCTCGTCGAGACGGAACGCCAGCGTGCCCTGCGCGCCGGCCTTCGCGGAAGGTAGCGGATTTCACGGTGCGGGCGCGCGCGGTTTTCTGCTAGCTTAGGCCCAGCCATTCGCCTTCGGCAGCCCGAGGTCTCTATGCCACGCCTTCTCCTCGTGGACGACAATCCGAGCATCCACAAGATTGCGGAGACCCTGCTCGCGAACTCCGATTTCGAGCTCGTGTGCCTCGACCGCGCCCAGGAGGCCCTGGCCCGCATCCAGGCGGGCGAGGCCTTCGACGTGGCGCTGATCGACACGCACATGGCCGGGATGGACGGCTGGGAGCTGCTCGACCAGCTGCGCCGGAACCCCGCCACCGCGCGCCTTCCCATCGCCCTGATGGCGGGCGTGCTGGACCAGGTGGACCCCGCCCGCGTGGAGGCCGCGCCCATCCAGGGCTTCCTGAAGAAGCCCGTGGAGCTGCGCGACCTCGCCGAGCGCGTGCGCGGCCTGATGGCGGTGCCCGTGCCGGAACCCGCACCACTTCCCGTGGTGGCGGAACCGGAGCCCTCCGCCTTTGTCACGCTGCCTTCCGTGAAGCTTGCGGATCTTCTGGAGCCGCACGCGGAGCCGCTGCTGCCCAGCGACCTGCTGATCCTCACCGAAGCCGACGTGCTGCCGGATGCCGCGGCCCCCACCGCGGGCCAGGCCACCTACGAGGTGCCCGTGGAGACGCTCGGGGCCGAGGAGGCCCTGGACCTCGAGGAGCTGGACCTGGAGAGCCTCAAGGGGCTTTCCCTCCAGACGGAGGCCGCGGAAACGCCCGTCCAGGAGCTTTCCCCCGTCGTGGAGCCCGGGCCTTCGATGCTGGACTTCACGCCCCCGGGCGGTTTCCAGGTGCTAACTCCGGAGCCCGCGGCGCCGGCGGCGGAACGCGCGGTTTCGGAGGAGCTGGGGGAGGAGGCGCCGGAAGAGATCGTGTTGCCGGACCTGGGCCCCAGCGCCGACCTGTCGGACAGCGCGGACGTTCTGGATCTCGGCGCGCCGGAGGTCCCGGAGCTTCTGGAAGCGGGTGCGCCGGAGATCGAGGAAGCGCCCCTGCCCGTGGACTGGAGCGACGACAGCGACACCCTTCTGGACGCCCTGCATGCGGCCCAGCCCGGTCCCTTCGGCGAGGCGCCCGCGGGGCCCGTGGTGGATGCGGACCTGGAGCGCTCCCTCGCGGAGCCCGACGACACGCTTCCCGAGGTGGCCGTGCCCGTCAGCGCCACGCTGCCCCTGTGTGCGCCGCAAGCGGAGCCGGTCATGGCCTTCGACCTGCCTGAGGCCGAGCCCGGGGACGCCGTCTCCGCCCCTGCTCCGGTCCCTGCCGCGCCCGCGCAGAGCCTGCCGGCCGAAGCCCTGGTGCAGGCCCTCCTGGCCGATCCCGCGGCCATGGACGCCCTCGCCAAGGCCCTGGTGGCCAGGCTGGGCGAACAGACCCTGCGGGAGATCGCCTGGGAACTCCTTCCCGACCTGGCGCGGCGCCTGGAACGGCCCTGACGCGGGAACGCCTCCATGATCACCGGCTACAACACCGACGTCCGCCACGGCAACCGCATCTTCCATGTCCAGACCGAGGACAAGGGGCTGGGGAATCCCAAGATCGAGACCCTCATCTATATGGGTGGGGAGATCCTGGACAACTATCGCTCCTCCTACGAAGAGCTGCTGGGCGGCGGCGCGCCCGTGCCCGAGGCCGTCATCCAGGAGCGCATGGACGAGCAGCACAAGGCGGTGATCCGGGACATCAAGAACGGCAAGTACGACACGACGCCCCAGGACCCCCTGCTCGCGGAGCAGGCCATCTTCAACGAGCGCCCCCTGGACCTCGCCATCCTGGAATACCTGCAGCAGGAGGGCGACGTGGACACCCTCGAGCTGGTGATCGACGAGCCCCTGCGCCCGAGCTTTGGCCAGTGCTTCGCCTTCCGCATCCGCGCACGCCTTTGCATCAGCCAGAACCCCGTAGCAGGGGCCGAGTGCACCGTCAAGCTCGTCAGCAGCCTCAAGAAGGCCGTACCCCTGCTCAGCGGGCAGACGGACGCGGAGGGTGTCTTCGCCGGCCAGGTGGAGCTGCCCCCCAGCCAGCCCGGCCACTGTGCCCTGGTGCTCGCCTGTACCTCCGGCCACGGCAGCGACGAGATCCGCGCGCTCATCGGGGGCTGAAGGGGAAGGCGTGGGTGTCCCGCATGGCGGAACCCACGGGATACCGCCTGCGAGGTGCTTGTTCTGGCGTGGAAGACTTGTCATCACCTTCGGGCGAGGTGTGACAAGGCGAAGGACCTATGGTCTTCCGTGCGTCACAACAGGGATGGCGGAGGCGCGCCGACATTTGACCAGCGCTGTCCATGTGGCACGGGATTGGTTGAGGGCAAGGGGCTGCGCGCGAGATGTGCTTGATAGAAAGCACTTGATCTTTCGGGACACACCCATGACACTCGTAAGCCGATGATCATGCGCCACTCTAGTCTGAAAAAAATCTCCTCTCCCTTCCCCTCTGAGTGACTTCTCGCTCAGAAAGGTTCCCTTTGCGAGTTCGCTCGCAAGTTTCCACCACCCTTCATGAAAGGAGCTCCTGCATGAGGAATCCACTGAAACAACTCGGCCGGTTTGCGGCGATCGTGGCCCTCGGGTCTGCCTTTGCTTCTGCTCAGAGCACGGGGTTCGATACGCAGTTCAAGCTGCGGGCTGGCTTCGCCCTTGGCGATATGAAGGACCAGCTGAACCGTCAGGCGCTGGGTGCCGGCATCGACTTCGGCTACACGTTCTCCTTCGGACGTATTGGTCTTGAGGCCGGTTATCAGTACAAGACGGGCGATCAGTACCGCTACGACGTGAGCAAGGCTCCTGTGGTTAACGGGAAGACCCTGGACATGACCAAGTCCGCGGACCTGCGGCGGAACAGCATGGAGGGCATCACGGCGCGTCTGTCCTTCAGCCGCCCGCTCCCCAACACCGACCTGGGCTTCCAACTGGGTATCCAGCTGGGCGGGGCCAAGTTCCGTCACGAGTACGTGGGCAACGTGGCCTACGGTACGGTGACGGACGCCTACCTGGGTACGCCGAGCAAGAACACCGTTGCTGTGAGTCCCTACGCGGGGTTGACCTACAACCTCAGCCCGAACTCCAGCCTTGAGGCGAATGTGATTCTCGTGAGCTATAAGGCCATCGACTACGTCCACGTGGCTGGCACGGGAACGACCTCCGGCTTCAATAACACGCAGGACTACCTTCGCGAAACCTCGCGACTCGTCCCCCACATCGAAATCGGCTACGCCTTCCGGTTCTAGGTCTAGGTCTACTCCCCCAGGAGGATTCGCATGAATAGATTTTCGCTGAAGCGGGTTTCGCCTCTCGCTATGTTCCTAGCGGCCGGGACCGCCCTGGTCGCCCAGTCCACGGGCACTCTGACGGGCATGGTGACGGATTCCAAGGGCACCCCCATCGCCGGCGCCCGTGTGACGATCAGCAGCCCGGCCATGTTTGCGCCGCGCGTGCTGGTGACGCCCCAGAACGGTGTGTGGCGGGCTCCCCTGCTCCCCGTGGGCTACTACAAGGTGGCCGTGTCCAAGGATGGCTTCGTGGGCAGCGAGGCCCAGAACATCCGCATCGGTCTGGGTGCCAACGCGCGCCAGGATCTCGTGATCAAGCCCGTCAGCCAGGCCCAGGCCGTGGTTGAGGTGGTGGCCGCCGGGGCCGAGGCTGACAAGGCCGACACCAAGGCCAGTGCCAACTTCTCCGCCGAGCAGTTGGCGACCCTTCCGGGTGCCAGCCGTGGTGTGGCGGGTGCTGCTGATCTGGCGCCCGGCCTGACGACGGGCGTGGGCGGCTCCTACAGCGTCCGTGGTGGCGCCACGCAGAACACGATGTACAGCGTGAACGGCACCAGTGTGAAGGATGACTACCAGGGCGACCTGACGGGCACCTTCTACATCGAGGACAACATCGAGGACGTCCAGGTCATCCTGTCGCCCCTCAACGCCCGCAGCGGCCGCAATCTTGGCGGCTCCATGAACGTGGTCACCAAGACGGGCGGCAACGAGTTCCATGGCAGCATCCGCGCCGACTTCGACCGCACCGCCTGGAGGTCCCGCAGCCACTCGGCCATCCCCAAGAGCTCCGAGAACCGCGTGAACGACGACCTGCGCAAGAGCTACCAGGTCACCATCAACGGTCCGATCATCAAGGATCGCCTCTGGTTCGCCCTGGGCACCATCCTGACGCCGGCGTCTTCCAGGAGCTTCACCCTGGGCAACAACTACGATCCCGATCTGGCCACGGCCCCGATCTCTACGGGCATCGCGGCGGTGGACAACTTCATCCGCACTGGCCCGGCGGGCTACCAGAATGCCGTGCCCTTTGACGGCAACGCCCCCTACACCCGCAAGCAGGATTCAAAGTACTACGAAGGCAAGTTGACCGGTGCCATCACGCCGGACCACACGCTGGAAGTCTCCTATACCAAGGCCGAGGACACACTGGACAACCGGAACCCCTACGGGGACGGGAGCAGCCTCGGAACCCTGGCCGCCCTGGGCACCCAGACGGAGAACAAGCAGACCTACGGCTTCAGCTACCGCGGCGTTCTGACGGCCAGCACCTTCATCGAGGCTCGCTACAACAAGCTGGATAGTGCCACCGCCTTCCCCGCGGGTGCCCCTGGCTACCAGCAGGGCGGCCTCTACATCCGCTCGGGTCTTGATCCGGCCTACGATGGCGATTCGTCCCTTGTGGGCTACCAGACGGGCGGCAGCTATCCCTTCGGCATCGGCATCACGCCCAGCCCCGACCGCCGGAACAACCGCAGCGGCGGCGTGAACATCAAGAGCTACCAGGACCTGGCCGGCAGCCACGAGATCGACTTCGGCTACGAGTTCTACAAGGCCGTGCGTGGTACCTCCCGGCAGCAGGGCACCGACAACTGGTTCATCAACCAGAACTGGGCCTTCGTCAACGCTGCGGGCAACTACCTGTTCCCCGTGGTGAACTGGGAAGGGCCCGGTGTCAACGGCCAGAGCGGCAGCGGCAACTCCGGTCCCGCCACCGTCATGTTCAAGTATCTGGGCCAGGACGGCACGACCGAGAACCGCACCGATTCCTTCTACATCAACGACCAGTGGACCATCAACTCCCACTGGAACCTGATGCTGGGCCTCCGCTACGACCGCATGAAGGTCAAGGACACGGATGGCTCCGAGATCGCCAGTGCGAGCGATTTCTCGCCCCGCTTCCAGCTGCGCTACGACCTGAACGGCGACAGCAAGCACCTGTTCACCCTGACCGCTGCGCGCTTCAACGGCGACTTCACCACCGGCTTCACGGATGCCTTCATCAAGAAGGCGGACGCCGTCTACTACCGCGCCGGCTGGAGCGCTAACGCCCACGATCTTTCTGATTATGCGGGCGGTTCTTTGGCCGGGTATGTCGACTTTGTGGACTACAACGCGCTCCGCAACACGGCCAACTATGGGCGCGTTTTCACCTATGTGGACAACTCCCAGACCTATGTGCTTGACAAGGATCTGGAAGCGCCCTACATGGATGAGATCACCCTGGGCTACCGCCGGAACTTCGCCGAAGGTTCCTCCGTTGAGCTCACCTACGTGAACCGCAGCTGGAAGAAGGACTGGGCCTTCCGCACCGACTACCAGGCGGACCAGATCAAGACCCTGCTCTCGCCTCTGGACTACGGGATGAAACCCCAGCGCATCCAGACCATCCGGGTCTTCAACTCCAACGACCTGAAGCGCGAGTACAACGGTCTTGAGCTGAAGTGGACCACGAAGCTGAGCTCGGTGTGGACCATGGGCGGCAACTGGACCTACAGCCGCCTGACGGGCAACAACAACGGTGGTGACTCCAATTCCGGTCAGTCCTTCCGCGACAACACCCCGGCCGGCTACTACAGCAACCGTAACTACCTGACCCAGGTCATGGGCCTCAGCGACGCGCAGTTTGCGCCCACGGGCCCCCTGTTCCAGGACCAGACCCACCGGGGTCGCCTGCACCTGACGGCGATGCTGCCCCTGGGCAAGGGCACCATGTCCTTCGCCTGGATGCTCCGCTACGACAGCGGCTCCGCCTGGGGTGTGGCCGGCACCCGCGCCTTCACGAATGCCGCTGGTGTGGCCCTGGCGTCGATTCCCCGCCTGCCCGCCGAGGTCGTGACGGTGGGGGGCAGCTCCTACACTGTGAACAGCCCGCAGGCTCCCACCGCCTATACCTACTGGTATTCGGGTCGTGGCGCCTACCGCACCAACGACCAGTATTCGGTCGACTTCAAGCTCAGCTTCAACGTTCCGCTGGGTATCAGCCGCCTGATGATGATCGGCGACGTCCAGGTATATAACCTCTTCAACCAGATCCAGGTGACGAACCTCTGCAGCGACTTTGCCGCCAATTCCGGTAGTGCGCTGACCTACAAGAACTATCCGGTGATCGAGAAGGCCGCCAACTTCGGCACCACCCGCCCGGGGTCCGGCATCAGCTACTGGAACAGCGGGCGTAGTGTTGCGGCCAGCCTTGGCATCAGGTTCTAAGGATCAAGGAGCGAACATGAATTTGAGACATTCCATGGCGGTCCTGAGTCTGCTGGCCCTCGCGGCCGGTGCGGCCCAGGCCCAGAGCAGCAAGTCCTTCGATGTGGGCGTCTCCGTGATCTCGGGCGGCGGCATGAGCCTCAAGAACGACATCACCCACCGGGGTTTCGGTGGGAACATCGAGTTCGGGTACTGGGGCAAGCTGGCGTGTTCGGGTGTGGACTTCCGTGCCTCTCTCGGGGTCAACATCATGCCCGGGAAGGAAGCCCTGATGCGGAACCAGCTGTACCGCTACGATGCATTCGCTGGGGAGCTGAAGACGGCCGACCAGTACGAAAAGAACACCCTGACGGGTTTTCAGCTGGGCGCCGACATCTACACGAATACCGGCATCGAGGGCCTTCGGATCCAGACCGGCATCACCTTCAACAAGTGGCAGTTCAAGCGCAAGGCGACCTTTGCGGATGCAACGCCCTACGTGACCGGCTACACCACGGCTGGTAAGCCGATCGTCGGCAGCATCGCCGCTGGCACCGTCCACTACGACGAGTCCGGCAGCGTGGACGGCATCAAGTTCGGTGGTCGCATCGGCCTGGATTACCGCATGAACGACAGCTGGTCCGCGAACCTGACCTTCCAGGTCGTCGAGCTCGGCAAGGACTACTACGGTTCCCGTGGCCTCAATCCGGCTTGGCTGCAGGTGGGTGCCCGCTTCCACTTCTAGAACCAGGGAAGCACGACTCAGGAAGGAGCCCCACTTCGGTGGGGCTCCTTTTTGGGCGAGAAACGCGTCATACTGTTTTGTCCCAATCCTTGAACGTTCCTTTTTCGCACGGTTTGCCGCAGGCCTTCCTGCGGCCAATGGAGGAGGAGGTACCCATGCGTGCTCTTACCCTGTCGATCGCCCTGGGAGCTCAGATTCTTGTGGGCCAGCAGCAGCCCGCTGTCCCCGCGGCAGCACCCCAGCCTGGCGGCGAGCGCTTTCAGGGCATCAAGGTGGTGAGGCTTGCGCCGGACGTTCGGGAGTTGCAGCAGGCTTCCTTGGATCCGAACGGGAGCATTGCCAAGCTGCTGGCCCCGCCGTCCCGTCCTGCGGGCAGAATGATGGACAACCCCGCAGAAATCCCCTTGCCTGGCAGCATGTCTATCGGTGATCGGAGCGTTCAGGATGCGAAGGCGGACATCCCAAATGCTGCAACACTTTATTTTATAGATCTTCAGTCCGGCGAGCGCCTGACGGTGACACTGGAGACTGAGGAACGCGACCAGTTGATCATGCGCTTCATGCAGCGGACGCGTAACGAGCCCATGAGCCCGGCAATCCGCAGGGCCAATATGGCGCCAACGCCTGTGCGCTCCTCGCGTATCGTACTGGCCAATGGCAAGGAGCCCTACCAGGCCATGTTGTTGGTCTATGGGCGGGCCAACCATCCCTTCAAGCTGGCTCTGGACCGGAGCAAATAGCGCCAGCCGGGAAGCGCCGGGTGTGTGAGGGGGCTGAACAGGCGGGGATGGCGTATGCTCGTGCCATGATTCGTCGCGTTCTCCTCATCCACACCGGCGGCACCCTGGGCATGGCGCCCTCGGAGGGTTCTGAGTCCCTGGCGCCGGGGCCCAGCCTGGAGCGCATCCTGGAGCAGGTTCCCGAGCTGGAGCGCCTCGCGGAACTCAAGCTTCGGGTGGCCTTCAACCAGGACAGCTCGGTGAACGAGCCGGAGGATCTGCTGCGCCTGGCGGCGCTGGTGCGCGCGGAGAGCGCGGACTGCGACGGTGTGGTGGTGGTGCACGGCACGGACACCATGGCCTACACCGCGTCGGTTCTGGGTTTCCTCCTGGCCGACCTGGGCAAGCCTGTGGTGCTGACGGGATCCCAGCGCCCGCTCGCCTTCGTGCGCAGCGATGCGCGCAGCAATCTGGTGGACGCGGTGGACCTTGCCACGCGGGGCGTCGCCGAGGTGGGCATCTGCTTTGGGGACCACTGGTTGCGGGGTGTGGCCTCCGACAAGCTGAGCGTGCACCGCTACGAGGCCTTCCACAGCCCGAACCTGCCGCCCCTGGCCGAGCTGGGCCTGCACGTGCAGTTCCACCCCCACGCGGGGAGCTTTGAACGGTGCGTGCCGACGGGTCTCGGGCACCGCCTGGAGTCTGCCATCGCCGTGTATACGCCACACCCCGGCATGCCCTGGGCTCTGCCTCCCGAGGGCAGCCGCGCCGTGCTGATCCAGGCCTACGGGGCCGGCAACCTGCCCATGGGGCGAAGCGACTTGCGTGCGCTCTTCGCCCACTGCGTGGAGCGGGGGCTGCCTGCCGTGCTGACGAGCCAGTGCCCCTGGGGCGGCGTGGACCTGGCGACTTACGAACTGGGGCGCATGGCCGCGGAGGCTGGCGCCATCAGTGGCGGGCCGCACACCCGCTGGGCCGCCCTCGCCAAGCTTGCGCTGGTGCTGGGTGCGGGTGGGGGGCTGCCCGAGGTGCGGGAGGCCTTCTGTTCCGCCTGGGCCGGAGAGCCGTTATAGGCCGCTGGGCGCTTAAGATCCCGGCAGGCTGAGCCAGAAGGTGGCGCCGCCGCCGGGGTTGTTGTGGAAGCCCACGCGGCCGCCCATGCGCTGCACCAGGGCGCGGGTGATGGCGAGGCCCAGGCCGGTGCCGCCCTTCTGGCCCTCGGCCTGCTGGAAGGCGCGGAAGATGCGGGCCTGGAAACCGGAGGGAACGCCGGGCCCCTGGTCCGTGACGGAGACCCGGAGCACCCCCGCCTCCCGCGCCAGGGCCAGGGAGAGGGTGGCGCCCTCCGGGCTGTGGGCCAGGCCGTTGGAGAGGAAGTTCACCAGGCACTGGGCCAGGCGGTCCCGGTCGCCCAGGAGGGGCAGAGGGCCCTCCGGCGCCTCCAGGGCCAGGCGCACGCCCTTCTCGGCGGCCAGGGGCTGGTGCTCCTCCAGAAGCTCGGCGCACAGGGCCTTCAGGTCGAGGGGGGCGAGCTCCATTTCGAAGAGGCCGGCCTCGATCTTCTCGAGGTCCAGCACGCCCGTGCTCAGGCGCACCATGCGGGCGATGCTGCGCTGGGCCGCGTTCAGGAGGCGGCGTCCGCGCGGGCTGCTGGGGCCGTCGTCCCCATCGGCCAGCAGCTCCAGGGCGGCCTGGGCGGCGTTGAGGGGGTTGCGGATTTCGTGGCTCACGGTGCGCACGAAGTCCGTCTTGGCCTGGTCCGCCCGGGTGAGGCGGCGGTTGGCCTCCTGGAGCTGGTCCAGCAGGATCATGGTGCGGTAGACCCGCTGGAACTCCTCGTCCGCGGCGTTGAAGAGGGGCAGGTAGGCGTCCAGGCTGGCCTGGGGCAGGATCACGCCCCACCAGCCGTACGAGATGCCGGAGGGGTCCGAGAGCAGGAAGGCGTGGAAGCCGAGATTCTCCACGGCGCCCAGGCAGGGCTCCGCCGCGTGGCGGCACCAGTGCGCGCCGTCCTCCCATTCCCCCAGGACGTCCAGGTGCTGGGCGAGCATGTGGTCGGGCAGGTCCGCGCTGGTGAGGATGAAGCGCCGGCGCCCCCGCACCAGGGGCAGCACCACGAAGAGGGCGCCCGGGAGGGCGAGTTCCGCCAACACGCGCCCCAGGCCCCAGGCGGCGTCCTCCGGGTTGTGCACGTGCTCGTAGAGGTCCGCCACGGCGTTGCGGAGGGCGGTTTCCAGCAGGCGGCGCTGGAGCTGCTCGGCCAGCCGGCCCTGGATGCTGCCGGGGCGAGCGTGGCCCGGCGCCAGGGCGGCCGCATCCTCGAAGGGCTGGGCGGGCCTGGCGGCGCGGACGGCCTCCAGCAGGGGACGGCGGTCGGGGCCCTTCACGAAGAAGTGGTCCGCGCCGCAGATGCGCGCCCACAGACGGTTCAGGGGGTCCTGGTCGCCGGTGAGGAGGATCACGGTCAGGTGGCGGGTGGCCGGGTCGTCCTTCACCAGGCGGCAGAGCTCGTAGCCGTCCACCAGGGGCATGAGGCCGTCCGTCACCACCACGTCGAAGGCGCGTTCCGTCAGCAGGGCCAGGGCCTCGGCGCCGTCCGTGGCGGTGCAGACCTCCGCCCCCGCCCGGTCGAGCAGCGCGGTGAGCAGGCGGAGGTCGAGCGCGCAGTCGTCGACGGCGAGCACGCGCAGCGGCTTGGAAGGAACCGGGTCCATGGGAGGTCCCATTATAGGGGCAGGCCGGGGAGGCACGCCCTTTTGGGTAGACTGAAGCTTTCCGAGGCTTCCCATGCTTGATGCTTCCCTGCTCCGCCAAGACCTGGACGCGGCCCTTCGGGGCTTCGAGGCCCGGGGCTTCGCCTTCGACCAGGAGACCTACCTGCGCCTGGACGGGGAGCGGCGGCGCCTCATCGCCGAGTCGGAGGCCCTGAAGGCCGAGCGCAACCGCGTGACGGAGGAGGTCGCCAGGCTCAAGCGCGCCAAGGAGGATGCGGAGCCCCTCATCGCCCGGCAGCGGGAGATGGGCGAGCGCATGAAGGCGCTGGAGCTGGCGGAGAAGGAGGCCAGCGCGGCCTTCCAGGACTTCCTCTGCCGCCTGCCCAACCTGCCCCACCCCAGCACGCCCGTGGGGCGCGACGAGGCCGCCAACGTCGAGGTGAAGCGCTGGGGCACGCCCCGGGAGATCGCCGCCCCGAAGGACCACGTGGACCTGGGCACCGCGCTGGGCATCATGGATTTCGACCGCGCGGCCAAGCTCAGCGGCGCGCGCTTCACGGTGCTGAAGGGCCTCGGCGCCCGGCTGGAGCGGGCCCTCATCAGCTTCTTCCTGGACCGGAACACCCAGGCCGGCTGGGAGGAGCTGCTCGTGCCCTACCTCGTGCTGCCCCAGACCATGTACGGCACGGGCCAGCTGCCCAAGTTCGAGCAGGACCTCTTCAAGACCTTCCGGGGCGAGGATCCGCTCTACCTGATCCCCACGGCCGAGGTGCCCGTGACGAACCTCTACCGGGACGAGATCCTGCCCGCGGAAAGCCTGCCCCTGCGCCACTGCGCCTTCACGCCCTGCTTCCGCAGCGAGGCGGGCAGCTACGGGAAGGACACCCGGGGCTACATCCGGCAGCACCAGTTCCACAAGGTGGAGCTGGTCGCCTTCACCACGGCGCAGCAGGCCGAGGCGGAGCTGGAGCACCTCACCCGCCAGGCGGAGACCCTGCTGGAGGCGCTGGAGCTGCCCTACCGCCGCATGGCCCTCTGCAGCGGCGACATCGGCTTCTCCAGCATGAAGACCTTCGACCTGGAGGTCTGGCTGCCGAGCCAGGGCTGCTACCGCGAGATCAGCTCCTGCAGCTGGTTCGGCGACTTCCAGGCCCGGCGCGCCAACCTGCGCTGCAAGGCCAAGGACGCCAAGAAGCCCGAGCTGATGCACACCCTGAACGGCAGCGGCCTCGCCGTGGGCCGCACCCTGGTGGCCATCCTGGAGAACGGCCAGCAGCCGGATGGCAGCGTCGTGGTGCCCGAGGTGCTGCGCCCCTACCTCGGGACCGACCTCCTGCGCTGAGGCGGCCGTGCCCCTCCTCGAAGCGCGGGGACTGGGGCTGCGGCGCGGCGGCGCCTGGGCCTTCCGGGGCGTGGACCTCGCCCTGGAGGCCGGCGAGGCATGGGGGCTGGCGGGGGAGAGCGGCTCGGGCAAGAGCAGCCTGATCTGGACCCTCCTGGGCCTGCTGGAGCCCGACGAGGGAGAGGTGCGTCTCGCCGGGAACCCCTGGTCGGGCCTGCCCGAGCGTGCCCGGCGCTCCCGCCGGCCCCTGGTGCAGGCGGTGCTCCAGGGGGCCCTCGGGGGGCTGCCGCCCCACCTCAGCGCCCTGGAGCTGCTGGAGGAACCCCTGCGCGTCCATGGGCTTCCGGTGGTCCGCGCCCGGGAGCTCGCCGCCCGGGTGCGCTTCCCTGAGGATGCCCTCGCGCTCCGCCCCGGCCAGCTCTCCGGCGGGATGGGGCAGCGCCTGCTCCTGGGGCGGGCCCTGGCCCTGCAGCCCCGCCTCCTGGTGCTGGACGAGCCCCTCACGGGGCTGGACGCCTCCCTGGCCCTGGCCTTCCTGGAGCTTCTGGCGACGCTGAAGGGGCAGGGGACGGCGCTTCTGCTGGCCAGTCACGACCTGGCGGCCCTGGCGCGGCTGTGTGACGGGGCGACGGTGCTCTGCGGGGGCGTGGTGCTGGCCGCGGGGCCTGCCCGGGAGCTGCTGGGGGAGGCGCGCCATCCCTATGTGCGGGGCCTGTGGGAGGCGCGGCCCGGCCTGGACGGCCGCAGGCCGCATCCCTGGGGACGCCCGGAGGGCCGGACCCTGGAGGGACCGGGCTGCGTCCTGCGGGCGCGCTGCCCGGTGGCCGACGCCCGATGCGAAACGGCACCGCCCCCGGAGGGGCGGTGCCATCATCCCCTGGAGGGGCTGGAGTCTACTCGAGTTCCATTCCCTGGTTGAGCTTCGCGAACTCCGGGTTCACCCAGATGCCGCCAAAGCGGCCCCAGAGGCTGGAGAAGCCGGCGCGGGCGCGCCCGCGGGTGTCCATGTGCTGGAGCTCGGCGTTGAGCAGGCCCTCGGACACCTGGCGCTGGAGCTCGGCGACGAGCGCCTGGCGCTTGGCGAAGTCCAGGGGTTCCGCGGCGCTGCGGGTCTTCACGCGGGCGATCCAGAGCTGGCCGTCCGGGGTCCACAGGGCGGGGGTGAGCTGGCCCGCCGGCGTGGCCAGGAGGGCCTTGCGGATGGCCGGGTGCTTGCCCAGCTCGCCCAGGCCGGCCACCGTGGTGCCCTGCTGGAACGCGAAGGTCCCGAGGGCGGCCACCTGGCCCGAGGCCACCTGGGCCTGCACCTTGGCGGCCAGGGCCTTGCGGGCTTCCTCCAGCTTCCAGGCCGCCAGCACCTGGCCCCGGATCTCCGGCAGGGGCGGCACGGCCACGGGGCGCTCCTCCTGGACGCGCAGCACCAGGAAGCGGTCCCCGGCGCGCAGCACCTTGGACACCTGGCCCACCTTCAGGCGGAAGGTCTCGAGGGCGAGATCGCCGCCGGAAAGCTGGGGGATCGGTTCCGTGGCGGTCTCGAGGAAGGGCTGGCTCAGCTCGGCCTTGAGGTTCAGGGCGCGGGCGGCGGGGGCCAGGTCGCCCCGCTCGCCGCTGCGCTTGCGGAGCTGGTCCAGCTCGGCGCGGGCCAGGGTGGCGTAGCGCTCCTGGGTGAGCTGGGCCTTCAGCTCGTCCTTGGCCTCCTCGAAGCTCTTGGTGCGCTTGCCCGCCATCTTGATGAGGTGCACGCCGAAGTTGGTGCGCACGGGCTGGCTGATCTCCCCGGGCTTCAGGGCCGAGGCGGCGTCCTCGAAGGCCTTCACCATGGAACCGCTCTTGAACCAGCCCAGGTCGCCCTTGTTGGCCTTGGCGGTGGGATCCTCGCTCTGCTCCTCCGCCGCCTTGGCGAAGTCGCCGCCGGCCACCAGCTTGGCGCGCAGCTCGGCGGCCTTCTTCTCGGCTTCGGCGAACTGGGCCTCGGTCTGGGCGCGGAAGAGGATGTGGCTGGCGGAGAGTTCGGTGTACTGGGCCTTCTTGGATTCGTAGGCCCGGCGCACGGCCGCGTCATCCACCTGGAGGGTGGCGCGGAAGCGGTCCTGGCCCACGGCCACGTACTGCACCACGCGGCGGGGCGGCTGCTGGAAGCGGTGGCCCGACGCGGCCAGGAAGCCCTGCAGGGTGCCGTCGCCCCGATCGGCCACCGGGGTGGGGTCGGGCTTCAGGCTGGGGGT
>CAXYVC010000017.1:0-37558 GCA_964292295.1 uncultured bacterium
CCCGCTTCCGTCGTCGGATGCGTGCATCCTCCTCCGTCAGGGCGCGGGTCGACGGACCGTGATTCGCTTCCGTCCCACCAAAGGAAACAGCTTCAGGGCGTGGGGGCGGAAGGCGCGGTAGTCCATCCCAGATGAAGCGTCGGCTGCCCAGGTGGTCCCACAGCGTCACCCGTGTCTTGTCATCGGAACTGACCTCTGCGATTCCCTTCGTGCCGACGCTGCCCGATCAAGGACCTGATGCACGAAAAGCGCCCGCATCAGACCGGGCGCTCACTTCGTCTCTAGCTAGCCCCTCACTGTTGCGAAACCTCTCGGCGGCAAACCTTTAGCGGTAAGCCTTATCGTGATCAGCGACCACTGACAGCAGCACCAGGGCATCCCCATCCACCAGGGCAATCACCCTCGCCGCACGGGTCACTCGAAGGGAATAGAGCGGCTTCTTGGTGACGGGATCCATCTTCCCGGTCAGCTTCTCCAGATGCACCCCTTGATGGTTCAGAAGCTCCTGAAAGCTCAACTCCGAGGTGATCCGGAGCATCTTGGACAGCCCTTCGCGGACAGGTCCCGCCTGCGCCAGGGCTTCCCGAACAAAGTTCGGCGGGCAGACAACCCTCATTTGGCGTCCAACTTCTTCAGGAACGCCTTACCTTCCTTGCTATCCGGAGAAACGCTCTTGCCCTCGTGATACTCCCCAAGGGACTTTTCCACGGATGCCTGAACATCGGAGCGCCATGCCCAAAGCTGGTTCTCGGGAATTGCGACCATGGGCACGAGGCGGAAGGTCCCATCCTCCAAGGGCTCAATATTGACCGGCTGCCCAGGCTTGAAGCTGGGGGGCAGCGTCACGCGACGGCGAGCATCGGGCACGAGCATCATGTATGGCCTCCACAGACAAAGGATACCCTTTTAGGGAATTGGGGCAACCTCATGCGGGTAGCCAATGGCTGATGCGAAATGTGTAGGTCTCGGCGGTTTTCTAACCGATGGCACGAGGGAATTGTTTGGGGTGTCGTCTGATCATTTTCCTGCCTCAAGGTGCTTACAGCGGGAACCCACCACATGCCGCCCGAGCCATATGGGCACACGCTCGGCGTGTGGCCATACCGCCAGAAGGTCCCGTCCATAATCAACCCACCCCCGCCGTTTTGGGGGATGCGACTTGGAGTCACGAAACCCTGTCCCGGTCCCACAGGGTCAATGGCGATAACTTATTTTAATTTCATCAATTTGAGACCAATTCCCTGTGGTGAATTTTGTAGGGAATGGGGTAGAAGAGAACCCTGTTCAACGGCTCTTCGAGAGCATGCGTCCCTATAGGGAAAACACCCAGAACCATTTAAAAATCAGGACCTTGCAGGTGCATGAAAACGGAATCCCTCGCGGCGCTGCTCGCGCAGCTTGCTCGGCCGCACGGCCCGTAGGACCCGCTTCCGTCGTCGGATGCGTGCATCCTCCTCCGTCAGGGCGCGGGTCGACGGGCCGTGATTCGATTCCGTCCCGCCAAAGAAAACGGCCCCTGCTCGGGGCCGTTTTCTTTGGTGCCTGGGGACGGAATCGAACCGCCGACACATGGATTTTCAGTCCATTGCTCTACCAACTGAGCTACCCAGGCGGGAACACCCAGGCTAGCAGGAACGGGCGTGAATTCAAGTGCGGGGTGGCGGGAACTGGGGCATCCTTGAAGGTTCGGAGTGCACCCCGATGGCCAATCACGCGAAGAGCAAGGAGATCCAGGTCCAGAAGCCGGCGCAGAGCCTGCAGGCCTTCCAGCGGAAGCTGCAGGTTCCGGACGGCCACTCGAAGGGGCTGAAGGTCCTGCTCATCGCGAGCGGGTCCGCGGCCGTCCTTGCCCTGGGCGCCTTCGGCATCCACGCGTGGCGCGCCTCGGCCATCGAGAAGCACGAGGCCGCGCTGGGCAGCCTGCTGCTGGAGGTCCAGGGCGAAGGCCCCGGGGATCCCGCGGCGCAGGAGAAGCGCATGCGCACGCTGCTGCCGCGCCTGGAGGAGCTGGCCCGGAAGGCGCCCGGCGCCCGCAGGGCGGGAACGGAGCAGCTGCTGGCCACCTGGCGCCTGGAGCTCGACGGCAAGGCCGCCGCGGCCAGCCAGGGCTCGGATCCCTGGTCGGTGCTGCGCCTGGCCCAGAAGCGCATCGCCCTCGGCCAGGGCCAGGAGGCCGTGGCCGCCCTGGCGCCGCTCCGCGGCAAGGCCGAGGCCGACCAGGCCTGGGCGGCGCCCTACTGGTCCACCCTCCTGGATGCGCGCCGCCTCACGGGCGAACGCGCCGAGGCCTGGAAGGACTACGCGGAATACCGCGCCCGCTTCCGGGACCGCGCGGACCGCGACCTGGAACAGGTGCTCCAGGGCATCTGATCCCTGGCATTCTTCAGCAACCCAATCCCCCGCGGGAGGCTTGCATGCGCATGTACGACCTCATCTACACGAAGAAGATGGGCGGCCAGCTCAGTCCTGAACAGATCGCCTTCTGGACGAAGGGCGCGGCGGACGGAAGTATCCCCGACGAGCAGAGCGCGGCGCTGCTGATGGCCATCTGCTGGCGCGGCATGAGCACGGAGGAGACCCTGGCCCTCACGCTCTCCATGCGCGACAGCGGCGACCGGGTGGACCTCTCGGCCATCCCCGGCGTCAAGGTGGACAAGCATTCCACGGGCGGCGTGGGCGACAAGACGACCCTGATCCTGGGGCCCATCGTGGCGGCCTGTGGCTTGCCCTGCGCCATGTTCAGCGGCCGCGGCCTGGGCCACACCGGCGGAACCGTGGACAAGTACGAGTCCGTTCCGGGGCTGAAGGTCATCCTGGACACGGAGGCCTTCAAGGCGAGCCTGCGCGAGACGGGCTTCGCCAACAGCGCCCAGACGGGCGACATCTGCCCCGCGGACCGCAAGCTGTACGCCCTGCGGGACGTGACCGCCACGGTGGAGAGCATCCCCCTCATCACCGCCAGCATCATGAGCAAGAAGCTCGCGGGGGGCAGCGACGCCCTGGTGCTGGACGTGAAGTGCGGCGGGGGCGCCTTCATGAAGACGCGGGAGGACGCCCGCGCCCTGGCCACGAGCATGGTGAACGTGGGCAAGGCCCACGGCATGCGCATCAAGGCCCTCATCACCCGCATGGAGGAGCCCCTGGGCTGGGCCATCGGGAACGCTCTGGAGGTCATGGAGAGCGTGGAGATCCTGAAGGGGATGCACGCCGACTCCGACCTCGCGAAGGAGAGCTTCCGCCTGGCGGCGGAGATGCTGGTGCTGGGCGGCGCGGCGAAGGACCTGCCGGAGGCCGAGGCGAAGGTGGCCGAGGCCGTGCGCAGCGGCAAGGCCATGGAGACCTGCCGCCGCTGGGTCGCCTTCAACGGCGGCGACGCCGCCAGCCTGGACGACTTCAGCCGCCTGCCCCAGCCCGGCTGCGCGGTGGAGGTGCGGGCCTCCCGGGCCGGCTGGATCCACGCCATGGACAGCCGCGCCCTGGGCATCCTGGCCATGGAGCTGGGCGCCGGGCGCCGGAGCAAGGACGACGTGCTCGACCTCGGCGTGGGCATCCGCATCCACCGCAACGTGGGCCAGAAGGTCGAGGCCGGCGAGCCCATCTTCACGGTGTACGCCAAGGCCGGCGCGGCCGTGAACCCCGCGCCCTTCCTGGCCACCGTGGAACTCCGTCCCGAGCCCGCCACCGCGGGTCCGTGGCTGCTGGAGACGGTGGAGTAGAGCGGCCGGGCCCTACTTCCCGCGGTTGGTGCTCCGCACGCGGGGCGCCACCGCCTGGAGCGGGCGGCTGGAGGGCTTGACCTTCGGGGCGGGGGACTGGGTCTCCCGCCTCTGTTCGTTCGTGTGCTTGGGGTCCTGCGAGGGCTTCAGGTTGGCCAGGCTCTCGAGCAGGCCGGAGGGAATGCTGGGTTTGGGGTTTGCCATGGCTTCACGGTACCACGCCGCTCAGCCCTGGGTTCCCTTTTGCGGCAGGAGGGCCTCGCATACCTCGAGGCTGTCGCGCAGCAGCGCGGCCGCCGTGCCTTCGGGGCCGCCCCCCAGCCAGCGCAGCTCCGTCTCGCCCTGCAGGTCGGAGTGGAAGCGGATGGCGGCCTCCCGGGGACGCAGGGTGGCGAAGGGGTGCTCACGCTCCAGGACCGTGGGCTTCACGGACAGCCGATAGCTCCCGCCTTCGGCCTCCGCCACGGCCAGCAGGACCGTCGGGCGCCCGAGGGCGGCCTGGCGCGCCACCTCGCCCTCGGGAAGCGCGCGCAGGCCCTCCACGGCGATGTGTCCCAGCCCCACGGGCAGCCCGAGCACCGCCCGGGCGAGGATCAGGAGCTTGGCGGCGGCGTCCCAGCCGTCCACGTCCAGGGAGGGATCCGCCTCCAGCACGCCCGCGGCCCGGGCCTCCTCCAGGCAGGCCTCGAAGGGCACCCCTGCCGCCATGCGGGCGAGCAGGATCTGGCTGCTGAGGTTGACGATGGCCTCCAGGCGCGTGATGCGGGCGCCCGCGAGGTCCCGCAGACCCGCGTTCACGGAGGGAAGCCCGCCGCCCACCGCGGCGGAGAAGCGCAGGGCGGGGCCCTTCCCCCGCCAGTCGCTGAGGGCGGCCAGCTCCTCCCAGGCCACCACCAGGGGGCCCTTGCTGCTGAGCACCGCGGGAATCCCGGCCTGCAGGGCCGCCCGGACGCCCTCGAGGCCCGGCAGGCCGTTCCACAGGTTCGTGGGCGCCGCTTCCAGCAGCAGGTCGGCCCCATGGTGCTTCAGCAGGCAGGGAGCGGTCTGGCCCCGGACGCCGCCCGGAAGTTCCGCCACGCTGCGGCCGGAGGCCTTCCAGGCCACCAGGAGGGCCGGGTCCAGGCCCTCCTTTGCATGCACGGCGCCGCCGCTGTCCACCGCGCCGCAAAGGCGCAGCTCCAGCCCGTGGCGCCCGGCGAGGTGCGCGCGCTGGCGCTCCAGGATGCCCAGGAAGGACCTGCCCACGTGGCCCAGTCCGTTGAGGATGACGCGCCGGGTCTGCATGCCCCGATGGTAGCGGCCCCGGGGCCGCCCGCCGCGATCGGCTAGACTGGAAGCTGCACACCAGGAGGTCCCATGTCGCCGAGCCAAGCCCCATGCCTGCTGGACCCCCGGCAGATGGACGCCTACCTCCAGCGGCTCAGCCGCGAGATCGCCGCGGCCTTCGGCCACGAGGAGGGCCTGGTGCTGGTGGGCATCCGCAGCCGCGGCCTGCCCCTGGCGGAGCGCCTCTCGGCCAAGCTCGGCGAGCTCCTCGGGCGGGACGTTCCCGTGGGGGTGCTGGACATCACCCTCTACCGGGACGACCTCACGGAGAAGACCGGGAGCCCCATCGTGCGCCCCACGGAGATCCCCTTCCCCCTGAAGGGCCGGGTGGTGGTGCTGGTGGACGACGTGCTCTTCACGGGCCGCACGGTGCGGGCGGGCATGGACGCCCTGCTGGACCACGGGCGCCCCAAGCGCGTGTGGCTGGCGGTGCTGGTGGACCGCGGCGGCCGGGAGCTTCCCATCCAGGCGGACTTCGTGGGCCTCAAGCTGGAGGTCCCCATGAACCAGCGGGTGAGCGTGTGCGTTCAGGAAGTGGACGGCCAGGACGGCGTGTTCCTTGAAGGACGGAGTTGAGATGGGTCAGCGCTACAGGTTCCCCCACCGCCACCTGCTGGGCATCGAGCCCCTCTCGCCGGAGGACATCACCGCGATCCTCGACCAGGCGAAGGCCTTCGAGGAGGTCTGCGAACGGCCCGACATCAAGATCGTGCCCGCCCTGCGCAAGCGCCTGGTGGTGAACCTCTTCTTCGAGAACAGCACCCGCACCCGCAACAGCTTCGAGATCGCCGAGAAGCGCCTCAGCGCCGAGGTCATCAACTTCGACGCGGACACCAGCGCCCTCAGCAAGGGCGAGACCCTGATCGACACGGCGCTGAACCTCCAGGCCATGCACCCGGACCTGATCGTCATGCGCCACAGCGCCGCCGGCGCCCACGCCCTGCTGTCCCGCCACGTGAAGGCCGCCGTGGTGAATGCCGGGGACGGCGCCCACGAGCACCCCACCCAGGCCCTGCTGGACGCCTACACCCTGCGCCAGCACTTCGGCCGCCTGGAAGGCCTGAAGGTGGCCATCGTGGGCGACATCCGCAACAGCCGCGTGGTGCGCTCGAACCTCTGGCTCCTCACCAAGATGGGGGCCCACGTCACCCTGGTGGGACCGCCCACCCTGCTCCCCGTGGAGATGAAGGCCACCTGGCCCATGGTGGACTTCACCTACGACTTCGACAGCATCCTCCCCGAGATGGACGCCATCATGATGCTGCGCATCCAGTTCGAGCGCGGCACCGGCCAGTTCATCCCCGGCCAGGGCGAGTACGCGCGCTTCTACCAGCTCAACGCCGCGCGCATGAAGCGGGCCAAGCCCGACGTGGTGGTCATGCACCCCGGCCCCATGAACCGCGGCGTGGAGATCACCTCCGAGGTGGCCGACGGCCCCAACAACGTGATCCTCGCCCAGGTCACCAACGGCGTGCCCGTGCGCATGGCCGTGCTCTATCTGCTCTGCACGCCCCACGGCGAGAACGTGCCCTGAGCGCCCGTGCGGCGCGCATGAGAAAGGCCCGGGCGCTGCCCGGGCCTTTCTTCTGTGGAGAACGCGTGGTTCAGCCGGCGACGATGGCCTCGGCGGGGCACGCGGCGGCGCAGGCACCGCAGTCGATGCAGGTGTCGGCGTCGATGACGTAGATGGGGTCGCCCTCCTTGATGGCCTCCACGGGGCACTCGGACACGCAGGTGCCGCAGGCGACGCAGGAATCGGTGATCTTGTGAGCCATGGGAACCTCCATCTCAGTGGCCGGTCCCAAGCGTAGCAGGGCACCGGGTCCGCCTAGAATCCCAAATCGTCGACCCGACCCGCCAGGGCAGACCGCAGCCCTTGGGCCAGGCGCCGCAGGGCCCCGTCCGCGTAGCTCCCCCGCCGCCAGGCGAGGACCAGGGTGCGCCCCGGAGCGGGCGCGGCCAGGGGCCTGAGGAGCACGGCGGCCCGGGGCGTCTCTACGTCCACCGCGAGGCGCGGCAGCAGCGTGAGGCCCGCCCCGCCCGCCACCAGCTGCACGAGGGTCGCCAGGCTCGTGGCGCGGTAGCCCAGGTCCTCCGGCCGGTCGCGGCCGCAGGCGGCCAGGGCCTGGTCCCTCAGGCAGTGGCCGTCCTCGAGCAGGAGCAGGGGCTGGCGGTCCAGTTCACCCAGGGGAATGGCCCCCCGCCTGCGGGCGAGGGGATGGCCCTTCGGCAGGCAGAGCAGGAAGGGGTCCCAGCCCAGCTCCGCCATCTCCAGGTCGCCCAGCTCCGCCTCCTTCGCCAGGATCGCCGCCTCCAGCTCGCCGCGCTCCAGCGCGGCCACCAGCGTGGAAGTCTGCGCCTCCCGCCAGAGGGGCTGGAGCCCGGGGAAGCCCCGCTTCAGACGCGGCGCGAGGGCCGGCAGGAGGTAGGGCCCCAGCGTCGGGATGACGCCCAGGCGCAGGGGGCCCGCCAGCGGATCCCGGAAGGTGGAGGCCTGCTGCGCCAGCTCTCGGGCCCCGGCCAAGAGCGCGCGCATGCGCCCCAGCAGGGCCTCCCCGGCGGGCGTGGGCAGCACGCCACCCCGGCCCCGCTCGAACAGGCGCGCGCCGAGGGCCGCCTCCAGGGCGGCGAGCTGGGCGCTGAGGGAGGGCTGCGCCACCGCGCAGCGTTCCGCGGCACGCCGGAAGTTCCTGGTCTCCGCCACCGCCAGGGCGTACTGGAGCTGGCGGAGGGTGAAGGGCAGGCTGCGGGCGTCCATGATCGTTCTTACCTATCAAAATCATTCAAACGATATCTTTGATCAATTCCACCCGGAAGGCGAGGCTGAACGGGCCGCAGGACCTGCGGACCTTCCAGGAGATCCAAGATGCTGACCGTCGGAGACCGCCTTCCCTCCTTCTCGCTCCAGGCCGTGGTGGGCCTCGAGCAGGGCCGGGAGTTCCAGCCCATCACCCACGAGAGTTACCCCGGCAGGTGGAAGGTCCTCTTCTTCTGGCCCATGGACTTCACCTTCGTGTGCCCCACGGAGATCGCCGCCTTCGGCCGCCGCAACGGCGACTTCCTGGACCGCGACACCCAGCTGCTCGGCGCGAGCATCGACACGGAATACGTGCATCTCGCCTGGCGCAAGGACCACAAGGACCTGAAGGAGCTGCCCTTCCCCATGCTGGCGGACACCAAGCGCGAGCTGAGCCAGGCCCTGGGCGTGCTGCACCAGGAGGCCGGGGTGGCCCTGCGCGCCACCTTCATCGTGGATCCCGAAGGGGTCATCCGGCACGTCAGCGTGAACGACCTGAGCGTGGGACGCAGCGTGGACGAGGTGCTGCGCGTCCTCGACGCCCTCCAGAGCGGGGAGCTCTGCCCTTGCAACTGGAAGAAGGGCGAAGCGACCCTGAAGCCCTGACCGCGGGGGGCTATCCGGGGGGTGCCTCGCGGAGCCGACACCCCACTTCAAAGCCCGACAGGTGACCCCCTCTGAATGTCCATTGAACCGAAAGGAGCAGCCATGACCCCCTCCACGGAAAGCCTGCTGGCGTCCTTCCCCGAGTACGCCAAGGACCTGAAGCTCAACCTCCAGGGCATGTTCGCCTCCTCCAGCCTGGAGCCCCAGCAGCGCCTCGGCGTGGCCCTGGCCTCCGCCGCGGCAACGCGCCACCCGGCCCTCACGGCGGCCCTGCGCGCCGACCTGGAGGCCCAGGGCGCCCAGGCCACCGTGGAGGACGCCCTGGCGGCCGCCACCCTCATGGGCATGACGAACGTCTACTACCGCTTCCTCCACCTCGTCGGCCAGGAAGCCTACGGCCAGATGCCGCCCCGCCTGCGCATGGGGCGCGTGGCCCGGCCCGCGGGCCCCAAGGCGGACTTCGAACTATTCTGCCTGGCCGTGAGCGCCATCAACGGCTGCGCCACCTGCGTCCAGGCCCACGAGCGCACCCTTCGGGAGGCCGGCCTCGGCGAGGAGCAGGTGCAGGACGCCCTCCGCATCGCCTCCACCCTGCACGGCCTGGCCTCCGTGCCGGCCTGAAGGCGTCGGCGGGCCCCCCGGGAGTATGCTGGGAGGCCCCGCCGTCCGTGCCTTTCCGGGGCCCCCTTAGAGGTTTCTCGCATGATCCAGGGTCCAGTCGTCCTCCCCACCTCCGACGGCGCGGGCGCCGGCCCCCCCACCGCCTCCGACGCGCCCTCCCAGGCGGGCATCCCGCCCCTCGGCGCCCTGCCCCGCCGCTACGCCGCCACCCAGCTGTGCACCAGCGGCGAGGCGGTGGGCCTGCCCGGGGACCAGTTCGGCAACTCCGAGGTGGGCCACATGAACCTGGGCGCGGGCCGGGTGGTGTGGCAGGAGCTCACCCGCATCAATACCGCGATCCGCACGGGCCGCTTCCGCGAGAACCCCGCCATGGCCGCCCTGCTGGCGGACCTGAAGGCCCGGGGGAAGCGCCTGCACCTGCTGGGCCTGCTGGGCCCCGGCGGCGTGCACAGCCACCAGGACCACCTGGCGGCCCTGGCCCGCTGGGCCCAGGACGAAGGCGTGGACACCACCATCCACGCCCTGCTGGACGGCCGCGACACGCCCCAGAAGAGCGCGGACGGCTTCCTGGCCGAACTGGCGGAAGTCCTGAAGGCCACCCCCCGCGTCACCCTGGGCTCCATCGGCGGGCGCTACTGGGCCATGGACCGGGACCAGCGCTGGGACCGGGTGGAGCGCGCCTGGAAGCTGCTGGTGGACGGCGAGGCCGAGCAGGAGGCGCCGGATGCCCTGACGGCCATCCGCGCCGCCTACGACCGGGGCGAGACGGACGAGTTCGTCACCCCCACCCGCCTGGCGGGCATGCACCCCATCCAGGACGGGGACGGCGTGCTCTTCTTCAACTTCCGCGCGGACCGCGCCCGGCAGTTCTCCCACGCGCTGGTGAACCCGGCCTTCGAGGGCTTCGCGCCCCGTCACCGCCCGGCGGTGAAGCTGGTGACCTTCACCCAGTACGACCGGGCGCTGGATCCCTACGTGTCCGTGGCCTACGCCCCCCAGAACCTGGAGCGCATCCTGGGCGAGGTGGTGGCCGCCCAGGGCTGGCGGCAGTTCCGCACCGCGGAGACGGAGAAATACGCCCACGTCACCTTCTTCTTCAACGGCGGCCGCGAGGAGGCCTTCCCGGGCGAGGAGCGCCGCCTGGTGCCCTCCCCCAAGGTGGCCACCTACGACCTGCAACCCGAGATGAGCTGCCCGGAGGTGGCCCGGGGCCTGGAGGCCGCCATCCGCTCCGGCGACTACCGCTTCCTGGTGTGCAACCTGGCCAACGGCGACATGGTGGGCCATACCGGCGACCTGAGCGCCGCGGTGAGCGCCTGCGCCGCGGTGGACGACGCCGTGCGCCGCATCGCCGAGGCCACCCTGGCCGCGGGGGGCGCGCTGCTGGTCACGGCGGACCACGGCAACAGCGAGCAGATGCGGGACGAGGCGGGCAACCCGCACACGGCCCACACCTTCAACCCCGTGCCCGCGGTGCTCGTGGGCGCGGACTTCGAGGGCCGCCAGCTGCGCGCCGGCGGCGCGCTCTGCGACGTGGCGCCCACCCTCCTGGCGCTGATGGGCCTTCCCCGCCCCGCCGAGATGGACGGGCGCAGCCTGCTGGAGCTGAGCGGCGAGGCTTCCGCAGCCGGGGGCTACTGATCCCAGATGATGCGGTTGCGGCCAGCCTTTCACGAGAGCGAAAGGCGTGGAGCGGACGTGGGCCAGGCTCGGGCTGGCCCGAACTGGACCACGTCGCGAGCCGCAATCGCTCGAAGGCCTGCTCTGACAGAGCCGTTCTGTCGAGCCCAAACACAAAACCCGGGCTGATCCCGGGCGCGCGCCGCGCCTATTTGCCCCGGAGCACGGGTCGGTTGTGGACCGGCCCGTGCCCTTTGGCCTGGGCGTGGGGCTGGGCCTTCACCGTCTCGGTGCGGTGGGCGGTGTGGGCGTGCAGTGGATTGCCGGGGTTCGTCTGCGCCGGGCGCACGGAGGACACCGATGCCTTGGCTTCGGGTTGGGCCTGGGACCTTGCCATGTCCGCCTCCCTTCGGGATCTGCGGGGGGAAGGATCGCTCCCGGAAGACCTCCCTGCCAGCTCGGAACGCCACCCTACTTCGAATCCTCCGGGAAGACGGCGCTGCGCCGCAGGGCCTCCAGGAAGCCCGCCTCCATCCAGTAGATGGACTGCCGCCCGTTCCGTCCGGGGCGGGCGTCCAGCGCCCGCAGGCGCTCCCGGGTGAGGCCCTCGCCCGGCCGGAAGGCCCCGGGTTCGTCCCGCTCGGAGGCGAAGAACAGGTACTGCCCGTCGGGGCTCAAGGTGGCGCTGATCTCCCCGTGCCCGGCGCCGTTGACCAGGGGACCCAGGTTCTGGGGACGGCTCCAGCGCCCCCGCCCGTCCCGGAACAGCACCACGTAGTCCAGGCCCCCCACCGCCCCGGGCGCGCCCTCGGCGCAGAGGATCATGCAGCCCTCATCCGGCGTCACGTAGGGGTTGTAGCGGGCCCGGCCCGCCTGGACCACCTCCGGCAGCCTCTCGGCCCGGGCGAAGCCTGCGCCCTGGGGGGCGGCCCGCCAGACGCTGCCCAGGCCGTCGGCCCCGTCCCGGGCGAAGTACAGCGCGCCGCCCTGGACCGGGTAGGGGCGGAAGCTGCCGTCCGGACCGTTGATGTCCGGCCCCAGGCGCCGGGCGGGCCCCCAGCCCTCCCCCCGGCGCTCCATGACCCAGATGCCCATGGGGCCGGGCCGCAGGGCGGCGGGATCCTCCGGACGGTCCGACACGAAGTAGAAGCGCCGCCCGTCGGGGGAGATGGCCGGCTCCAGCGTCCTCCAGCGGGGATCCGCCGCGAAGGCGGGCACCTCCGGAACCGACCAGCCCCGCCCGCCGAGGCGGCAGCCCAGGATGGCGCTGTGGGTGAAGCCGGAGGTGTTGACCCGGAAGTACAGCTCCCGTCCGTCGGGACTGAAGGTGATGTCGCGGGTGGGCATGCCCGTGGCCACGAGGCCGGGAGCGAAGGGTTCAGGACGCGGCCCCGGGAGCTTCTGCCCCAGGTAGGGGCCGGGAGCCGCCAGGGCGCACAGGGAGAGCAGGAGCGGAAGAACGGGGCACATGGGAAGCCTTTGGGGAAGGCTTCCAGCATAGGCCTGCGGAGGGCACCGACGCGCGTCGGCCCCCGGCCGCTCCCCGGAACGCACAGAGCCCCCGGGTCTCCCCGGGGGCTCCGTGTTAGGCGCGTACCTTCAGTGGCAGCCGCAGCCCTCGTCGCCGCAGCAGCAGCCCTCGCCGCTCTCCTCGCAGCCGCAGCCCTCCTCGCCTTCGCCACAGCAGCAGCCGCCCTTGTCCTTGCCCACGAGGTAGGCCTCGGCCATCTCCACGATCGTCTGGTGGGGATCGCCCTTCACGCGCAGGGCGATGTTCACCGCCTGGATCATGTCCTCCTTGGACACCCCCAGCTGGGTGAGGCGGTAGTGCTGGGTCTGGAAGGCGCGCTCGGCATTGGAGGCCACGGCGGCGGCAAGCGCCACCAGGTGGGCCACCGGCTCGGTGAGAAGGCTCGGGGCATCGGCCTGGGCATCGGCCTGGGCTGCGGTCTCGCGGGGTTCGGTCATGGCAAGGCTCCGGGATGGCGTTCGGGACAGGGCCTCCGGCTCGGAGGGAGCTCCAGCGTACCGGGGAGTGTCCGTGACCGGGGCCCGGAATCCCGGCGCAAGCATGGCATCATAACCTCGCAAGACGATGTTACTGGAGTCCCATGCCCCCCACCGGACAAGCCGCCGCCCTCCTCACCGCCTTCTGCTGGTCCACGAACTCGGTGCTCTTCACCCTGGCGGGCCGCCGCGTGGGCAGCCCCACCGTGAACATCACCCGCCTGCTCTTCGCCTGGGTGGCCATGGTCGGCCTGCACCTGCTCCTGCTGGGGAGCCCCTGGCCCCTGCACGCGGGCTGGACGCGCCTGGGCTGGCTGGGGCTCTCGGGCCTCATCGGCTTCGCCCTGGGCGATGCCGTGCTCTTCGAGGCCTTCGTGCGCCTGGGCCCCCGGCTGGCGATGCTCATCATGACCCTCTGGCCGATCTTCGCCGCGGTGCTGGCCTGGATCTTCCTGGGAGAGCGCCTCTCCCTTCCCAAGCTCGCCGCCATGGCCGTGACCCTGGGGGGCATCGCCTGGGTGGTGGCGGACAAGGCCTCCGCCGCCGACGGGAAGCGCCATCCGGGCCTGGTGGGCGGCGTGCTGCTGGCCCTGGGAGGGGCCCTGGGGCAGGCCACGGGCTTCCTGTGCTCGAAGTTCGGCCTGCAGGGGGACTTCCATCCCGTGTGCGCCAACCTCCTGCGGGTCACGGCGGGGAGCCTGTCCTTAGGGCTGTGGATGCTGCTGCGGGGGGAACTGCTGGGCCACCTTGCGCGCCTGTCGGACCGCCGCGCCCTCCGCTACATCGCCCTGGGCGCGGCCGCGGGCCCCGTGGCGGGCGTGGTGCTCTCCCTCTACGCCCAGGCCCACGCGAACCAGGGCGTGGCGGCCACCCTCATGAGCCTGAGCCCGGTGATCCTGCTGCCCGTGAGCGCCTGGCTCTTCCATGAGCGCATCACGCCCCGGGCCCTGCTGGGCACGGGCCTCACCATCGGTGGTGCCGCGGCCCTGTTCCTCCTGTAGCGGAACACCCCGGCCTCTGATGCACAATTCAGAAGACTTCCAGAGCTCCTGCCGATAGGGAGGGGCTGATTCCTTGCGGATCGGCTGGAGGTTTTCGTGCACGCGACGGGTCCGGGCCCCTGCCGCCCCGCCCCCTGGACGGGGGGCTCGGCGCCGGCCCTCCTCCCGCTCCCCTTCCTCCTCCCGGTCCTGGGCTTTCTGATCCTGGCGGGGCTGGGTGCCGCCTTCCTGGTCCGCGCCTTCCGGCGCCGTCTCGCGGCCCTGGAGGCGGAGGCCGAAGCCCTGCGGCAGCGCGAGGCGCGCTACCGGACCGTGGCCGGCATGGGGTCCGACTTCGCCTTCTCCTGCGTACCCGCGGCCGGGGGCGGCATGGTCATGGACTGGATCACCGAGGCCTTCTGGTCCTTGAGCGGCTATGGCCCCGAGGACCTGGACCGGGAGGGCTGCTGGCTCTTCTGCGTGCCCGAGGCGGACCGAGCCCGCGCTCAGGCGGCCCTCGCCGCTTTGCGTGCCGGGGAGGGCGACGCGCGCGAACTGCGGCTCCTCACCCGGAGCGGCGCCACCCGGTGGCTCCACTGCCGCACGGAGGCGATGGAAGACGCTTCGGCACCCAGGGGCCTCCGCATCGTCGGCGCCGTGAAGGACATCACCGCCCGCCGGGAGGCCGAGGACCGGCTGGGGCGGAACCGCGTAGAACTGCAGGCGGTGTACTCCCAGGCGCCGGTGCTGCTGTGCATCCTCAACGACCAGCAGCGCGTCCTCAACGCGAACCCCGCCTTGCTCGCCTTCCTGGGCACGCAGGAGGAGGCCCTGCTGGCCCGCCGCATCTGCGCCGTGCTGGGCTGCATTCCCCCGGAAGGCGTTCCCGAAGCGGGCTGCCCCGGTTGCGCCCTGGCCCGCGCCCTGGCGGTGGCACTCGCCACGGGGGAATCGCGCAGCGGGGTGGAGCACCGCATGGAGTCCCCGGCGGGAGCCCGCGTGCTGCGCGCCTCGGTGACGCCCCTCCCGGGACTGGCGGGCCGCCAGCTGCTGCTCTGCATGGAGGACGTGACCGAGCGAACCCGCGCGGAGGAGGCGCTGCGCGAACGGGAGCGCCGCCTCAGCGCGCTCTCGGACCTGGCCCTCGAAGGCATCCTCGTGCACGAGGACCTGCGGATCATCGAGGTGAACGACGCCCTGCTGCGCATGATGGGCGCCGAGTCCCGGGACGCGCTCCTCGGCCACAGCCTCCTGGAGTTCCTGCCCCAGGAGGCCCACCGGGATCTGCGGCGCAGCCTGTCCTCGGAGGATGACGCGGGCTGCGAGCTGACGGCCCTCCGCATGGACGGCAGCCCGATCCCCCTGCGCGTCCGGGCCAGGGCGATCCGCCGCGATGGCAGGCGCGTCCGGGTCGTGACGCTGCTGGACCTCAGCGGCGAGCGCAGGGCCCAGGTGCGGCTGCGGGAGGAGGAGATCCACTTCGCGCTCATGGTCCACAACCTGCCGGGCCTCGTGTACCAGTGGCGCGTCGACCAGAAGGGCGGGAACCGCTTCGACTACCTGAGCCCAGGGGCCGTCGCGGACTTCGGCCTGACCATGGACGACGTCGCCTCCCCCGAGACCCTGGCGGCGCGCCTCCATCCCGAGGACCGGGAGGCCTTCATCGGGAGCATCGGCCGGGCCGTGCGCGACCAGGCACCCTGGTCCTTCGACGGGCGCATGCTCCCGCAGGAGGGCGGCACACGCTGGTTCCACGGCCAGTCCGTTCCGCTCCGGGACGGGGAGGATCTCGTTTTCTACGGCATCCTCCTGGACATCACGGACCGCATGGAGGCCCTGGAGGCCCTGCGGGCGAGCGAGCGGCACTTCCGCGAGCTCGCCGACGCCATGCCCGTGGCCATCGCCACCACGGACGCGAGCGGCATGCGCTGCACCTACGCGAACCAGGCCTGGTGCAGCCTCGTGGAGGCGGCCCCCGGCGCCCTCCTGGACTTCGGATGGCTGGACCACGTCCACCCGGAGGATCGCCCCCTGCTGGCGCGGACGCTGGGCGAGGCGGGCGAGGAGGATCTGCGCGAATGCGAGATCCGCCTGGAGCGCAGGGATGGCGAGCACCGCGACATCCTCACCCGCATACTCCCCAGGAGGAACGGCACGGGCGGGACGACGGGCTACGTGCTCACGGGCCTCGACCTCACCGAGCGCAAGCGCGGCGAGCGCCTGGCCAGCGCCACGGAAGGCATCCTGGCCAAGGGGCGCATGGCGGCCTACGTGGCCCACGAAATCAACGGCCCTCTGGCCGGCATCAAGAGCGCCTTCCAGCTCCTGGAGGACGCCATCCCGAAGGACCACGCCCACTACGGGTACGTGGGGCTCGTGAAGCGCGAAATCAACCGCATCGGCACCATCGTGCGCACGATGTACGAGCTGTACCGCCCCCACGCGGAGCCCCCGCGGGAGGTGGTCCTCTCGGTGGTCGTCCAGGAGGTCGCGTCCCTGCTCCTGCCCCGCTTCCGGACCCATCAGGTGGACGTCTCGCTGGACTTCCCGGATCCCGACCTGAAGGTCGTGCTGCGCACGGACCTCCTGCGGCAGGTGCTCTTCAACCTCCTGCAGAACGCCATCGAGGCCTCTCCCAGGCGCGGCCACGTCCGGGTGCGTGCGCGGATCGAGCAGGAGGGCCTGATGCTCCAGATCCAGGACGAGGGGCCCGGCGTGCCCGAGGAATCCCGGGAGCGCATCTTCGATCCGGGCTTCAGCACCAAGCGCAGCGGCCAGGAGAGCGGCCTGGGCCTGGGCCTCGCCACGACGCGGCGCCTGGTGGAAAGCATGGGGGGGCGCGTGGGCTTCGAGAACCTTCCCGCCGGCGGATGCGCCTTCAGCGTCCACCTGCCCGCCCCCTGCGGGGCGGCCTGTCCCGCAGGAGGCGCGCGATGAACGCCGCCGAAGGACCGGTCCGCATCCTCATGGCGGACGACGAGGAGGTCTTCCTCCAGGCCACGGCGGACCTGCTGCGCCGCGAGGGCTACCTGGTGGACACCGCGCGGGACGGGTTGGAGGCGACCCAGTTCCTGAAGGAGAACACCTACGACTTCCTGGTGTCCGACCTCATGATGCCCGGCAACCACGACCTGGACTTCCTGAAGCTGGCCGCCGAGATGAGCCCGGACCTCCACATGATCCTCGTCACGGGCTATCCCTCCGTCAGCACCGCCCAGGGAGCAATCCAGCTCCCCGTGGTGGCCTACCTCGTGAAGCCCCTGGAGCTGGACGAGCTGCTGCTGCACCTCCGCCGGGGCGTGGCCAGCGTGCGGATGCACCGCACCCTGCGGCGCACCCGGGAGCGCGTGCTGGACTGGGTGGACGACATGGGCAAGATGCAGGAGCTCATGCGCGGCATGCCCCAGGCCCAGGACCAGGACGGCGCCCGCACGGTGCTCGGGCTCGCGCTGGGCAACATGGCGGCCCTCATGCTCGACATGAAGGAGCTCTTCGAGCAGTCCTTCAGCAAGGGGGCCGTGGCCTCCTTCTGCGGCATCCAGAACTGCCCCAGGCTGCTCCGCTACGAGGACGCCCTGCGGGAGGCCATCGCCACCCTGGAGCATACGCGGCACGCCTTTAAGAGCCGCGAGCTGGCCCTGCTGCGGGAGCGCCTCGAGACCCTCCTTTCCGGGCCGCCCCAACCCCCTTGACGCCCCCTTCTCCCGGGCTAGGTTTCAGCTGCTACGGGTCCCGCCCATGGGGCGGGACGCCTTGGCGGGCAGGCATCCGGCCTGCAAGTCGAAGGCGCGATCCACCGGTGGGGTTTCCCCTCCGCAGGGTCGCGCCTTCCCGCGTCGAGCCCCTCCACGCCCACCCGCCTTCCTGCGGGACTCCCATGAGCACCCTTCCTCCAGCGTCATCCCCCCGAGAGGCCAGGCCATGACCGGGCCGCGCAGCGAGCGCGAGGTCGCCCAGGCCATGCACGCCGTGGCGGAGGCACCGCCCGGGCTCGAGGCCCACCGGGAGGGGAGGCGCCGCGGCCTCGGGTTCTTCGAGGCGATCCTGCCCCAGGCGAGCCTGCCCATCGCCGTGCTGCGGGACGGGCTGCCCCTCTTCACCAATCCGCGGTACGCCCTGCTCCTGGATGCGCCGCCGGAGGCCCTGGCGGGCATGCCCTTCGTCGCGCGCCTGGCCCCGGAGCACCAGGAGGCGGTGCGCACCCTTCTGGAGGCGCCACCCGCGGAGGGGGCCACCTTCACGGCCGCGCTCCAGGGTCGGGAAGCGCAGCTCTGGCGCATCTTCCCCTTCCAGCAGGGGGGCACGGGCTACGTGGGCCTCCTGGGCCTCGAGGCGACGTGCGGTCCCTCGCCGCTCGGGGACCGCCTCCTGGAATCGGAGCACCTGGCCGCCCTGCGCCTGCAAGCGGGCTCCCAGGTCTCCGGCGCGAGCTCCGTCGCGGCGCGCCTCCTCGGCCGGTCGCGGGAGGAACTGCGCGGCCGCTGCTGGGCGGACGTGGCGGCGGAGGAGGACCTGCCGGAGCTGCTCCGCGCCCACGGGAGGGCCGCCCGGGGCGAGCACGCCGAAGCCCGCGTGCGGCTGCGGCAGGGGGACGGCACCCTGCTCCCCCTGACGCTCGAACTGGTGCCCGACGGGGAGGGTGGGGTGCTTGCCCTCCTGGAGGGCAGGATGCCGCCCCCGACCGAGGAGCCCGGGAGCGAGCTCTGCTACCGCCAGCTCTTCCAGGCGATGCCCGAGGCCTACGCCCTGCACGAGGTTGTCCTGGACGCCTCGGGCCATCCCGTCGACTACCGCATCCTCGAAGTGAACGCCGCCTGGGAGGCCCTGATGGGGCACAGCGCCGCCGAGGTGCGCGGGCACACGGCCCGGGAGATCTTCCCCGGGATCGAGACCGGCTGGATCGCGCGCCTGGGCGAGGTGGCCCTCACGGGGCGCAGCGCCCGCTTCGAACACTACAGCGGCTCCCAGGGGCGCTTCTTCCGGATCCTGGCCCAGTGCCCCCACCCCGGCTTCTTCACGATGCTTGCGCACGACATCACCGAGGAGCGCCGGAAGGAATCCAGGCTGGCCCTGCTCTCCACCGCCATCGCCCAGAGCCCCGTCTCCGTCCTCATCACCGACGCCTCGGGCGCCATCGAGTACGTGAACCCCGCCTTCACGCAGGTCACCGGCTACGGCACCGAGGAGGTTCTGGGGCACAATCCGCGCCTGCTGAAGTCCCCCACACAGGATCCCGCCACCCATCGGGAGCTCTGGCGCACCCTCTCCACGGGGCAGACCTGGCGGGGGGAACTGCGCAACCGCCGGAAGGACGGCACCGAGTTCCACGAGCGCGCCGTCATCTCGCCCATCCTCCAGCACGGCCAGGTCACGCACTATCTGGCCGTGAAGGAGGACATCACCCGGGAGCGCCACCTGGAGCGCATCCGCCAGCGCCTCTTCGAGGCCCTGGAGCAGACGGACGACGGCGTGCTGATGCTCGACGCCGCCGGCGCGCCGGTGCTCGCCAACCGCGCGGCCCACCGCCTCCTGGGCTGCGGCGAACACGCAAGCGCCGACCCGGCCACCCTGCCCCAGGACTGCCGCATCCGCGCCTTCCTCGAGGGACCAGGGAAGGTGCTCGCCGGGCTCCCGGCGAACGAATGCCCCGAGCACGCCTGGCGCGGCCACATTCCCTGCACGGGACCGGAAGGCCGCCCGCGCACCCTCTCCGCCGTGGCCCGCCTCTCCGCCGGGGACGGGCCGGGGGGGCACGACCTGCTCTGCGTCCTGCACGACGTGACCGAGGAGCTGCAGCGGGAGCGCTACCTCCGCCAGGCGGAGAAGATGGACGCCCTCGGGAAGCTCGCCAGCGGCGTCGCCCACGACTTCAACAACATCCTCACCGCGATCCTCGCCGCGGCGGAGCTGCTGGAGTGGCAGATCCCGGAGATGGATCCCGGCCGCGGCAAGATCGAGGCCATCCGCCTGGCCTCCCGCCGCGCCCAGGAGCTGAACCGGCGCATCCTGGCCTTCGCGCGGAGCGGCGAGGAGCGCCGCGTCCCCTTCGACCTGAGCGCCGTGGTGCGCGAGGTGGTCGCCATGCTGCGGGAGACGGCCCCCCCGGGCATCACCCTTGAGACCCGCCTCAGCTCCTCCATCTGGTGCACGGGGGATCCCAACCAGATCCTCCAGGTGGCCCTGAACCTCGCGGTGAACGCCTTCCACGCCATGCGCGCGGAGGGCGGCACGCTGGAACTCACCCTGGCGGAGGAGGCCCTGGAGGCGGAAAGCGGACCAGGGCATCTGCCCGAAGGACGCTACGCGGTGATGAGCCTGCGGGACACGGGATGCGGCATGGCGCCGGAGCTCCTCGACCAGGTCTTCGAGCCCTTCTTCACCACCAAGCCCCAGGGCGAGGGCACGGGAATGGGCCTCTTCGTGGTGCACGGCATCGTCACCGCCCACGGCGGCGACATCCGCCTCGCCAGCGCCCCGGGCCAGGGCACCACCGCCACGGTGCTCCTGCCCTGCACCGACCCGGTCGCGGAGCCGGGCCAGGCGATCCCCCGGGAGGAGCCCGTGGGCCAGGAGCAGGTGCTCCTCGCCGGGGGGGACGAACTCGGGTCCGCCCTGATCGCCCAGGGCCTCCGCATGCTGGGCTACCGCGTCACCGCGAAGCTCGATCCCTTCGAGGCCCTGGAGCAGCTCCGGGCCCACACCGCCGACTTCGACGCCCTTCTGGTGGATCCCTCCCTCCAGGGCATGTCCGCCCAGGCGCTCGTCCGGCGCACCCTACGCCTGCGCCCGGGCCTTCCGGTGGTGCTGCTCGCGGAACCCAGCCAGGACCTGCCCCTCCTGGCGGAGGGGGGGCCCGACGACCAGGTGCTGCTTCCCGCCACGCCCCGGGACATCGCCCACGTCCTGCGGCGCGCCTTCGCGGCCCGCGCCCAGGCTGCGCCGGAGGAGGCCAAGGCCTCCGAGATCGGTCCTCCCCGCCACCGCATCCTCCTGGCGGAGGACAGTGCCGTCACCCGATCCCTCCTGGGCAGCTGGCTCGCCAAGGCCGGCTACGGCGTGACCTCCGCCCGGGACGGCCAGGAGGCCTGGGAGCTCTTCGAGTCCGAGGAGGATCCGGGCTTCGACGCGGTGCTCACCGACCTGGTCATGCCCCGCCTGGACGGCCTCCAGCTGCTGGAGCGCCTCCGGGAGCGCGACGCAACCCTTCCCATCGTCATCCTCTCCTCGGTGGAGGACGCCGAGCAGGTGAAGGCCGCGGTACACCTGCGGGCCACCGAGTATCTGAACAAGCCCTTCACCTCCGGCACCCTGGTGGGCTGCGTGCGGAGCGTGCTCGACGCCTCCCGCTCCCGCGGCAGCGCCCGCCGCAGCGAGGAGACCGCGCGCGCGGTCCGGATGGCCCAGCGCGCCCTGGTGGCCGTGCCTGAGCGCGATCTGCCCGTCTACACCCTCTCGGAGCCCTTCACGGACGCGGGGGGCGACGTGCTCCGCTGCACCCGCATGGCGGACGGCAGCATCTTCTTCGTGCTGGCCGACGTGGCGGGGCATTCGGTGATCTGCTCGTACGCCGTGGCCTCCTTCCTGGGCATGCTGTCGAGCTTCACGCCTGAGACGCGCAGCCTCGCCGAGCTCGCGGCGCGCCTGAACCGCACGGTGCAGGATGGGCCCTTCAGCGAGATCCCCGTGTGCGCCCTGATGGGCATCTGGCAGCCGGATACGGGACGGGTGCACCTCCTGAACAGCGGGATCCCCTACGGCCTGCACCTCCGCAGGCGCCGCGGGGATGCGCTGCCCATCGTGCTGAACGGGACCCCGCTGGGCATCTTCCCCGAAGCCATGGTGGAGGAGCGCGTGCTCTGGCTGGAGGAAGGCGACCGCCTCTTCTTCGCCACGGACGGCCTCTTCGAGCTGCGCGACGGCGGCGGACGCTCCTTCCAGGACCTCGCGCCGTCCCACTGGGGGGCCCTGGCCGGCGAGCCCGTGGGAACGGCGCTGGAAAGCCTCTGCCGGGCCGCCCAGGCCTTCGGCGGCGGGCACCTCGAGGACGACCTGCTCGCCATCGCCTTCGAGCAGCCCGCCACAACGCAGGAGGACGTCCTGGCGCTGTGGATCCCCTCCGAAGCCTCGGCCCTGGACGACGCCGTGGCGCGCTTCTCCCGCTTCCTGCAAGAGGGGACGCGCCTGGGCTCCACCCGCCGCTTCGAGCTCGCCCTCGCCCTGCGCGAGGCGCTCACCAACGCCCTGCTTCACGGGAACCGCGGGCGGGAGGGCGCCGGGATCCATCTGCGGGCACGCCTCCGGGAGGAGGGGCGACGCCTCGACCTGCGCGTCACGGACGAGGGAAGCGGCTTCGACCTGGACCATCACCGCGCGCCCGACGACCCGCTCTCCGAGCGCGGTCGCGGGATCCCCTGCATGCGCGCCGCGGGCGCCAGCCTCCGCATGGACGCCGGCGAGCTGCGGATGCGCTTCGAACTGGAGGACGGACCATGCCCACCCTGAAATCCCCCCTGAAGATCGAGCGCACGCCCGCCGGCCTCCTGCTGCAGCCCAAGGGAGACCTGGTGGCGAGCACAGTGGAGGCCCTGCGCGCCCAGCTCCTGTCGGCCCTGGAGGGCGCCTCCGGAACCGTGGCGCTGGACATCTCCCGGGCCCGGCAGATCGATTCCTTAGGCGTGACCCTCGTGCTGGGCCTCTTCAAGAGCTGCCAAGCCAAAGGCCTCGCCTTCCGCGTGGAGGGGGCGATCCCGGACATCGCGCGCGTCTTCCGCCTCTTCAACCTCACGAAGTTCTTCGACGTGGCCGAGGTTCCCGCATGAGCAGCCTGACGGACGAAAGCATCATCTCCGACTTCGTGACCGAGAGCCGGGAGCACCTGGCCTCCATCGAACCGGACCTCCTGCTGATGGAACAGGATGGCGCGCGGGTGGACGCGGAGGTCGTGAACCGCGTCTTCCGCGCCATCCACAGCATCAAGGGCGGCGCAGGGTTCTTCGCCTTCGAGCGCCTCAAGGGCCTGAGCCACGCCATGGAGAGCGTGCTCATGCAGGTGCGGGACGGAAAGCTCCAGGTGGCCCCGGCCATCATGGACGTCCTCCTGGCGGCGCTGGACCGCCTGCGCGCCATGCTCGACGACATCCACCGCAGCGACGCGGTGCCCTGCGACGCCGACATGACCGCCCTCCAGGCCATCCTCGAGGGCCAGGGCGTGGCACACGGGCGCACGGTCCAGGCCCGCCAGGGAACGCGCTCCTTCGACCTGGACGCAGAGGACGTGCGCTCCGCCCTGCGGCGGGGCATGAGCCTCTACCACGCCACCGCCTACCTGCACCGGGACATCAAGGACAAGGGGCTCACGCCCCTGGCCTTCCTGAAGAACGCCCTGTCCGTGGGCGCCTGCCTCGACGCCTACGTGGACGTGCAGGCCATCGCGGACCTGGGGAGCTGCCTCGAGGCCGACCTCCCGGTGACCCTCCTCTTCGGAACCGTGCTGGAGCCCGACCTGGCGGCGCTGGGCCTGCGCCTGCCCAGCGAGCAGGTGGTCCTCCTGGACATGGCGGCGCTCAAGGCCGAAATGCGCGAGCCGGAATCCGCCCCCGTCGCCGAGGCCCCTCCGCCCTCCGCGCCCGCGGGGGACGCCGAGGAGCGCCCCGGCCACGCCCGGGAGGCAGGGGGCGAGACCCTCCGCGTGCGGGTGGATCTGCTCACCCACCTGATGAACCTCGCCGGCGAGCTGGTCCTGGGCAGGAACCAGCTCCTGCGCACCATGGAACCCCACCGCCACGCCATCCCGGGCCTCGCCCCCGTGCTGCAGGACATCAGCCAGGTCACCACCGAGGTCCAGGAGGGCATCATGCAGACCCGCATGCAGCCCATCGGCACGGTGTTCAGCCGCTTCCCCCGGATCATCCGTGACCTGAGCCGCTCCCTGGGCAAGCAGATCGAGGTGCAGATCCAGGGCGCGGAGGTGGAGCTCGACAAGTCCATCGTCGAGATGCTGGTGGATCCCCTCACCCACCTCATCCGCAACTGCGCCGACCACGCCATCGAACTGCCCTCCGAGCGCAGCGCCGCGCGGAAGCCCCCCACGGGCACCGTCTTCCTGCACGCCTTCCACGAGGGAGGGCAGGTCAACATCGCCATCAGCGACGACGGGCGCGGCATCGATGCCAAGAAGGTGCTGGAGAAGGCCATCGCCAAGGGCATCCTCACCCGGGCCCAGGCCTCGGACATGACGGATCGGGAGATCGTGGGCCTCATCTTCGCTCCCGGCTTCTCCACCGCCGAGCAGGTGTCCGAGATCAGCGGGCGCGGCGTGGGCATGGACGTGGTGCGCACCAACGTGGAGCGCCTGGGCGGCCACGTGGAGGTGGAGACCGAGGTGGGCGTAGGCACCACCGTGCGCCTGCGCCTTCCCCTCACCCTCGCCATCATCCCCTCCATGATCGTGGGCGTGGGGTGCCAGCGCTTCGCCATCCCCCAGGTGAACGTCGTGGAGTTCGTGTGGGTGCGCGCGGCGGAGGCCGCCAGCCGCATCGAGCACGTGCAGGGCGCCCTGGTGCTCCGCCTGCGGGACAAGCTCCTGCCCCTGGTGCGCCTGGCGGACGCCCTGGCCCTGCCCCGCACCTTCCGGGATGCGGACGGTTTCCTCCAGGACGACCGCCGGAGCCTGGCGGACCCGCGCTCGGAGGCACGCGGCACGCCGGACCGGCGCAGCGACTGGCGCAGCGACCACAACATCGTGGTGCTCCGCGTGGGAAACAACGCCTTCGGCGTGATCGTGGACGAGCTCTACGACATCGAGGAGATCGTCGTGAAACCGCTCTCCTGCTATCTCCAGGGCCTCAAGTGCTTCAGCGGGGCCACGATCCTGGGCGACGGGCGCGTGATCATGATCCTGGATGCCGGAGGCATCGCGACCCTCTCCCAGCTGCACTTCCTGGACCTCCATGCGGAGGAGAAGCGCCGCGCCGAAGAGGAGCACCGCGCCGAAGCCCTCAAGGCGAGCCGAAGGCGCTCCGTCATCCTCTTCGAGGCCGCACCGGGCGAGCGCTTCGCCGTGCCCCAGGACCGCGTCCTGCGCCTCGAGCGCCTGGACCCGGGCAGCATCGAGCGCATCGGAGACCGCGAATACCTTGAGTATCGCGGCACGGGCCTGCCCCTGCTGCGCCTCGACCGCCACCTGGAGGTGCACCCCCTCCCTGCGGAGGCCCCCGGGCTCTTCCTCGTGATCCCCAAGGTCCCAGGCGGCCCTCCGCCCGCGGGCATCCTCATCACGGCGATCCTGGACGCCCTGGACGTGGAGGTGGAGCTGAAGCCCCTGGCCTTCGAGGGCCCGGGCCTGCTCGGTTCCGCCATGGTGGGGGGCCACCTCACCCTCTTCCTGGATCCCGTCGCCCTGGTGCAGGAGGCGGGCCTCGCCGAAGGAGCGAAGCCATGACCCAGTACGCCACCTTCCGCGTGGGCGAGCGGATGCTCGGCCTCGACATCCTCAAGGTGCGGGAGATCATCCGCGTCCTGGACATCACCCCCGTGCCCCGGGCGGAGCCCTGCATCCGGGGCCTCCTGAACCTGCGGGGCCAGATCGTCACCATCCTGGACCTGGCCGTGCGCCTCGGCGTGGCCCCCTGCGGGACCTCCGAGGGGGGCCACATCGTCATCCTCAAGCAGGCCGGCGAGGTGCCCTCCGTGAGCAGCCGCGAGGGCCTTCCCACGGACCTCACGGGCTTCCTGGTGGATGCCATCGGGGACGTGGTCGAAGCCGACGGCAGCCTGGCCGAGAACGCCCCGGCAAACCTCGGCGAAGGCGAGGAGCGCTTCGTGTCCGGCGTGCTCCGCACGGATGCGGGCCTGCTCGTCCTTCTCGCACTGCCCGAGCTCCTGTCTACCACCTAGGCCCTTCGCGCCCCCTTCGAGACACAAGCTTCCCCTTCCAACCGGAGATCCCATGCTGACCAACCTCAAGATCGGAACCCGCCTCGCCCTCGGATTCGGCTTCGTCCTCTTCTTCCTGATCGCCATGGCGATCACCACCAACGTGAACCTGGGAGGCGTCTCCCGGGACGTGGACACCTTCGCCAACGACCGCTTCCCGAAGGTGCTGATGGTGCACGAGGCGGTGGACGGCGCCAACAACGCGGCCCGCTTCATCCGCAACATGCTCCTGCTGAACGATCCCGAGAAGATTGCCCAGGAGGACGCGCGCATCGACGAGGCCGCCGTGCGCGTGCGCGAGATCGTCGACAAGATCGAGAAGGGCGAGCAGAGCGAGGAGGGCAAGCGCCTGGTCGCCAAGCTCATCGAGATCCGCAAGACCTACGTCCCGGGTCTGACGGACCTCAGGCGCCTGGCCAAGGCGGGCAAGAAGGCCGAGGCCACAACCTACCTGCTGGGCGAGTTCCGGGGCCTCCAGGCCACCTACCTGGAAACCTGGAATGCCTACTCCGCCTACCTTCAGAAGGCCGCCACCGCCGACGGAGCGCGCGCCCAGCAGACCATGTCCAGCACCCGCACCACGACCCTCGTGCTCTCGATCCTGGCGGTGCTCCTCGGCGCGGGCATCGCCATCTTCATCACCCGCTCCATCGTGCGCCCCCTCCAGGAGTGCATGGCCATCGCGGACCGGGTGGCCGCGGGCGACACCGAGATCGCGTTCGGCACCCTTTCCCGCGATGAGACCGGCCAGCTCAAGGGCGCCCTCCAGAAGATGGTGGGGGCCATCGGGGCCATGGTCGAGCAGATGGGCCTCGTCATCGACGGCGCCAAGGAGGGCCGCCTGAACACCCGCGCCAACGCGGATGCTAGCACCGGCGTCTACCGCAAGCTCCTGCGGGGCATCAACGAGACCCTGGAGGCGGTGGTCGGCCCCATCAACGACGTGCAGCGGGTCACCGGGGCCATCGAGGCCGGCGACCTGACGGCGCGCATCCAGACCGCCTACCGGGGTGACTTCCAGCGGCTGGCGGACGCCCTCAACAACAGCTCCGCGAAGCTGGCGCAGGCCCTCACGGAGATCAGCGGGGCGAGCAACACCCTGGCCAGCTCCTCGGACGAGCTCACCGCCACCTCCACCACCATGGCCAACACGGCCGACCAGATGACCCAGCAGGCCAACACCGCGGCGGCCGGCACCGAGCAGGCCTCCGTGAACGTGAAGAGCATGGCCGCGGGCGTGGAGGAGATGAGCGCCAACGCGAACACCGTGGCCTCGGCCTCCGAGGAGGTGAGCGCCAACCAGCGCAGCGTGGGCGCCGCGGTGGAGCAGATGTCCTCGAACATGAAGGTGATCGCCACCTCCACGGACCAGATGACGGGCGCGGTGAACACCGTCGCCACGGCCATCGAGGAGATGAGCGTGAGCCTCAACGAGGTCTCCAAGAGCTCCGGCCAGGCCGCATCCGTCGCCGACAAGGCCGCCCACAGCGCCAGCAGCACCGCCCAGATCGTGGACAAGCTGGGCCGCAGCGCCCAGGAGATCGGCAAGGTGGTGGACATGATCAAGGGCATCGCCGCCCAGACCAACCTGCTCGCCCTGAACGCCACCATCGAGGCGGCAAGCGCGGGCGAGGCCGGCAAGGGCTTCGCGGTGGTGGCCAACGAGGTGAAGGAGCTGGCCAAGCAGACCGCTGCCGCCACCGAGGAGATCCGCGCCCAGGTGGAGGGGATGCAGGGCAACACCCAGCAGGCGGTCAAGGCGATCGACGAGATCGTGCAGGTCATCAACGAGATCAACACCATCTCGGGCAGCATCGCCGCGGCGGTCGAGCAGCAGACCGCCACCACCAACGAGATCTCCAAGAACGTCGGCAGCGCCGCCCGAGGCGCGGGCGAGGTGTCCCGCAACGTCCAGCAGGCGGCCATGGGCACCAACGAGGTCTCCCGCAACGTGCAGGAGGCCGTGAAGGGCGTCGCCGACATCACCCGCAACATCAACCAGCTCGCGGCCGGCGCCACGGACGTGGCGCGCAACGCCTCCGAGGCGGCCAAGGGGATGAACGACGTCTCCCGCAACGTGGCCACGGTGAGCACCGCCTGCCGCGAGACCGCCCGGGGCGCCGCCGACACCAACACCGCCGCCAAGGAGCTGGCCCGCGTGGCGGAACGTCTCCAGGGCTCCGTCTCCCGCTTCAGGCTCTAGCATGCTCGACGACCGCATCCGCGTGCTGGTGGTGGACGACACCGCGACCTACCGGCGCATCGTCACGGAGGCGGTGGAAGGCACCGGGGAGGCGGCGGTCGTGGCCACCGCCCCCCAGGGCCGCCTTGCCCTGGCCCGCATGGAGGAAAGCCCCGTGGACCTGGTGCTGCTGGACCTGGAGATGCCAGACATGGACGGCCTCGAGACCCTGAGCGAGCTGCGCCGCCGCCATCCGGACTGCGCGGTGGTCCTCGTGAGCGGCGCCACCGCCCGGGCGGCGGAGGCCACGGTGCGGGCCCTCGAGCGCGGGGCCCTGGACTTCGTGCGCAAGCCCGAAGGCTCGGACCCGGAGCACAGCCGCCGTGAACTCCGCGAGCGCCTGCGCCCCCTCGTGCGCCACGTGCGCACCCGGCGCAACCTGCGGGCCTGCGCGCCCCCACCGGCGGCCTCCCCGAAGCCCGCGCCTCCCAGGAGTGCGACCCCGCCCCCGCGCCGCTTCGAGGCCCTCGGCATCGGCGTGTCCACCGGCGGCCCCAACGCCCTGGGAGAGCTTATCCCGGCCCTCCCTGCGGACTTCCCCCTGCCCATCCTCCTGGTGCAGCACATGCCGCCGGGCTTCACGGCCTCCCTGGCGGAACACCTTTCCCGCCGTTCCCGGCTGCGCGTGCGGGATGGGCGCGAGGGCGAGCCCATCGAGGCGGGAAGCGTCTACCTGGCGCCGGGCGGACGCCACATGGTCGTGCGGCGCCGCCCCGGCAGCGAGAGCGTGCCCGAGGGCCTCATCGTCGGCCTGAACGAGCACCCGCCCGAGAACAGCTGCCGCCCCTCGGTGGACGTCCTCTTCCGCTCCATGGCGGCCCAGTACGGCGGGAACCTGCTCGCCCTCGTCATGACGGGCATGGGGAGCGACGGCTGCGAGGGCGTGCGCGCCATGAAGCGGAGGGGCTGCTACTGCCTGAGCCAGAGCGAGGAGAGCTGCGTGGTGTACGGCATGCCCGCCGCGGTGGACGAGGCGGGCCTGTCCGACGAGCGCGTGCCCCTCGAACGTCTCGCGGCGCGACTCTGCGCCCTGGCCACGGATGGCCCGCGCCATGCCCACTGAAGCGATCGCCCCCGCGGAATTCCGACTCCTGCGCGACTACATCGAGCGCCACTGCGGCATCGTGCTGGGCGAGGAGAAGGCCTACCTCGTGGAGACGCGGCTGGCCGGCCTCCTGGCGGAGACGCAGTGCCCGGACTTCGGGAGCTTCTACCGCCTCGCCGCGGCCGAGACGGGCACCGCCCTGCGCGACAAGATCGTGGACGCCATGACCACGAACGAGACGCTCTGGTTCCGGGACGGGCACCCCTTCCGTATCCTGGAGGAGGTGCTGATCCCGGAATTCGCCGCCCCCGTGCTGGCGGGCCAGCGCTTCCGCATCCGCATCTGGTCCGCCGCGAGCTCCACGGGGCAGGAGCCCTACTCCATCGCCATGAGCATCCTGGAGTACTGCCGCACGCACCCCGGCATCCGGCCCGAGCACTTCGAGATCCTCGCCACCGACATCTCGCCCTCCGCGCTCTTCCTGGCCCGCGCGGGACGCTACGACAGCGGCGCCATCGGCCGCGGCATGCCCGAGGAACTGCGCGACCGCTACTTCCGCCAGGACGGCCAGGTCTGGGTGCTCGACGACGCCGTGAAGCGGATGGTGACGCTGAAGAAGTTCAACCTCCAGGACCCCATGGACGCCCTGGGCCGCTTCGACATCGTCTTCTGCCGCTACGTGACCATCTACTTCTCGGACGCCTTCAAGCGCCAGATCTTCGAGGGCATCGCCCGCCTGACGTCCCAGGGCGGCTACCTGCTCATCAGCGCGGTGGAGAACCTCCAGGCCTCCGGAGACCTCTTCGAGCCCCGCACCCACGGCGCGGGGACCTACTACCGCAGCCGCCTCTAGGAGCCCGCCATGGCCAACCTGATCCTTTCCGTGGACGACTCGGCGACCATGCGGCGCATGGTGGGCCGGGTGGTGGCGACCCTGGGCTTCGAGCTGCTCGAGGCCTCCGACGGCCTGGAGGCCCTGGAACTGCTTGCGCGCCACGGCCCGGACGTGGCCCTCGTCGTGCTGGATGTGAACATGCCGCGCATGGACGGCGAGGAGGCGCTCCAGGCGATCAAGGCCGATCCCCGCCTGGCCGGCATTCCCGTGATGATGCTCACCACCGAATCCGAGCGCTCGCGGGTCCTCGGCTTCATCCAGAAGGGCGCCGCCAACTACCTGATGAAGCCCTTCACGCCCGAGGACCTCAGCACCAAGATCGCCGGCTGCCTGGGCGACCTGTTCTGAGCCCGGGTTTTGCGTTTGAACCAGCCGATGCCCTTCGATGGGGCGCGTGCCGGGGGCTCAGACCCCCAGCAGGCGCTGGCGCGAGAGGCGGATCCAGTGCTCGGCGGCGAGCACGCCGTCCCCGTGGTTCATGCGCTGGAAGTGGCCGAGCACGTGGCGCAGGGTGCGGGGCACGGCGGGGGCGAAGTGGGCCTTCCGGCGGTGGACGAGCTGGTGGCCGAAGGTCCCGAGGGCCTTGAGATTGCGCTGGAGGGCGCTGAGGTTCAGCTCCTCCCAGAGCAGCGGGAGGCTCCAGCCCAGCTCCTCCGCCACGCGCCCGGTGAGCAGCAGGCCGGCCTCCTCGCTCCAGTCCCAGTAGCCGTCGAAGAGGACGGAGGCGAGATCGTAGGTGGCGGCGCCGCGGCGGGCGTCCTGGAAGTCGATGGTCACCAGGCGGTCCCCGTGCACCATGAGGTTGCGCACGTGGAAGTCCCGGTGGGCGAGATGGCGCGCCCTCGGGACGAGGGCCGCGTGGAGCTCCTCCATCAGGCGGTCCAGCCACCGGGGCGGATCCAGCTGCAGGAAGTCCCGGAAGAAGTTGTCCCGGCAGAAGGCCCACTCGAAGGCGAACTTCTCCCGGTCGAACTGGCGCAGCATGAAGAAGGCGCGCGTCGGCGCCCCCTCCGTGAGCAGGCCCAGCCAGGTGGCGAGCTGCTCCGCCACCTCCCCCGCCCAGCGGAGTTCCTCCTCGGGGTGGAGCATCAGGCGGCGCTCCAGGGTGAGGTCGCCCAGGTCCTCCACGAGCAGGCAGCGGTCCTCGTCCGAGACCTGGATGATGGTGGGCACGCGCAGCACCGGATCCAGGTAGGCCTGGAGGGCGCGGTAGTCGTAGAAGGGGTCGTCGCCCTTCTCGGGCTTCGGCGGGTACAGCACCACCAGGGCGGTGCCCAGGTGCGGGTGCTCCACGCGGAAGTACTGGCGGGCGCCCGCATCCCCGCTTAGGGGAAGCGGCTCGCTGCAGTCCCAGCGATCGAGGGCGGCCTGGAGACGCGGGTCCATGCCTCAGTCTAGCGCCAGGCGCACCTGCCGCCCGCCTTCGCCGTACCAGAAGGCGTCCCGGTCCTCCACCGCAGGATGGAGGCGCGCGCCGGGGCCCAGCACGCAGCGCGCGAGGCGTCCGGCGGGCTCCGCCTCCGGATGCACGTAGCATCCGGGGATGCGGCCCTCCGCTTCCGGCGCCAGTTCCGCCGCCGCGGCGATGAGCTGGTCCGGCGTGCCCACCTCCCGCCAGGGGAAGGGCTCCGTCACGATGCCCACGTGACGGCTCAGCCGGGGCAGCAGGTCCGCCTTGGTGTCCGAGGGCCCCTCGGGCAGAAACGCCAGCGCCTCGCGGCCCCAGAGGGAGGCGCCGGTGAAGTGGTAGGGCCCCTCGCCGGTCTCGCCCTTCGGCAGGATGCGGCCATCGGGCCCCAGCCACACGGGATTCCAGGGGCCACCCGGGTGCGGCACCAGCAGCCAGCTCAGCTGGGCGCGCCGCGCCCGGTGCGCCTCGCGGAAGGCGGCCCAGGGGACTTCCGCCAGGGCATCCCCGTTCCAGACCGCCAGGGGATCCGCGGCCCGTCCCAGGGCATGGCGCAGCCCCCCCGCGCTGCCCAGCAGCACCGGTTCCTCGAAGATCTCCAGCTCGCCCGCGGCGGCGCGGCGCAGCGCCGCGACCAGGTGGTGGGCGTTGCAGCCCACGGAACCGAAGCCCTGGGCGCGAAGCCGGGCGGCGCTCCAGCACAGGAGGGAGCGCCCCTGCAGGGTCCACGCGGGCTTCGGAAGCACCCGGGACAGGGGACCCATGCGCGTGCCGAGGCCCGCCGACAGGATGAAGGCCTCCAGCTCAGCCAAGGGAGGACGGCTCCGGATCGTCCACCGCGGAGGGCGGGGGCTTCAGCAGGAACTTCCGGGGCGCCATGCCCCGCATCTCCAGCACCCGCACCCGCCAGCCCTGGAGGCGCAGCTCGTCCCCCGGGCGCAGGATGCGGCCCAGGCGCTCCTGGAAGAAGCCCCCCAGGCTCACCGAGCCCTCGGAGGACTCCAGCTTCAGGCGCAGGTGGTCCTCCAGCTGCTCCAGCGTCACCGTGCCCCGGGCCAGCCAGGCCCCGCCGCGGGTGCGCCGCAGGTCGATGACCTCCCGATCGAACTCGTCCTGGATCTCGCCCACCAGCTCCTCGAGGATGTCCTCCAGCGTCACCAGGCCGTCGATGCCGCCGTGCTCGTTCACCACCAGGGCGATGTGCTGCTTCTGGCGCTGGAAATCCAGCAGCAGGTCCTGGATCAGGCGCATCTCGGGCACCAGGAAGGCCGGACGCGCCAGGGCCCGCAGGTCCAGGGGACCGTGCTGCTCGTGCAGGGCCCAGAGCAGCTCCTTCATGTGGATGACGCCCACGACGTGGTCCAGGTCGCCCTCCACCACGGGGATGCGGGTGTGGGGGCTGGTGCGCGCCAGCTGGAGGTTGTCGGCCAGGTCGCGGCGCAGGTCGAAGCAGGCCACCTGCCCGCGGGGAATGGCGATCTCCTTCACCGTGCGCCGGGAGAAGGCGAAGAGGTTCTCGATGAGCTCCTTCCGGGAGAGCTCCAGGGTGCCGCTCGCCTGGCTCTGCTCCAGAAGCTGCTTGAACTCCTCCTCCGAGGGCAGCAGGTCCTCGGCGCCCTCCCCAGGGGGAAGGCCCATCAGGCGTTCCACGCCGCGGCTGATCCCCGAGAGCGCGGCCGTCAGGGGATGGATCAGGCGAGACCAGGCCAGCAGGGGGCCTGCGGTCCAGAGGGCCCAGCGCCCGGCGTTCCGGATGGCGAAGGCGCGGGGCACCATCTCCGTGAGCACCACGTGCAGGGTGGTCATGAGGAGCAGCGCCAGACCCGTGGCCAGGGGATGCACGAGCCAGGGCCAAGGCAGCCAGGCCAGCACGGCGGCGAGGGGACCCTGGAAGAGGTCCTCGCCGATGGCGCCGAAGGCCAGGGCGCAGACGGTGATGGACACGAGGATGGCCGAGAGGTGGTAGCTGAGGCGGGACTGGACCTCCAGGGCGGCCTTGGCGCGCGGGTCGCGCTCCCGCATGGCCTCCAGCTGGGTGGGCCGGACGCGCACCACCGCGAACTCCGCCAGCACGAAGAAGGCGGAGGCCAGCAGCAGCAGCGCGCAGGCGATCAGCGTGCCCAGATGCATGATGGGCGGATCAGAAGGGGCGCGTCAGGTCGGAGGCGCGGCGCAGGCCCTGCTCCAGGTCCTGAAGGGCCTGGCCCAGGGATTCCAGGCGGGCGGCCTTCTCGTTGAGCTGCCCTTCGAGCTCCCGCTTCTCGCGCTCCAGCTGGGCCACGCGCTCCTGGCTGGCCTCGAGGTTGCCGCCGAGGCGGCCGAGCTGGGCCTCGCGCTCGTCGATCCCGTGCAGCAGCTCCATCTTCTGGGACTCGAACTCGCTCACCGTCCGGGCCATCTGGCGCTCCAGCTCCGCACAGGTGCCCTCCAGCTGCGTGCGGGTCCGCGCATGGGCCTCCTCGGAGGCTGCAAGGGCCGCCTCCCGCTCCGCCAGCGCGGCCTCGCGCTCCTGCACGAGGGCCTCGGTCACCTGGATCCGCTCCTGCTGGGCCTCGCACTCGCGGGTGAGGGCGCCCATGCGGCTGCCCTGCTCCGCCAGCTCCCGGCGCTGCCCGCGCAGGGTGGCCTCCAGGCCGTGGATATCCACGCGGTGGACGTCGATCTCCCCGCGCAGGCCCTCCACCTGGGCCTCCAGCTCCCGGATGCGCGCCTCGCGGGCCTCCGTCTCCTCCCGCAGGGAGGCCAGCTCCGCGTCGGAGCGGCCGCGCTCCGCGAGGGCGGCCTCCAGCTCCTGCACGCGCCCCTCGCGCTCCAGGCGCAGGGATTCCTGCTCCGCAAGGCGCTGCTCGCAGGCGGAGAGCCGGCCCTGCACTTCCTCCAGGCCGCGGCTCCGCTCCGCCAGGGCCTCCTCGAGCCCGGGCACACGCCCGGCGGAACCCTTCAGCCCCTCCAGCTCTGCGGCAAGGGCCTCCCGGGCACTGCGGAGCTCCCCCAGCTCCCGGTCACGCTCCGCCAGCAGGCCTTCCTGGGTCTCGCGGAAGGCCTTCGCCTGGCGCAGCTCCTCCGCATTCTCGTCAAGCTGGCCCTGGGCGGCCGCCAGGGCGCGCTCCTGGCCGACGAGGGCCTCCTCGGTCTCCTGGATCTGGATGCGCAGGCGCTCGGCCTCGTCGAGGTTCACGGTGGCCGCTTCGTGGGCGTGGCGAAGCTCCTCGAGTTCCCGGTCCTTGCCGGCCAGCAGCTCGCCCATGTCCTGGAGCTTCGTCTCCAGGTCCTGCACGCGGGCCTCGAGCAGCTCCACGCGCCCCGCATCCTGGGCGGGGGCCTCGATGCGGGGCAGCAGGAGCGGGGGCAAGGCCAGGGTGGACAGGGAGGGCGCCAGGGGCGCGGTCCGCACCGGCTCCTCCGGAACTTCCGGAAGCGGCGGGAGCTCGGAGGGTTCCGGTGTCCCGAAGTCGGGCTTCAGGCTCTCCAGCCACTCCTCGCCCAGATCCTCCCCGAGCTCGCCGAAGGGGTTGTCCGGGTTCAGGGCCTTCGGGGGCACGAGGGCCCCCAGGGCCGACACCAGGGCGCCGGGGGCGATGGGCTTGTGCAGGTAGAGATCCGCACGCCCCTTGAGGCTCTGGTGGCGCGCGTATTCCTCCTCCGTGGCCTTGCCGCTGATGAGGGCCACCTTGACGCCCGCCAGGGCCGGGTTCTTGCGGATGGCGGAGCAGAGGGCGTAGCCCTTGTTGTCGCTCACCTCCACGCAGATGAGCACCGCGGCGTGGTCTCCGGCTTCCAGACGCTGGGCGACGCCGTCAGTCCCGCCCGCGAAGTCCACGTCGAACGCGGACTCGAGCCCGACCTTGTGCTCCGCGAGGAAGCGCCGGTCGCTGTCAACGATGAGCAGGCGCTGGCCCATGTGTCCTTCCTTGGCTTTCGGGAACAGTCTAACGGAAATGCGCGCCGCAGGCTTGGCCGGCGGCGCGCATGGGCAAAAGGGGGATCAGCGGGGGCTGACGGCCACCGTGATCTGCTGGGGACCCTGGGGCGCCTGCACCAGGAAGGTGAGGGCCCTGCCGGAAGCTTTCCGAACCTCCGCATGGAATTCCGCCAGGTTCTTCACCGAGCGGCTGCCCACCGCGGAGATCACGTAGCCGGGCTGGAGCTTCTCGTAGGCGGCGGACCGGGCCGCCACCAAGGTGACGACCACGCCCTTCCGGTCCTCGGCGATGCGGAACTGGGCGCGGTTGGCGGGGGTGAGGTCCTCCACGCGGAAGCCGTACTGCTTCTCCAGGTTGACGCCCTTGCCCTCTTCCGGGGTGGCGTTGTCCTGCGCGTCCTCCTCGGCATCCGAGGCGATGACCCGGCGATCCCCGAGGACCACCTTCACGTCCCGCGCCTTGCCATCCCGCACGATGCCCAGGGTGACGGCTTCCCCGGCCCGGCGACCGGCGATGACGCCCACCAGGTCATCCGGCGTGCGCACCTTGGTGCCGTTGACGGAGGTGATGACGTCCTGGCGCAGGATGCCAGCCTTGTCCGCGGCGGTGTCCTTCGTGACGTCGCTGACCACCACGCCCTCCTTCACGCCCAGCGCGTCCTGGAAGGCCTTGTCGAGCTCGGCGGGCAGCACGCCCAGGTAGCCGCGGCTCACGGGACGCCCCTTCTCCAGGTCGGCCAGGACGCTCTTCACGAGGTTGATGGGCACGGCGAAACCGATGTTCTGGCCCATGGGGTTGATGGCGGTGTTGATGCCCACCACCTCGCCCCGCAGGTTCAGCAGCGGGCCGCCGGAATTGCCGCGGTTGATGGCCGCGTCGGTCTGGAGGAAGGACTCCAGGCCGCTGCCACCCACGGCGCGGGCGCTGCGCCCCTTGGCGCTGATGATGCCCTGGGTGACGGTGTGCTCCAGGCCGAGGGGGTTGCCGATGGCCACCACCCACTCACCCACGCGGATCGCATCGCTGTCGCCGAGCTTGGCGTAGGGCAGGTGGCGGGCATCCACCTTGATCAGGGCGATGTCCATCTCCTTGTCTTTGCCCAGCACCGTCGCGTCGAGCGTGCGCCCGTCGGAGGTCTTCACGCGGATGCGCGCCTCGCCGCCGCGCAGGCCCTCGACCACGTGGTGGTTCGTCAGGATCTTGCCGTCGGGGCTGATGATGACGCCGGAGCCGCCAGCCTGGATGCGCTGCTCCTCCTGGGACTGCCGGGGCATCTGGCGGGGCCCGAAGAACCAATCGAAGAATTCGCCCCCGGAAGCGTCGGGAGTCGCCGCGCGCCCCCGCGCCTTCACGAAGCTGGTGTTCTCGATGGAGACCACCGTGGGGTTCAGCTTCTCCGCCACTTCAGCGATGGGCGGCAGGCGATCGAAACCCTTGCCATCCACGACGACGGGGCGGTCCTCCTGGGCCTGGGCCACCCAGCGGTGGCTGAGACCCATGCCCACGCCCATGCACGTGGTGGCGAAGAGGGAGAGTCCAAGGAGCTGTCTGACCTGGGCTTTCATGGAAACGGAACCTCCTACATTCCGGCACCGCCGGGACTTTCCCCAACATGATGCCAGTCCAGGGGAGGTTCCCGCTGGCCAAGGCAGAGGAAAGGCGCTAGGATGAAGGGCTCCAACGGCGGATGTAGTTCAGTTGGTTAGAGCACTGGATTGTGATTCCAGGTGTCGTGGGTTCGAGTCCCATCATCCGCCCCAGATTCAGCGCCCCGCCCCCGCGGGGCGCAAGTCTGTCGGGCGGGGATGGGGGTCGAAAACGCAGAGAGGCCGGGGGGTAGGGCCCGGGGGCGGGCCTCCAGCGGAGGCATGGCCACGGTCAGGCCCGGCCCGCGCCTTTCGCGCGGCCCGAAGGGGAGTCCCATCATCCGCCCCAGATCAGCGCCCCGCACCCGCGGGGCGCACCTGCATACAGGCCGGTGGCGGGTCCTCAAACGCGCGGCCCCGCCTCTGCCTCAGGCGGGTTCACCGCCCCCCTGGGGTGCCGGGACGGAGACGGGAGTGCAGGCGCAGGGGCCAGCCCCCTCGGGCGCCTCGAAGAGGCGGTCCAGGTCCACCCAGTGCGCAGAGCATCCGCCCGAACAGCGCCGCGGCACGTGCACCAGCGCCCTGCCCTTTTCCAGATCAAGCGCCTGGACCGTCACGACCGCGGACACGCCGCCCGAAGCCGGTTTCCAGGTGCGACACGCCCCGATGGCCATCGCGTCCATGGATGCCTCCGGGATGATTCTACATTTTTTCGCCAGACACCCCCAAATCCCCGGCGCTTGGAATTTGTTCTCTTCCATCAAAAAATGCTTGGACTTCCGACGCCATGAGTATTATTTTTTGGTTCAACGTGAAACTCCGGGGAAAGCGGCTCGGATCTTGAGGAAGAAG